>JAPLFP010000134.1 GCA_026390585.1 Ignavibacteriales bacterium | reverse complement strand
TTTCCCATCGACGCGCATAAACATCTGATCTGCCGCGAAAGAGCGACATAAAAAGTTCAATTTGGAGGGGATTTGAAGGCAACATTGTAGTAGCGTGGCTTTATAGGCATACTCATCGGTACGTCGATCTCGGATCGGGCTGTATCTCAGAGAAGCCTGAGGAGTTGTTGATCGATCAATTGGAATGCTTTCTGCCAGTCATAGTTGATTGTCGGTCTCAGAAGGTTGTCTGTATCTGTGAGAAAGGATTTCGTCTGCATCTTCTTTAGGAGGTTCTCTCTAGACTCCTTATTTGAAATCGAATGGCCTTCGGTTTCCATGTACTTTCGAAATGTCTGCACGATCGTGTTAGGGTTCGCCTCTCCAAGGGTCAACCCAAGCCACAGGTCGAATAGATCTCTCCCTTTACGGCGTTGATAGAGGGCCCGGAGCTTTGTTCCGAGCAGTTCATCCAACTTGTATGTTGTCAGCTTGCAGTTCCCGGAGAACCATCTCGAATCCACTGAAATGGTTCTTCGAGGTATCCCAGCACGCTGAAATGCTCGCGAGTGTTGATCTCCACTTTAAGCTTCAGCGGTATTACCGGGGGTATTTCCGAATCAGCTCGATAGATTAGAGTGACGCTATCCTCAGCTTGCTTCCGCTTCGGTGTTCCGAGGAACCCGTCAAGCGTTTCATGGATAGCGTCCATGAGAGGACCGATCGCACCAGCGTTGATTTGAACTAGATCGATGTCTTCTGAATATCTCGAGGGTGGATTCAGGAATAGCTTGTGTAATGCTGTTCCGCCTCTGAATGCGAGATTCTCTGCAATGAGCTTGTTTGAGAAAAGAGAAATCAGAACGCGACAGATTAAGAGATCCTGCTCGACCTGTGTGTCAGAAATCCACGGGGCAATTGATCGCCACTCTACGATATATGAGCGCGGAATCAAAGCTCGCCCTCAACCTGCAGGTTGACGACAACGTTCCAACGAGAATCGCGGGGAAAGCCTTTTCGCGGCAGAGCGGGATCAAGCGGCGTTCGGTTTGGCTGCTTTTTCAAGATCCAATCAGCCAACGAGGCGACCAGCTCATCTTTTTGCGCGTGCTGCAACAACCATCCCAGGCGTTGAAAGTTGGACAGGCTCTTCTCTCTGTTTGCAGCCTCAAGTAGCATGTGAGGCGTGATCTTTTCGCTCAGTTCCTGGAGTACTGTCAGCACGCGATCCAATCCACCGACCCGGCTGGCGTACGCTACAAGATCAACGGCCGTTACGGCGGGGTTTGAAATGTGCATGTAGCCTGTCGATGTCTTTGCCTCTTCTGTCGGAGAGGACTTCATACTCGTCTTTTTGAAAAATCTGATTCGAAGGCCCTCGATTCGAATATCTCTTTCCGACTTCGGAACCACGACGTGGAACTCTTGAGGTTGCTGGTGCGATGCTCCATGAAGAGCTGCCGCGGAGAGAAGTCCGACGTAATAGGGCTGATCGAGGAACTTCATGAGGTCTGCAATGAACCACTCGGCCGGAATGATTCCCGTGCGCGAATACTCCAATGGAACGATGACGTAGAATCCACGTCTTATTCTTCTGATTCGTTTCTTGCTTTCGAGTCTCCAAAGTGCTTTTCGGAGAGCCCCGCCGTTGTTGTCTTTGACAATTTCGGCGCCGGCTTTTGAGAAGCTATATCTGCCCTGGCTTTGGAGGTGGTCGACAAAGTCTGGCAAGTCACTGAAGCGCGCTCTTGTGTTCATGATTGTCCTATCGATAGCAGAAAGGGACCAAAATCGTCCACTTCTGCGACTAATAGATACGGTTTTCGTACATAATATGCAAATCGTGCCGGTGGAGTTCAAAGCGCGACGCATGGTGTCAACTGCCGTAGGTAACAAGCCCCGGGGGATTGAACCGGCAACCGAGGAGTCGCCTGAAGGCTGACAGATCGTTCTTCCTGAAGCCATTTCTTGGCGAGCCTGTAGGCCTTCCATTGGCTCTTCCTCTCAGTTAAGCGGGAATTCACACATGATCGTAAACAGGTCATCCCGCGGACGAGAGCAGTTGTCAAATCTCGCTGGGGGGGGTACGTAGAGGGTTCTCGGTCTAGCCTAACGGCATCTCAAATACCCTGCACAGAGTTGTGAGCTGGGTAAAATTCCTGTGCAGGGCACCCTGGAGGGTTCTGATTTTCAGAACCCTTCTTTGCTACGGAGCCAGGAACCGTGAGCGACGCTGAGCGAGTCCCTTTTCTTGGGACGAGTCGAAGCGGAGTCGAACGGTCCTGTTCAGGACTTGACCCCACAACCTTCCAGCACCGAGCCGGCCGTGTAACACCTCGAAGGCAGGATTATCTGCTAAAATCTGATTCAAGAATTGGTTGAGAGTTACGGGGCTTTTTGATGTAGTCAGTCAAGCTCTAGAGTAATCAGGATGCACGCATTTTCAGGGTGCTCGAGAATCCCGTTAGGGCTACTGCGAAAATGACAGGAGTTAGCGAACGGAGTGAAGCTAACTCCTTCGTCATTTTCAGCATCCCGTTGAGCGAAGCGAAACGGGAAAGACAATTTCCGATCGTCGATTTCTGATTTTCGATTTGGCGCGTTGACGGGTTCTTCAACCAGCAATCGTCGGTCGATAATCGGCAAAAGAACCGGCGCATAGTAAAACGAAGAGGCAATTCCAGGTTTCCGGGATTGCCTCTTTGCTTTTCTTCGTCATATCCTAGCGCAACATTTGTCGCTCCCCTCTGTCAACTGAAATCTATTCTGTCTGAGGGGCAAGTGCGCAATCAAGGATTAATTCGATTTTGACCTCAGAAGGAACCGCTGTGAGGTCCTCTCGAATCCTTTTACTGCATTCTTCCCAGAAGCTCATCGATGCCAATACTTGCGATGCGTGTTGCAGTATCCGACATCGCATACGGAATGATCAACGTGCGACTATGCAGAATCGCACCGCATGTGTATACTACATTCGGTACGTAGCCTTCCCGCTCAGATTCATCCGGGGCAATCAACGGCTCTGGCAGCTGTCCAATCACCTTGACTGGATTGTCTCGATCGAGCAAGACGGCACCGATACAGTATTTTCTCACGGGACCGACACCGTGTGTGAGAAGAAGCCAGCCTTTCTCCGTTTCCACGGGAGATCCACAATTGCCGATTTGAGTGAACTCCCATGCGTGGGTCGGAATCAGCAACCTGACTGGCTTGATCCACCGCGAAACGTCGTCTGACAGCGCGATGTAGAGGCTCTCGCCGTTTTGCCTCGTTATCATCGCGAATTTTCCACCGATTCTTCTCGGGAACAATGCCATTCCTTTGTTGGTCGCGGCATCTCCGCTAAGTGACCGGATCCGAAAATGCGTGAAGTCAGTTGTCTGAATCAACTGAGGCCTGATTTCTCTGCCGTTGTAAGCGGTGTACGTGGAATAGTAGGTGACAGTTCCGTCATCATCAGTGAATCTGACGAAGCGCGCGTCTTCTATGCCATTCCTCTCATAAGAGGAAACCGGGAAGATCGCTCGTTCTGAAAGTTCGTGTGTTTTCGAGAACCTGATTGTGTAGTTTGGGTCAACCCACGTTGCGGCTTGTTCGATCGAACGGTTCTGAACGCTGGTCAGTTTTGCGTGGCTCTTTCTGAATCGTGCGATCCGTGTCACCAGTTGTGATCGCCTGAACTTCTTGGACAGGGGGCGGAGAATTTCTCTTGTCGCCGACGTCAGGGCGCCCTCATCGTGAAGCTTCGTCGTAAACTCAGACTTTTCGTACACCGGGTCAGGACGTTCTTCCGCAGACGATACATAGCGATTTGGTGAATCGACCGTGACCTCGCCCAACTTGTTGATCGTGCCTGTACGAAACTCAATGGACGAGATATGCCCCTCTCCAGTTGCACGCAAGCTCATAATAAATCGGATCGAGTCGGTCTCCAGCTCACTCTGGTCAGGATGAGGAACGATTGATGGGTTGAAAAGCGCAGCCGCTTCGAGGGAATACTCGCAGGTGAAGTATGAGCCAATCAGAAGACGCTTTGTCTTCGACGGCTTGAATTTTGACGGCAGCAAGGGTTTCAGTTGATTGAACCGCCGCTCAAAGAAACCCTCAGCGTCTCGATGGCGGTCGCGGAATTCTCCCAACACACCCTCGAGGACTCGCCGGGCTTCTGCATCAGAGAGTCTCATGATCTGTCCAACGATGCGACTTGTCCTTTCCGCACCTCCGGGAACTGGAACGAACGGCCTGAGGAGAACCCGTTTCGTATCCGGTGTAATGACGATACTTTGCCGCCGCACTTGTAGCTCTGACGAGTTCATAGATACATACTCCCTTGTAGGGTGGTTGATGACATCCTGCTTCGCCCCTCCGATTCAGCTCCACAGCGACCGAAGTTTGATCCTCTTTCTGGCCAATTCCTCGGAGGCCTGGAAAGCGATTCGGATCTTTTTTGATATTCCTGCATCTACATCGAAAAAATTATCGTCAATCTCAATATCTTCTCCTTCGAATTCTATGCAGGCACCTTTGATGAATGTCGTCGAGCTGATGGTTATGGAATAGGTATTGCTTTCCACCTTGTCCAGCTCGAATGTCATGCTCGGCGTTTGCCTCTGCATATGCTTCGGTTCACACAGGAAGAATCTGTTCTCAGAACGAACTTCTCCTCCTACCTTGAATTGTGCCAGCAGGTAAGATTGGCCGGAATCAGACTTATCGTACTCCGGAACGCCGATCCCAATCACTGCTCTCGACGCATTACGGGCAATAGACGCCCGCGATTTCTTCGACCAGGCTACCGCTCCGTCAAAGGAACGGAGGCTGACCTCAAGCTCTCCGGCAACCGGCGAGAGGAGATCGTTCGTTAACCATACTTCCAATCCATCTTTCTTTTTCTTGAAGCTTACAATAATCGGGGCAAAGAACTTCTTTGCGTAGTAATAAGCGACCTTTGGGCGCAGTGCGCTGTCGATGACCGCCCAACTGCTCACAGGCCAGCAATCGTTGAGCTGCCAGAACAGGGATCCAGCGGTCTTGAATTTGCGGCGGCGCCAATGCTCTACGGCAGTTTTCAAGGCTTCCGCCTGAACCAATTGTCCTTTGTAGATGAAGTCACCGAGCTCCGTTCCCACGGTGTAATGCGCCGCCTGGAACCGGAAGAGGCGTTCCGTACCGTCGGGCAACTTGTTATGATGCTCGAACACTCTGCTTTGTACGGTTCGATCAGAAGGAAGCAGGACGGGTTCGAATGTCCTCAGGTTAGCCGGCGCCTGAAAACCGAACTCCGTTACGAATCGCGCATTGTCGTTCTCGTATTCCCTGTAGTCTTTCCAGAGGCCCCACACAGCCCACTGATGATGATTACCGCTGGACTCGGCATTTGGGAATCCGATTCCGAATGGCGAGCTGCGCCAGTAAGGGCGAGTCCCGTCGAGCGACTGACAAAGTGAAGGAAGAAGGTCTCGAAAGATCGGTGCGCCTGTCATGTCACCGGGCGTTTTGTCCAGGTTCTCAGTACAAAAGATCCACTCGCACTCGTTATTGCCACACCAAATGGTGACAG
Source organism: Ignavibacteriales bacterium (assembly GCA_026390585.1). Lineage (GTDB taxonomy): Bacteria > Bacteroidota > Ignavibacteria > UBA10030 > UBA10030 > UBA9647. The sequence continues at coordinate 19,439 of JAPLFP010000134.1, read as the reverse complement.
AGGGGTGATTGCGCAAGCGCGAGATTGATTTTGCAGCTTCGTCTTTCACTAACCGAAGAAACCAGGGTTGCTCCGGGTATTCTCCACACGCGAACATGAAATCCTGCCACACCATTAGTCCCAATCGGTCACAGAGCTCATAGAAAACATCCTGCTCGTAAATGCCGCCCCCCCAAACACGTATCATGTTCATATGTGCATCCCGCGCAAACGTCAGCAGCCGTTCATACGTTGACGGACGAATGCGTGGAATGAAGTTGTCGCACGGAATCCAGTCGGCACCCTTGCAATAGATCTTCACGCCATTGACTTCGATGATAAACGATCGTCCTTCTTCATCCTTCTCCTGCACCAGCCGCACTTTTCGAATACCGAACGATGTGACCTTCCGGTCGCATTCGACCCTATTGACTGATGTCGTCACACGAAGCTGATAGAGGGGTTGCTCTCCGTATCCGTTTGGCCACCACAATTGGGGATTTTGAACATTTATGACGAGCGATTTCGTGTCGCCGCGCATGGCAAAACATTGTCTGTGTTCAAATCCTTCGCCTTGGATTTCCATCGTTAGATCAACAGAAGATTTAATGCTCCGTTCAAGCTCAATGGTGACACGAACCACGGCATTGTTTTTCGTGATCTTTTCCGATCGAGCGAACACGCTGGCGATTCGACAACCGGAGACTGCTTCCAGATAGATGTCTCGCCAGATGCCTGAAGTTGTGAGCTTCGGCCCCCAGTCCCAGCCGAATGAGTACTGTGCCTTGCGCACATACACACGGTGCGGTTCGAGAGCAACCTTCAAAGCCCCATACTGTCGCTGGAGTTTCTGGGAATGGATCACCGGAGAGTCGAATAACACTTCGAGCACATTCTTTCCCCTCTTCAAGAAATTCTTCACGTCGAAGCGATGCTCCACAAACATATCAGCCGTTTCGCCCACGATGTGTCCATTGAGCTTCACCAGCGCGTACGTGTCGAGTCCTTCGGCGACGAGGTAGACAGTGTCTTCCACTATAAGGTCTTGTTCAACCTCGAACTCCCTCCGGTAGAGCCATCGCTGTGAACCGATCCATTGCACGTCGAGTTCATTCATCCGAACGAACGGATCAGGTATGCGGCCAGCGGCCATGAGGTCTGTGTGCACCGTCCCGGGGACAGAAGCCTTCATCCACTCCTGGACATCCGGGTGATCGGGCGGGAGATTTTTCTTCGGCGTAGCCGCCTTGAATTGCCACACACCGTTGAGATCAATCCTTTTCATCGACCTTCATTATTTTACGAGTATCATTTTTCGACTTTGAGTTGTGGAGGAGGTTGTCAAACGGCAATAGTACACGCCACTCGGGAATCGACCCGCATTCCAGACAACCTCCTGCAATCCTCCGACCACTTCACCGTCAAGGAGCGTGTCGACACGGCGGCCGAGGACATCGTACACTTCGACTCGCACGAGGACACGTTGAGGAGGTGGTACGTTAAACCGAATAATGGTGGATGGATTGAATGGATTCGGATAGTTTTGGTAGAGCACGAAACTCGTGAGACTTCCAGGATCATTCGTCACTGTGACGGCGGTGTTGATGTCGAACAGGTTCGCAATCTGTTGAACCGAGAGTGCATAATCATATATCCGGATATCATCCAGCACGCCCTTGAAATTGTAGTTGTTATCGCCGGGCAGATCCTGGCCTATCGTCAGATCGTACGACGTCGTCATCATTGCACCTGACCAGGCGGAAAATGCATCCAGGGCACCATTGAGATAGATCTCCATATCGGCACCACTGTAGATCACGGTGACGTTGTACAGACTGTCCAACGTCAGTTGTGTTTCCGAATCGAGGTCCTTGGTTCCTGTTGGTGTTTTGACAGTCCAGCGTAAGTATTTGTTTGAAATCGAGACTTTCCACCTATTTTGCCAGTTGCCGTGGGAAATCGGATACTGTTCACGCTCATAGAAGGCTCGCACGGTCATCCAGAAGTTCACAGTGATCCCGTTCTGAAAATTCAGACCAGAATCATTCGGAACGACAATCGAAGCCGTCGCACCATCGAGTGAGAAGGCGTTTGAAGGATGACCAAACCGATCGCCGACAAACGATCCGCCATTGACGCGACCATCGTGATGAAATTCGCCGGCATCCTTCGCATCACCGCTGAAAGGATAAAATGCTACCAACCTGCCCGACTGCACTTTGGAGAAATCTCTCACTTCCAACCCAACGCTGTCTGTTGCTATCCCACCCAAACCGTCATCCACAACGCAACGGATGTAGTAGTTACCTTCTGTCGGGGGCGCCTGCCACGAAACAAGCGAGCCGCTCCCACTCAACAAACCGCTCCGCGCCGACCAACGATAGGAGAGCGCGTTGCTATCCGCATCAACAGCCAGACAACTGAGTGTTGTTGTCGCGCCGATATTGATCTTTTTCGGTATTGCCTTCATCTTTTGGATCACCGGCGGGTTATTGATGGATCTTACAACGTTGAACGTATCAGCCGAAATCGCCTGTGCTCCGTGCATGTCCGTCACCGTGCACGTCACGACGTAAGTTCCGACGGTATCCGGAGCGAGCCACGTAACCACAGATCCACCGCCAAGAATAGTTCCCCCTGAACCGCCCCACGAATACGTAAGAGCGTCATTGTTCTTATCCGTCGCCGTGGAATAAATATGGACTGCGTGCTTCGTGAGAATTGTGCTGCTGTCAGGAACCAGACTCTTGATCCTGGGCGGATAGTTTGCGACCGCCCGACCCGTCAGAAAGTCCACAACCACGCCGTCGATGAGCAGCCGATCGAGGTCGTACGTGATTGCTCCTGCCGACGGTGCGATAACGATGAGCATGGCAGTGTTCGCCTTGATTGGCAACGAGATCGATCCAGTCACATTCTGCAAAACGAACAAATGGCTAACCGCATCGTAGAGGTCGTGCTGACCAGACCCAGTATTGATATTGACAGCGTGCAGAGTCGAATCCGGATTGAAATAAAGATATGTTGGATATGCCGGCCTGTGAAAGTAGTCGGTCTTCAGAACGTCGAGTCGCAGGATCATCGGGACGTTCGTCGTGTCAATGATCCCGCCCATGATGCCAACGTGGGACGAACTGTAAAGCGAGAGATTTGTTGCTGCCCATCCGCCTGTGATTGCGTCGCCCGTCGCATAAGGACCAGGCGTATTGTTGGAAGGGCCAAGGTAGGATTTGTACTGACGAAGTGCCTCGTGGGCAATGTAGGAACCCGGGTCGTATGAAACCGACCACAGGCGACTGTCCTGGTGATCATCTGGCAAGTAGTTCGGATAGAACAGGCGGGCAGCGTTCGCTGCATTCAGTGCCCACTTTGCGATCGCACGTGCGAATCGCGCATCATAGCGAACAAGCGGCACAAGCGCTCCGAGCTGCTCAAACGTATTCATTGCAAAGGCGTAGTTGTCGACCCCGTTTACCTCGCCGATCAATCCGGCGCAATCATATCCAAACCAATTGTCATCCTTTCCCATTGCACCCCAATTCCGCAATGGTCCAATATCGAAACACCAGTTCAGCATTTTCGCGACATCATATGTTGTCCCCAGCTCCGCGTTCATTCTCGCAGCAATGTAGACGCCGTAGGCCAACTGCAGTTCGTACGCCGGGTTTGATTGTAGACTGTTGAGGTACTCTAAAGCCCATTCCGCGCCCATGCGGTAGTTCGTCTGACCCGTCTTAACGAATGCATTGTACAGAATCCACCCGATGGCACCCGCCGCTTCCGGCTCGTGGACACCGCCGTCGTTTGGGGTCATGGTTGAAAGCGACCACGCGCGATGGTTTACATTCGGCACATTCCAGGGTGCGGCGCCTCCTCCCATTGATCGGAGGGCGGCAAGCCATCGATCGGCAACCGTGGTGAATTGAAGCGAGAAGTCGCTGGTCGTCGGGTAGAGAGCGCTGATCTGATAAAAGAAGACGTTTGGCATCGTCTCGTACCACCAGTCGTTTCCGCTACCGGCTCTCGGCTGATTGAGATACACGTTCTCAGCTGGACGATTGTTGAACCACTCCTTGCACATCGATACCCAGTTCATTCCTTGTTGGCTGCTTTTGTCGATACCGACCAGACTTGCTCCGACAACTGCCGGCAAACAATTCACACCTTCTCCCCCGGATCCGGGGGATCCAACGTAGCTCGGCAGCCTGAAGCTTCCCTGACCGGGATAGTTCACGGTGTTCGAATACAGCGAAAGAAATGGCAGGTATTGTCCTGTCGCGTTGAGATTGAACACAAGTGAATCGTAGCCCTTGGCAACTCTCTTCCAGTCCCTCATGAAGTAAGGAAAGGGCTTGTTGGGCATCGATTCAATACGATAAATTGTGATTTGTTGGCCTGTGCAAACGCTCGCGATGATGAGAGTTGCGAGCACAACGATGCCCCATCTGCGTCTCAGGGTCGAGTATTTCCGGCATTGCATCATTGTTCTCGTGCGAGCACAGTCCCGTGTTTGAGATTCAACGTGAGCACCAACAAATCGCCTTCGTCATTCTGGAAAGTGGCGGCCATCGTTTCCTTCGTCGACCGGTTCGTCTTCTTTTTGTAGTTCAGATACTTTTTCGCAAGCGGATACTGTTCGATTTCGAGGAGCGTATACAAGGCCTCAATTGTCGACTCCGCACCGGAATTGCGGTTAAGGCGTGTGGAGTCGCTGATCCCATCAAAACATCGGCCGGTGGTGGAATCGTACATCGATTCGTGCAACACATTGTTGCCGAAGAGCCACGAAGCCGCAAGCCCTGCCATTTTCAAATAGACTTTGTTGCCCGTTGCATCGTATAGCCGGAGCAACCCCAGGGTCATTGGACGGATGCCATAAGCGATCTGTTCATACACGGATTTCTTTTGCGGCTCCGCAAAATTCCATTCCTTCAACATCCCATCCATCAGCAAGCGAGTGTAGAATCCCTTTGCTTCCTTTTCCGCCGATGCAATCATTTTCTTGTCCCCGAGCACCCTCCCCACATATGCAAGTACGTGTGACTGGCTGTTTCCCCACGAGTGCCACATGGTTTCCCACGAGCGATGTGCCCCGAACGGAAACGTCCGAATATCCCCGTCCTGCATCACCATTAATCCATCTGCCAACTTCTGTATGTATGTTTTCACGTGTTCGTCATTCGTCGCCCGAGAGAATTCAATAAGGCCGAGCATCAACTCAGTCGTGGCGTCTGAGCCTGACTCATACAGAAGCCAGGTCGGAATCTGGAAGCTAGCAGTTTCCCTCGTTTGACTATTTCGAGCAACCAACTGTTCTACATGCGGAAGCGATCGCTGGATGCACCGATTCAAATCACTTGCGAACTGCGCATCGACATCCTTCAGGAGCCGAAAACCAAGAGATATTGCCCAGACTGCACGCCCCGCCCACCATCCGAACGATTTGACACTTGTCTTCCCATCACAGTTGACTGAGTAATCGCGCCGAACGAAGTTGTAAAACTTCCCATCGTCCGCCTGCATGGACATCACAAACCGCAGAAGGGAGCGAGCAGCGGTAAGACTGGAAGTGTCGTGTTGAAGTTCATAACTTCTCAAATAGACTACCGCAGCACGTGCTGCATCGTCCACGCATGCAATTCCTTCCTCACCCGAATCACCTGCCTCGACCCATTCGTAACCCGGATAGTTCGCATACACATGCACTATGCTGACACGCCCGCCATTCAGTACGATCTCCTGGGTGAGATGCTGGAGGTGTGCGAAGTTGACCAGGGAGTTCGTTCGCGGTTGACTGAAAGCCATCGCAACCGCAAACAAGAGAATGAGAACTGTTTTCTTCATATTCACTGAGTCCGAAAGCCAGGGAACATTCCGACAGGAAACTACGGCGTACAGCAGTTATGAGTGCTTCCCACCATGATATCAGAGTGTGGGTAGAATGAGACTCTTGATCGTCTTCCCCTCTGCCAAGGCTTTCAGCGCTTCGTGGACCCCGTCCAGAGGAAACTTGTGAACAACAAAATGATCGAAGCCAACTTTGTTTGCAGCAACCAACGCTATGGACCTGTCAAATGTGTGTGGATTCACGTACGACCCCACGATCGTGAGCTCCTTGAAATACACATTGTTCGGCTCCATCTGAACCATCTCTCCCAACGGACACACGCCGAACCATTCCACCGTTCCTCCCCGACGTGCAAGTTTCAACGAGAGGGCGACTGTCTCCGAACGGCCGGCACACTCGATCACCACATCTGCGCCTTCGCCTGTCAGGTCCCTCACATTCTGGAAGACGTCTACAGCCATGGGATCAAGAGCTTCGTCGGCGCCGATGCGGGTCGCAATTGTTCTTTTCCACTCCACCGGCTCAACGATGATTACCCGCGAGGCCCCGGAGATCCTCGCCAGTTGCAGCAACAGAAGCCCAACCGTGCCACCGCCGAGAATTACGACAGTATCGCCAGCGCGAATCCGAGCTCGATCGATCCCGTGCACCGCACAAGAGAGCGGCTCGATGAAAACAGCATGCTCAGGGGTCATTGTGCCCGGGATATGATACAACTGCGACGATGGAACAATGCAGAATTCCGCCATGCCACCATCGATATCGACACCGAGCGCTCGAAGGCGTTCGCACAGGTGCACTTCACCGCGGCGACAATAGAAGCACGTTCCACAGGCGATATTCGGATCGATTGCGACATGATCTCCGACGGTGTATCCATTCGACTCTTTGCCCGAGTCGGCAACAATGCCGGCATATTCATGCCCCAAGACCACCGGCGGAGAGGAGCGCGAGCTGCCTTCGACGATATGCAGATCGGTTCCGCACACGCCGCACGCAGTGACTTTGACCAGAACTTCATCGCCATTCAACCTGCGAAGGTCTTTGTGTGTAACGTTGAGCTGATGAGGTTTCTCAAAAAGTGCGACTTTCATTGTCTTTCAGAATTGAAGTATGACATGTTGTCGTTGTTCCGATCCCTGGAACTCAACTGTGGTTCTCTGTCGTGAAGAATGCTCCGCTGGAGCAACCGACCCATGAGCTGTTGTTCCATCTATCAGAATACTTTCTGTGGGATTCTCGCTCTCAATCACAAGCAGCGTCCGATGTCCGTTGAACGACGACACATCACATCGGATTTGCTTCTTCAAGCTGTCATACACGACAGAATGGACTATCGCAGTTGCACTTACCAACACAGGAGTACGAAACGTGTTAGGCGTAAACTCCCAATGGCGTTTTGAACGGAAATCCAAGGGCACGATGCGAGAGGGCACCGCTTCTCCGTCAACCATCAGCAGGCAATCTCCACTAGGGATTCGGCGGACTCTTAGCTCCCTGAGACCGGCAAACGAAAAGGAACAGGATACCGAGTCGCATTGAGACGGCAGGGCGCCTCGAATTCCAATGTTCCAGTCGTTCTCATCGATTGCCAAAAGGCGGTAGAGAACCTGCAGATACATCCCTCCGGCCCATAGAAAGGAAGGTTTGTCGATCGTCCCAAAATCCTGGGAGTTCGGATCAGAACTGCGGTATTCATACATTGCCGGCAACCCATTCGGACTTTGGGCAATCCCATCGATCGTCATTGTGCGCCCGATGAAATCGTATGATTCTTTCAGCTTGTTGATGCTCTTCAACGCCAGCGCATACCATGCATTGCCGTGCGGCCATACGCCGCCGTTCGCATAGGAATAGGGCGGGCCCGCCTCGGCACCAGAAAACTTGAAAGCTCGAACAACAGAGTCGGTGGCAAAATCAACCGGTGCTGCAATGCGTATTCCGATCCGTTGGTCGACCAATTGTCTTTCAGCCGTTGCCACGAGTTTCTGCCCATGCGCCTCATCCAGCAACTCATACACGGAAGCGATCAATGATCCCGCATAGAAGTGATAATCCTTTGTCTGCCCATTGAAATTCGTCAGATACTCATCCTTGTTATCCCATAGGCGCTCGACAAGAGCATGTTGCATAAGATCGGCTGTGCGTTCATACTCCAGAAGCTCCGCACTGGATTTGTGAAGAAAGGAACTAATGAAGAGGTATTCTCTCAAAGCCCGGATCGCCAGCGAAGTGAGATACGCCCGCGAGCCTTCGATATGACCGATGTCCCACCAATCCGGGCGATAAGCATACATGAGACCGTCGGAATGGAGTCGCGTCAACATCGCGCGGACACTTTTTGTAAGCTCCGGGTAGAGGAGCAGACCTGTCGAATCGTCCAGGGAATGACGCAGATAACTTCCGGCGACCATGACAAACCAGAGATGGTTCCAATTCTCCGGCTCGCAATATTCCGTCTTAAACCCGTCGTCGCGCCAGTAGTACGCGTGCGGGATGACACTATCCTTAGCCAGCGATATAAGATAAAGAAGATTTTCCTTTACCCGTGGAAGGTCAAAATTCACCGCACCCAGATTCGTCAACAAGAGGTCATGAGTGAAGAAGAAATTGTACTCTGCCGGGCAAGGCATCGGCACAACTCTCCCCCTCAGATAATGGGCATTCGCTGCTATCAAAGCACGAGCCCAAACTGCTGAACGGTCAATCTCTTTGTTTCCGGTCATAAAATGAGCTTCCGTCTGTGCTTTCCCCCGGACATACTTATCGTACGCCAGAGTTTCCTCGCTCCAATGCAAGCGGAGTCGCGCAATACGATCCGCGATTTCCGATCGCCTGCAACTTCCGACGATCTGAGTGATTTTCAGCGTATCTGACGGTTCGAGTGTCTTGCGATAGACAAACGCAGCTACACCGCGGCCACGCGTTGCTTGTGTGGATGTCCTTTCTGGTGACGAATGCAGATTCGAAGGCCAAAGTGAGCCGCCGCTGTCTGTTGCCCCAATGATGTTCGCGTCCGATATCCATTCGTTCGGCTGTTGACCCACATTTTGCACAAACACTGCCGCGCTGTCTGTATCGACATAATTGAAACAGGCGGAAAGCGCCTGCGTGCCGGGATTGAACGCAATCAGCGAGGAATCCCTGCGCGCGTAGGTCTGGCACGTTCGCAGACTCAGCAATAAATGTGTATAAAGCTCAATCGTCAGAGGATGCCTGCTTATATTCTTCACCACGATGGATGCGACAGCCGCCGGCTCATTCAAACAGAACTCATATGAGATGGTCCATTCAAGACTGTCAGTCTTTTTCACAAACGTTACTCTATGAGGGCTGAGGAGATATGACCATGACTGGCGATGGATCCATTCAACCTGACCATTGCCAATCCGGAAGCCGATTGCCATTGGCATCGAGTTATCCCGCTTCCAGTAGTCCGTGCTGACATCGATGCTGTTGGCAACCGGATAGAAAAAGCTGATGCGGGAAGGGACCGGCCGGCTGTGATGAAATTCGAAACCCACATACCTCCCCCCCACTTCAACCTGGCCATGCCGACCATCGAAGAAATATGTCAACGGATCGCAATCCGAACGCGGTTCTTGCGCATAGAGCACTGACGCGATTTCGATCGATACAAGAAGAGCGATTATCCAACGCTTCACGGCATGTTTCTCCACTGAAATCCAATCCTAACCCTCTTCTACCCTTTTATCCCCGCTGACGCCATGCTCTCGATAAAATATCGCTGGAAGAACGAGTAGGTGATGATGATGGGTAAAGCGAGGAGCGTCGCAGCCGCCAGCTGCAATCCCAGCAAAGACTCCGCCTCGCCGCCGATCGTAAAGAGTGTGACAAGCTGCGGCATCGTCATCAATGAGCGATTACGCACCACGATCAAAGGCCACAGAACTTCATTCCAGCTCGACATGAACGTAAGGAGCGACACCGTAATAACAACCGGTCGGGAGAGCGGCCAAATCACTCGAAAGAGAATCCGCAGCTCCGAGCACCCATCGATGCGCGCAGCATCTATCAAGGCCTGCGGGACATAGAGAAAAAACTGACGGAAGAGAATGATGCTAAATGCAGTCATCAGCGTCGGTGCCACCAGAGCAAGATAGGTATCGGTGATCCCGAGCTTGACCATCAGTATGTATTGCGGAATCAACGTAATCTGGAAAGGCAATGTCATCGTGAACACGACTATGGCATAGAGTGTGCCCCGACCGATGAATTGAAGACGCGCGAGCGCATATCCTACCATCGACCCGAACACAACCACAGAAACAGTTGCAGACAAGGAGACGATGATACTGTTGAGGAAAGCCCTTCCAAGGGGGATGCGCTCGATTACCTGCTCGTAGTTGAACAAGGTGAAGTGTGGCGACCACAACCCGAACCCGCCGATTTCGGCCTCCGGTTTCAACGACGAGGCAATCATCCAGAGAAACGGATAAGCGAAGACGACGGCGCCGAGTCCCAGCGCAGCGTATTTGGCAATTGCCTTCACGTCGTCGGCTCCGTTTCTATGACCTTTCGCTGCAGCAAGACGACCCCAAGGATGATCAGTGCGAAAACGAATCCCAGAGTCGCGGCATACCCCATATGATTGAAATAGAATGCCTGGTTGTAAATATACAGCACCGCGGAGAGTGTGCTTTCCATCGGACCGCCGCCGGTCAGCACATACGGCTCAACGAATAACGAAAAGCCTCCAATCGTTGAGAGTACGACAACAACCACAAAGGTTGGCCGGAGCATCGGCAGCGTGATTCGGAAGAACTGGCGAGCGCGTGTGGCGCCGTCGATGCTGGCAGATTCATACAGCTCGCGGGGGACGTCCTGAAGACCGACAAGGAACAAGATGATATAGATGCCTACATTCTTCCATGTTGCCATCAGAGCGATCGACAGCATGGCCATGTCAGGATCGATGAGCCACGGAACCCTCCCAAATCCGACCGCCGTGAGCATCCTGTTCAGCAAGCCGGAGTCGAACGCATACAGTTGCTGCCACAAAATCGTCACGACGACGCCTGAGACCACGACAGGCAGGAAGAAGACTGCACGAAAGAACCCCCGGAATTTCAATTTCGAATTCAGCAGCACGGCAATTCCGAGTGCAATGATCATTTGAAGCGGAATATGGATGAGCAAGAACTTGAGAGTATTGAGGATCGCTTTGAAGAAGAGGGGATCGTTGAGCAATCGTTCGAAGTTCTTGAGCCCGATCCACTCCATCGGCGTAACAATATTCCAGCGATGAAACAGAAGGATAAACGAAAAGATAAGTGGATAGGCAACAAACCCCCCGAAAAAAACGACATAGGGGAGTACGAACCAGTAGCCAGTCTTCGCATATCGATGTCGTGGTAAATTGAAGAGCCAGAAAGATTTCATTTATTCCACTCGACAATCACTTTCGTTCGCCGGAATGCATCATTGACTGCTTCGGTCGGTGTTTTTTTCCCATACACCGCACACGCCTCATATTCCTGCGAGATTGCATCGAGGATTTCTTTCAGATCCGGCGCCGCATCCACGCCACGCGTCGAGACGGCTTGTTCTGCAAACCTGACCATCTTTGAATTCTGCCGGAAATATTCCGCAAACAGCGGATTCGTCAGCAAATCGCCGCGCACAGGAATCTGGTTTGTAGTTAACAACAGCAACAGATCGTGTTCCGCTTGCAGGAGATACTTCACAAATTCCCATGCCTCGCGGGGATGCTTTGTCGTCCCAAACACTCCGATATTCTTGTAGTCTCCGGATGTATAAACGGGTCCCGCGTAATCATCAGGTACAGGCAACGGCGCAACATCATAGCGGATGTGCGGAGCAAGGGAATGAAGCGTGGCAACTTCCCATGGTCCGGAAAAATGCGTCGCCTTCTTCTCCAGGAGGAAGGGATCCCCACCCTGGAAATAGGTGTGAGGAAAGTAGTTCTGCTGATAACATTCCTGAAAGAACTGAAACACGATCCTGGCCGCATCGTCATTGAAATCCGGCTCTCCGGACTTGAAAAGCGTCTTGCCTCCGGAGGCCGCGATATAGAACGGATAGAAATCAAACAGCCTCTGCCACCAGATGGGACGGATGTCCCGCTCCCCCGCCCACACATCGATCTGCCCGTCTCCGTCGAGATCCCGAGTCAGCTTCTTCGCGGCAGCAAAGAATTCGCTGTACGTGCGCGGAGCCTTCGCCACACCGACTTCTTCAAACATGCGGAGGTTGTAAAACATCATGACCGGATTTGTCTTCCACGGGATTTGATAGTAGTGTCCGTCTTCTGAGCGGAATGGCTCGAGAAGATCACGCGGAGTTCGGGCGAGGGCAATCGAATCGAAGTCGGTGAATTGATCAAGAGGAATCAGCCCGCCGGCACGGGTGTACTCGTGAAGAGCGCCAGGCCAGATATTGGAACAGACATCCGGTGTTGTCTTCCCGGCTATTGCAGCAAGCAGTACCTCTTCGGTCGATTGACTGACCGGAATAGACTGCATGCGAACTTGAATCGTGGGATGAGTCCTGTTCCATCGCCGAACCAGCGTGTCGGCAAGCTGCACCTCCTGAGGATTAGGGGCAGGCCAATAGGTCAACTCAACGACTTCGCTGCGGCCGGCACCTTCGGGGCCCCTCGGATTGTTGCATCCGATCCACGACATCAAGGCGCACACAGACACAGCAAGTAATGTCTTTCTGGCGTAACCTCGGCTCATGCTGATCGCTTCCCCTCAGGATAGGTCACGTCAATTCCACGATTGCCAGTCAACATCGATGGTCGGGAACGCTGTGCGCGGATAGATGCCTCCCTTTTTGACGGTAAAGACATCAATAGCCTTTGGATCATTTTCGATGTCAAGGACGACTTTCTTCAACGCATCTTCATTGATTGCCACTCCATATTTCTGTTTCAATCGGAGAAGTTCATGAAGTAATCTCTTTGTCAATTCAAATGAATGATACTCTCTCCAAACGTCTTCGCGCACTTCCTCGAACGGTCTGACAGTCCCTGTGGTGTCGCAAAAGTTGCGGCCGTTCTCCTGATAGTACTTTCGCAGCATCGGAAGCGAATCCTTGATTGCATCCGCAATGCGGTCTTTGTTGGCAAGATAAAGAATTTTTTCTTTCCACCACTCTTTCTGTTGCCTGACGCTCGTACGATTCTGCAGCTTTCGCTCAAATGCCCGATCTGTCAACAAGCGGTCCCGAACCATGCGCCAGATGATTCCTTCGACGGATTGAAAGAACCCCTGCTGCGATGTCAGCGTCAGCTTGATGTACGGTTCACGCATCCGGTACCAATCAAGGAAAGTTCGGACATTCACATTTTTCTTCTTCATTTGAACCAAGACGCGAGACGCAATCGTGTCGAGCTGCGAATCGTCCTTCAGTTCCTTCGCTCCCTTGCGACCGGCCAGCCCCCATTCCTCAAACTTCTCCTTGCTCAGGAATTTCCTTCCGAGATATGCCTGAAGGGCATTGAAGGACTCGCGCACAATGATGGGATGCTGGGCGACGATGATTCTCTGCACGTAGTCATCGGAGAGTGAGTCAGCGAGGCGCTGTTTCAAGCTGCGCGTTACATCCTCCCGCATTTTTGCTTCCTCCGATTGCGTGACGATGGGGTTCGTCCACACATCGGCAACCTTGACGACATACCAACCGTCCGGACCGTGGACGGGAAGCGACACCGTTCCTGCTTGCATCGTGTCGATGATGGAAGCGAACATAGGATTCTTCATACGCAGGTTGAATTTGGTGGTCTCGAGTCCTCGATCCTCCGGCTTCACCCCTCCCTGAAGTTGGATCGCATACAGTGAATCAAAGGTGACCCCGGCTTTCATCATTCGCACCTGCTCATCAATTCCCTCAGCCGAGGAAGTGAAAATCCATCGGACCGTCAGGTGGACACGATCCTGATCCAGGCCATGTGCAATCTGCTCGTCTCCCACCTTCACGTTTGGCAGAACATCCTCTTTGTAGAGTTCCTCAGTGGCAAGGTCCGCTACGATTTCTTCGACTTGTCGCTGAAGATCGGGCCACGAAGCAAGGCCTCGGTCTCTTGCGTCAAGGGCGAGCAGTTTTTCATAGGCCATGAACGTCAGATAGTGTCGCCTGGAGTCTTTTCCCCGCTTGACGAATGCAGGTCCATATTCGTAACTCAACATAAACTCGCTTGCGGAGATCTTCCACGGACCTACCGTAGCCACCGTGACCTTGTCCAACTTTGGGTCAAGCAGAGAAGAGTAAGACGAAAACTCGCGGATGCGTTGGGAATTTGCCGGAGGAGCGAGGGCCACAATCAAGAGTAGTACGAGGAAGGCAATGTGCCCCGATGAACTTATGATTCGACCCTCCATAGCAATAGTATCAGAATCGGAGTCCAAGAGTGAGAACATGAACACCTTGGAGGCGACCCATATCCTGATAGGCATAATCGATTGCGACCCGAATGCTGCCGAGAACATCACCCGATGTCAGTCCAAGACCGAATGACATTCCACCTTCGGCTTGATCAAGGAAGAGGGACTGATAGCCGGCGCGGAGAAACAAATAGTCTGAATAGACGAACTCTGTCCCAATGTTGAGGCTTTCGTAGTTGTCATTTGGGTGGAGCGCATCCACAGCGATGGTCCAGCGGTACTGGTTGTTATCAAACACGCGCGTCGACACGCCAAACTGAAAAAACAAGGGAAGGTCCCACGAATCAAGTTCGATGTTTGTGGGGATTTGATCACTCGATCCCTGTTTACTCGGGTCCAGGCGGACGAATTGACGTGTGTCCCGGCCGGACATTTTCATACTGGTCCCGAAATTTGATAGCGAAGCACCAATCGTCATCCCGCCCAAGAGATCTGTCTTGAAGGTAGTGCCCAGATCTACGGCAAATGCGCTTGCGCTCTCGTGCCAGATTGTTTGCTGAATATACTTTGCCGTGAAACCAATCGCAAACCGTTCCGTGAGTTGCCGTGCATATGAAATACCGGCAGCAAGATCACCAGCGCTGAAATACTCACCTGTCCCCTCGGGTTGCTCGACCGTCCGCACTTTCATGTCTCCCATGGAGAGTGCGGTCAGACTGAACCCGAGTGTGCCGGCACTTCCCAACGGCAATACGGCTCCGGCAAAATCGAACTTCGTATCGGCGATCCAGGTGGTATGAACAACATCGATAGTCATCTCTGACAGTGACGCGACGCCGGCTGGATTCCAATGGAGTGCCGTCGAGTTGTTGGCAACGCTCACATACGCGCCTCCCATCCCGACCGCCTGCGCTCCAACACCAATCTCCAGGAAGGTAGCTGCCGTTGTGCCGGACTTTGAAACGTTTTGACTCCCGCTCTGAGCACTAGCCAAGAAAACCGCTGAACCGCATATGAGGACAACAATGAGAAGTCTCTTCATACCTTACGACTCCGGGTCGATTTGCCTGAGGTCAGCATGGATGTTATTTCAAGACAGCAAACTTATCTACATACGTCCCGATGCCGGGAGCTTCGACGTGGAAAACGTAGACGCCATACGCAATATTCATCCCGTCGCGGGAGACTAGATTCCAAGGCTCTTGGCCGTCATCGATAGTGCTGCTGTGCGTAATCGTCTGCACGAGACGGCCACTCATCGTGTAAATCCGAATGGTACATTCGTGTGGCAGGTGAATGAAGAAGACGCGCCGCTCTCCTCTGCCGACTGTAGTCGATAGCGGCTCCCACGACGCAGCCCCGACATACGGATTGGGAACCACAGCAATCTTGCCCAGATCCTGCTTCACCTTCGTTTGGTCGAGCGCAGGTGCTTTCGTTGTAAACTCGAAGTACTCACCAGTGCGGAACGGTTTTTTCGTCGAGATGCGGAACACATCACCGGGCTGCGGCAGTCGTTGCAACGGCGCCGGAATGAGTGTGTCTTGGAGAAACGTCAATGACCAGCTCTTTTGCGCACTGAAGAACTGCGTCGCCGGCAATCCCGCGGAGTCTCCCGCCACTATGAATAACGCATCCCCGGCGTCGAACACAGCATTCTCGTTGATATCCTGGAAAATGAATTGAACGTGATCAATGTTTTCTGTCAAATTCTTGATGATGATATTCGACGGTACCCCCGAGCTGAAACTCGAGCCGGGGAATGAAGTGTCCCCCTGGTTTTTGGCTGTAAAGCGAATCTCGAAGTCTGCCGGGTAGTTGACGCGACGAGGTTGATACGCCGGAGCGAAGCGTGAATCGAACCCGACCTGCGTCACATAATTGCTATTCCCCTTGGTCCATCCGGTCTTTGCCGGATTAATAATGATGTCAGGATCATTGGTGATTGTTGCGGCAAAACCCCGGATCACAGGCGATTGAACTTGTGCGGCCAGGAGACGCGTGAGCGAGACTACCGTGTCTCTCGTTGTTTTGTCCACGAGCCGGTACCAAGGGTACGAATTGGTGTGGAAAGCCGTTGAATCAACGAACTCCAACCGATAGGTGTCATTGTTCCGAATGGAATCGGCGTCAAGGACTGTCAGATTCATCGATCCGGTCCCTGGACCCGTTGCTGTCAAGCTGCCGATCTCCGGCGGAATATATCCGGCCGCCGCTGCACGCGGTGTTACGACGGCAGTGTTGATATCCGTCTTCACACGCCCGTTGATGTCGATTTTGATGATGCTTGTCGTTTCCGATGGCGGGATGCCCAAGAACTCTCCCGTTACGGTGGTTGTCGTGAATCCCTGGTCATATGCAACAACCGCGTAGTAGTAGGTCTGCCCGTTTTCGACGGTGCTATCCACGAATGAATGCTGCAGCCCCGTGTCGTCGCCAAGGTTGAAGTAGGCGCCGCTGACCCCAATAGGATGGAGTCCTTTGACACCATCGAGCAAATCAAATTGGGCGATCGGTAGCCGAAAAGTCGGTCTTCCGAATGCATCAGTGATGATCTTGTTTTCCAGGAAATTGGCTTCGGTACTACGATAGATTCTGTATCCTTCAAAGTTATACCTCTGATAGAAGGCATCGAATGTCAGTTCGGCACGATTGTCCCAGTACAATGTGACGCGATGATCGCCTGGAATCACTTTCGCCGTCGGTTTGTCAGGCGGCTTCGCGAAATGATAGTTCGCATTGTAGATCTGCTGGACGGTCCGTTTGCGTCTGAAAAGATCGTCGGCGTTCATCCCAAAGATCAACGCCATCGAGAAGCGTTCCGTCTCCCCGGTCTGTTGAATCTGTCCGGACCGGATGCTGTAGGTATTCCTTCCAAATAGATGGAAGATATAGCTCGAAAAATGATTGGCCAAGTTCACGCCGACCAACGATTGCCCATGCGGCTGCGGAAGCGCCGAAAGAGCCGTCCAGTTTCGCTCGTCGTTGTTCAGGTCGTACGTATGCACTGCAGAAATGACGAACCCCGTGAGGCCGAGCTGATCGGATTCGTCCTTATCAAGGATCCCAAAATTGGGTTCACCCTGATCCGGCTTGCCGTTGCCTTCGGAGCCATCGGGATCGGGTCCGGGATAACCCTCATCGAAAGGTCCTAGACCGTCTGTGCCCACATCGTCATTGAGAGGCTCTCCCGGATCCCATTTGCCGTTGCCATCGAGGTCCTTAAAGGGACGCCAGTTACAGTTTTCGTCCGCGTCCCAATGCCCGAGGATTCCAAGCGGATTCCACGCGTAGCCGTAGAACTTTCTGAAGCGCGCCGTATCTTGCTGCACGTCACGAAGAAATGGATCTTTGTAGGGATCAGTAATGAGAACTTTCGCCACATTATCTCGGCGCTCGTCAGTCAGACCGTCGCGATCGTTGTCGATGTTATCGTCAGCGATGCCCGGGCTTTCAAGAAAGGCGTAGCCAGTGTATCCGACGGGGCTCCAGTTGCCGGGGCTCCCGAACGGGACGATGGACCACGCATACGAGAGGTTCAAGTCTGTATTGTAATCACCGGCGTTATTGGAAGAGTTATCGTGCCCCCCTATGCCCCAATCGACGTACTGCGCAAAGAGCGTCTTCGTGTAGTCCGTTGTCCCCATGTTCGTGATCTCATACAACCAGAAGATTACGTCTTCGGCGAGAACCTGAGACCATTGGAACCCTCTGGCATGCACCTGCATCCCCAGCCCGCCTCTCGTTGTATCATCAGCGTCCGGATGAAAATTGTTCTTGAGAATGTACTCACGGTCTTCATTGTCGTCGAAGACAAAGTACGTTTCGAGATCAGCATTCAGGACACCGTTACCGAAGAAACCATTCCATCGTTGGTTCCAGTCGCTCGGGCGATCAGGCCAGGTTGAAGGCCAGGTGTTGGGATCCGTGCTCTGTGCCGGACTTGACTGAAAACGATTAGCGTAGTTTGGCAGCGGCCACCAGCCGTATGTCACGCCTGTCCCGACATTTGAGCGGGTGTATTCGTAGTAGTTTGTTTCCAGCGGATGAATAATGTTTCCACGGGGATCTTTGGTCTC
Organism: Ignavibacteriales bacterium; assembly: GCA_026390585.1. Lineage (GTDB taxonomy): Bacteria > Bacteroidota > Ignavibacteria > UBA10030 > UBA10030 > UBA9647. Next base: position 1,164 of record JAPLFP010000134.1, on the reverse strand, counting down.
TGCCTGCACGATCACTGCCACACCATCGACGTAAGTGTGATTCGTTCCCTTCGGCCACACACCACTGCGGGTCGGCTCGTTCTGCCAATCCGCAATCTCGCCGAAATTGTAGTAGACCGTGGAAACGAGGTTTCCATCTATGAATCCCTTCTTGGTCTCGTTATGGTTCCCCTTGTTCTTGTCAATCAGCCGTTGCGCAGAAAGGATGCCGGTTGCCGCGACAAGAAGACTCGCTGTCAGGAAGAAACCCAAGTGTAACGATGGTCGGACCATTGCGCGACTCCGTTGTTGAACCCTAGAAGGATACCAATGCACCGAAAACAACTTGTCGGGGTGCCGAGTAGAAGTCCGGCCTGGCAAAGTACTCCTGCAATGTGTTTACCCCTCTCGGTGCTTGCTGCGCCCGGGTGAGTTCAAGCGAATAACCAGCGCGGCCAGTGTCTGTGAAAATATTGACTTCAGCCGGCGTGTCAAAGACGTTGTAGATCTTCAGGAATATCGAGAACGTGTGATCAAGCCATGTAACGTATTTCGTCAAATAGAAGTCGGCGTTGGAAAAGATCGGTCGGTTATCGCTGTTCTCGAGGCCCGTACGTTGGTTCTGGAATGACGGCGTATAGGGCAAACCGGACCCCAACCGGGCAATGAGGCTGCCGATAATGTCATCTGGAATGCCTGCCGTCAAAGTCAGATTCAAGGAATGCCGACGATCCCAGTCAAGCGAGACAAGCTCCTTGTTGATCTCTATTGGCGGACTCGCTTGCTGTTTGTTGAAGTTATCGTTGGGATCGGAGGCGTTACCGTAGGCGGTTTGATACGTGTAGTCGACGGTGGCACCAAACCCGTTGCTAAATCGCTTGTCAAGCGAAACCGTGAAACCCTTCACTGCGCCATAGTCACGGTTGATGTACTGGCCAAATTTCTTGAAGTCATTCTTAATGTACAGTTGCATTCCGAGCAGGTTGCGAATATCCTTGTAGTAGCTGGTGACTGTAATGCCGAGAAACGGAGTGAGTTCCTGCTGAAGGCCCAGCTCGTACATCGTGGTACGCTGCGGTTGAAGATCTGCATTCCCAATTGCGTTGCCAACAAACTCAGGGAAATTTCCGGTGAGCGGAATGCGGAAATTCGGATTCTTATAAAGAAACTCAAATGGTGGGACCT
>JAPLFP010000019.1 GCA_026390585.1 Ignavibacteriales bacterium | reverse complement strand
CGGGATTCATAAAGCGGAACGTCTCGGGGTGACATGATTGCTTTTGTGGCGTTGCGGCTCGTAACGGGTTAACGTCCGAGCTTCTAGAGCCAATCCGCGAGAGGCGACTCCCGGTTGCCTTTGACTCCAAAGGTTCTTAGTTTGGCGGAAGCACCCAGGCGCGTATGCACGTTGGACGCAACCGCTGGGTGGGATTTCCTTCGCTGATTTCAACTTAGATATCCAAGCTTGTCCTTTCCTTCACCTGGCAAAATCGACGCACACATCCGTATGGAAGATCTCTCCGTCCGAATCAATTATGCTCTCGCACGGGAAGAAGTGCGAGCTGAAAGATTCGCCAGTATCGCCCGCCTCACTCTTCTCGCAATTCTGACCGTCACTGCCATCTTCAATGCGAGCGGGCTGACGCTCGAAGCGAATGCTATGAACTTTGGTGCGCTGGTTGTGGGAGGTATCTACGGCCTGCTCGTCTCGCTCCAGATTGCGCGAAAACGCTACCGACCGTTTATGAAGTACCTCACCTCCTGCGTCGACATCGTTATTGTAACTATGTTTTTCTAGTGGTGTTTCCACTCATCGGCCTGACTGCCTTGCGCTATGATGTAAGGCTCACGATCGTGGCGGGAGCAACTGCACTGGTTACGTATCTGGGCCTCTTTGCCTATCTCGCTCTGACCCACTCAATCCAGCTCGAATTTGTTGGATACAGCGATGAGATGTTCACCTCGAAAGTCACCATTGTGGGCCAGGCCACGAAGATTTGTATTTTCGCAGGATATGTTGCTCTTGTTGCCTACATGGCCCGATACTCGCGGCGGTTGATGGAACGGCTCGTTCGCCAGGAAGTCGAGGTCCAGGGCGAAAAGGAATCCATGCAGCGCGAACTCGAGATTGCAGGTCAGGTGCAGGATCAACTCCTTCCCCAGGAATTCCCTCAGGTTGGTACGTTGAGTGTCTATGGAAGAGTGGAGGCGGGTCGATTTGTTGGAGGCGACTATTGTGATTTCATCAAAACTGGAGAGGGGCGATTGCTGGTTACGGTTGCAGATGTCTCTGGTAAGGGCGTTCCCGCCGCACTGATCATGTCCGAGGTTCGGGCGGCGACTCACCTGCTTGCATCGATGAACCTGACCCTCACGGAGTTTGTGGAGAGGTTGAACGATCTTCTGCGGAAAAGCACGGAGCGAAAGACATTTGTCACTTTTTTTGCCGGAATGGTCGATACCGAAACTGGAATACTGAGCTATGTGAACGCGGGCCATCCACCTCCGTTCGTGGGACGGAATGGACGACTGTCACCGCTCAGAAGAGGGACAATCCCGCTCGGTATCATGTCGACTCTCCCAGAATGTACTGTGCACACGGAGCCCTTTCCCCGAGGCAGCTGGCTCGTCTGCTACACCGACGGTGTCTTTGAGCGTCGGAACGCGCAGGGCGAAGAATATGGCGAGGAGCGACTCGTCCAATCGGCTCAACTGCAGTCCGATCGACAGGCAACAGAATGTGTGAATCAATTGTTGGCTGATGTGAGAGCATTCGGCGAGGGTCGTGAGCTTGATGATGACCTCACGATCGCCGTCGTCCATTGGTCCTAGATGCTCGGTGCTCATGGAGTGAGGCCGGATATGAATGTCGAACATACATCTTTACCCTGGAGAATGATGATGGAATTCTTACTCAAGCGAGCATTCTTTTCTCTGCTCATCGCCCTTGGGGCCGCTTCTCTTGCCTTCTCCCAGAATCTTGGAGAGGAAGTCCATCTCAATATTCGTCAAAAGGTCGATTCGACGAGCCCCGCTGATGCTGGCACGTATCTCAATGGATATAGAAAGACCATTGACGGGCAACAGATAA
>JAPLFP010000081.1 GCA_026390585.1 Ignavibacteriales bacterium | reverse complement strand
TTTCCTGAATGCAGCATCGCATTGAAGCAGCCCTGAATGAAGTTGCATACTCCTGACAATGGACGCGACGACCGTTCCTGAGCCTGCAATGAACCCACAGTGGCTTCGGATGAACACAAATCCTTAGGAGGAAACCAATGAAGAAAAGAGTGCAGCCAAAAAATCGATCAAGAGTGTATATATGGATTGCCGTTGGCATGGCCCTACTGGCAACCACCTACCTTCTCTTGGGGAACAACGAAACCCGGCAGGCACCAGCGCCAACCAGTTACGCGCTAGCGGGGGCTGAAGTCTCCGGTGTGGCTCCAGGATTCACCTTGGTTGACATGAACGGCCGCTCGGTTTCACTTGCCGACTTCAACGGCAAAGTTGTTATCCTCGATTTCTGGGCAACATGGTGCCCTCCCTGCAAGAGGGAAATTCCCGACTTCATCAAACTCCAGTCAGAATACGGTTCGAAGGGCCTTCAGATAGTGGGGATCGCTCTGGATCAGCCAAACAAGGTGCAGGCATTTGTTAAAGACAATGGGATGAATTACCCGGTCTTGCTCGGAACCGATGAAGTCGCTGCAAACTACGGCGGTGTTGAAGCTATCCCGACGACCTTCATTATTGATAAGAACGGAAAGATTGTAACGAAGTACGAAGGCTTTAGATCAAAGGAGACGTTCGAGAGCCAGATAAAGAAACTTCTGTAGAGCGGGCCTCAGAACCTCGACTGCTCTTGTCTCTCTCCGGAGTGTTTCTAGTGCTTAAACCACGAACTGGTACAGGAGCAGTTTCTTCAAAGTGATCACTGCAGTTGATTTGAATCCCAGTTTGTTCGCCATCGACACAAGATCCTCTGATGTCAGTCTGTGCTCCAACGGCGGACCGAAATCCTCCTCTCGGTAAGCCCATTCGAGTACGCTCACTCTGTGCTTCGCACATCTCTTGCATTCCCTGAGCGCCTGTTCCGCGTCATCTGCTTCGTGGAGGACGAGGCCCCCAAAAACAAGATCGAAGGATTTATCGGCGAACGGAATCGATTCGACTGTTGCCTGTTCGAATTCGGCTTCGGGCACAAGTTTCCGCGAGACTTCAATCATCTCGAGTTTCGCGTCGATCCCTGTGACTGCGACCCCTTTTTTCGCGAAGCCTTCAGCGAAGAGACCACTCCCTGTGCCAACATCCAGCACAGTATGCATATGCGCGCCTTCGAGACAGAGATCAATGACCCGAGTGACTTCCAAACGCTCCGTTCTCTCTGGCGACCGGAGGCGATCAATTTCTGCGTTGTATCTACGTTCGTGCATGCATTTCCTTTCGAGGTATAACGTCGACATTCATCAGACAATTACAGGGGCGTCTAGGAAGATGCCCTGATCTCATTGGCTTCATTATTTCCCCCAGAACTTCTCCACCATTTGCCGAACACGCTGCATGAGTGCGTTTTGCACAATCTCGCTTTGACACTCGCCTGCAAACTGACTGCACGCATCTTCAGCTATGCGGACAGCCACCTTCCGCGACTGAGCGCCACGGATAAGTTGTTGGACTCCCCTGCAACGTCTTGCTACGATTTCAGATTGCCGTGTCTGGCTCAGCTGCAGAAATCGGTTATCATTCAGAAGTTCTTCATCCATCGTCATGAGACTATCCACCATGTTATGATAATTGCTCTGGTCCTCCGGCCTATTTACCAACGATCATTTTCAGACCAATCAAGACGAGAGCCACACCAAAGACTTTCCCCAGCGTCTCACTCGACAGTCCCACGGCGTACCGAGCTCCAACGGCGCTCCCGATGAAAAAGCCGGCAGCAATAAACGCCGCAACTTTGATGTCCACAAATCCCTTTTGGTAGTAGGTCCACGCCGCAAGGATCCCGATTGGCGGAACCAACATGGCAAGCGTGGTTCCCTGTGCCTGGTGTTGCGACATCCCGAAGAGAAACACGAGGGCGGGAACAATGAGAAAGCCACCCCCAAGGCCGATGAGTCCGCTGAGAATTCCTGTGAGCACACCCAGTATGAGATAACCGGCTATGTCACCCATATGCTTTTCCTTCTTTGTTATTCTCCGTCAATCGAAAATCGCCATTGACAAAATGAACTATGAACCGGATCAGGCGGACAGTTGACGCATTCGGTCTTGATGCGATCATCGATGGTTCGCGCAAACTGGCAGAACTCGACCATGCCGACCGATTTGCAGGGAAACGGTGGTAGTTCTTTCTCCATTCGTGTATTTTGGACCCGGCATTCCACCATTCGGAAGATCATCGTGTGATCATCAATCCACTCGATGGATTGCTTGTTGATCGCCGCATAAAGCCATAGTGCAAGAGCACGTTCTAACCCCTTCAACTCGCTGTCTGACGGGATATTGAACTCCTTCATGATACGCTTTGCCTCGACGACGGCAAACCTGTTCCATGCCTCCGCGTCGAGCCCGATGGCCATATCCAAGCCAAGCTTCTCCTCCGCCGCGAGGAACCAGCAGCCATCGTGAGCAAGCCAATTCTTCGCGTAGACCTGAATTAGCTTCAGAAGGTCTTCTCGCGACAGATCATCGAAGGCAGTCATAGGCATTCTACTGCCGGTTACGTGATTACATAATTCAAAGTACGCATTCCTCTACTGCAAATAAAGAAGCCCCGGCGGGCGGGGCTGGTATAATCGTAGATTGGCGGTGCTCCTGGCAACCGACCAAAGACCCACTGTGCAGTCATGAGGGCATGTCATCGCGATCGGCTTTGTTGATTTCTTCAATGGGCTTCGCTGAAAGAATGGGAGGCTTCCCCTTCGACCTTAGCCGATAAGCTAGATGACGCACGGATAGAATCAGCGGACACTGTCGACCAAAGTCTGTTATGCCCAGGAACAGGGCAATAAGTCCGAGCACCAAGAACCATACGCTTCCGCTGCCTCCAGAGAGAAACATCAGTGCTAAGACCACGCCAACACCAATGAGCACATATCTGACAACCGTTCTATTTTGCATTCCCACACCCTCTCTTGCATATCGTACAGCACGCTGGAGCCCCGTTGAAGCTCCGTGATCCCACCGTTCGCTGCTTCAAACTCGTTTGAAACGGGTTCATCCCTGGTTGAGATGCACACAAACACGAAAGGATTCAGGTGCATCTTACGGAGAGGTTACAACCGCTGTTCAAGTGGGGACTGTTCAAAGAAGCGATTGTAGCTCATCCCAATCGGTTTGACTCTAGATTCATCAACAATCAGATAGTTAGTCTGAAAGCCTAAAGAAAAAGAGCGCCGTGTTTTGGGGCTCCTTTCAGTTGTTGCCAGAACGTCTTACCGATTTCTGACCCGTCCTCTGTTGTGCGCGAGTGTTGGGTCAGCAAGTTTATTTGGCTATTGGCATTTTGAGAGTATATCGCGCGTGTGGTGGCGGTGGGAGATCCTCCACAAAGACGTGTAGCCGAGAAGGAAGGCGAAAAAAAGAAATGGCTTACGTAATCGCTGAGATTGTTGAGATAGTGTGATTAGACGAGCTCCAAAACGATCACGATGCACGCATTTTCAGGGTGCTCGAGAATCCCGTTAGGGCTACGCAAATTTCCGATTGATGATTTTCGATTTGAGTATTCATTTCTCAATCGTCCCCACTCAACAGCAGCGGGGTAGACTCCGCGAGTCGAAGGATTTGGCGGGAAGCGAAATGACATTTTGACAGCGCATTCTGGCTACATCTCTTCGTGATCAAAACGAAAGAGGCAATTCCAAGTTTCTGGGATTGCCTCTTCGCATTTGTTCGTCAAGACAAGATAAAGCTATCGTACATAGACCCTCACCTCTGAGTGCTTACTTCATCAGCACCATCTTTCGAACAAAAACAGAACTTCCTGCCGTGATGCGGTACACATACATTCCACTTGGCATGTTGGCTGCGTCCCAACTCACGTGGTAACTCCCGGCGTTTTTGACCTCATTCACGAGCACCGCCACTCCGCGCCCGAGAATATCAAATACCTTAAGCGTGACATAACCCGAAACAGGCAATTGAAAATCGATAGTCGTCGATGGGTTGAACGGGTCCGGGTAGTTTTGCGAGAGGACAAAGTCAGTAGCATTTCTCTGGTTCTCCCCCCCAGCAATCGACGTCACCCCTTTCGTAACGACGAAGCGTTCACCCCATGCCATGACTCTCACATCAGTTGAGACAGATGCATCGGCCACTTCAAATGCCCATTCATATGTGGCCCCCCGTGTCGGGCCATCGTGGCCCAATTCCATAATATGTCCGGGAATCATGACGCCGGGTTTGAGTTTGTCGATACTCTTGCGCATGCCAACGACCGCTGATGAAGATCCAGACTCGTTTATCCAGGCGTCAAGCAAGAGAACATCGAGTTTACCAATATTGGGTAAGTAGCTTGACGTCTGATTGTCGCCAGTATGAAGTAACTTCAAACCATTCGGACAAGTCACTTCATACATTCGCAAGGGAACACTATGTAGTCCTTGATATGCTGTGATTCGCAATCCACTGAGAGTCACGGCATCGTATACTGCCAAAGGGACATTTCCCATGTAAGAGTCTTCTGCGGGCACCACCACATAGCCGCCGTTCGCTTTTACTCTGTTCACGATGGATACGTCAAAGTGATCGCCATGGGAGTGACTGACAAAGAGAACCTTGATGCGATCTAGCAGGTCAGGGGAGAGATGAGCTGACCAACCGGAGTAACCACTTATCAAATCGAAGGCAAATACGACATCCGAAGTCTTGACTACATAACCATCATTGTACATCATCCAAACCACTGCGCCATCTTTGACCGTATCGCGGACTTCGGTCCTGACTTTCTCCATCATGTAATTATAGAAATCCAACACGCTCGCCGAAGTTCGAGATGCATCGTCCTGCAGGATCTGATTTAGGGACAAGATTGTTTGCTTGCGCAATAATTGATTCTGAGAGTTTGGAGGATTGTTTATGAGATTGGCCCTGATCTGCTCCATCGTGAGTGGTTGGGCATGGGCACGACCGATGATATCGATTGGTACTAGTGCCGTTGAGACAAATAGCAGAGCTATTGTCAGAGCTTTCGTTTTCATCTCCCTCTTCTCCCAAAGCAATCAGATCTGCCGGCTCCATATGAGGAGGCAGTTGTATAGGTCCGTAGCACAAGACGCCCGCCCGACTTGACTTTGTTCCTGAGGCAGTCGGGCGGGTCGTCCCCTCCTTTTTATCTCAACAGGAGAAGTTTTCGGGTCTCGGTATATGCCCCAGCCTGCAATCGATAGAAATACACGCCGCTCGTTAGTCCCGCACCGTCAAACTGTGCCCTCTTGATCCCTGGTTCTTGATGCTCGTCCACGAGTGTGACTAACTGACGACCCAGTGCATCATAGATTGATAGTTGGACATGTGCGGCAGTTGGTATACTGTATGTAATGGTTGTAGTTGGATTGAATGGGTTGGGATAGTTTTGAGCAAGAGAAAACTCGCTTGGCAATTCATCACCTGCGAGTTTCCGCACTGAGACGAGCTCAGAAACAGGACGGCGCCATACGCCGCCACCAGAAATCCCGGCAAAGAGATATGCCCCGGACCCGCCACCGCCCGGGCTTATGGCAAGCTTATATATATATGCACCTGGCATGCCGGTATTGACTGCAGTCCAGCTCGTGCCGTTGTTGGTGGAAAGAAAGACGACACCACTAGAAGACCCAGCAAAGATATTCCTGCCGCTGGCTGCAAGGGTCACAAGATCCAGGCTCGTTAGGCCGGTATTGACCGCTGTCCAGTTAACGCCGTTGTCGGTGGAAAGAAAAACGCCGTTAGCGTGGGTTCCGGCATAGAGATTCGTGCCTGACCCACCACTTGCCAGGCACTCGGCGATACCATGCATAAAAGCAGTTGTCGGAACAGAACGAACCACTGTCCAGCTCGACCCATTGTCGCTCGAAATAAAGAGGCCGACATAGGTTCCGGCAAGAAGATTTGGGCCGCTGCAGGCGATAGAATAGATATTAAGATTTAGAAGACCATTGTTGATCGCAGTCCAACTTGCGCCGTTGTTTGTCGAAAGGAATACGCCGCCGGCATATGTCCCGGCAAAGAGATTCGTGCCAGAGACAGCAAGCGCAAGGACAGGAGCGGTTGTCAAGCCAGTATTGACCGCAATCCAGCTTCCGCCGTTGTCGGCGGAAAGGAAGACGCCGCCACCAGTCCCGGCAAAGAGATTCGTGCCGCTCGCCCCGTTGGGGGAGACGGCAAGAGAAGTAACAATAGCGGCTTTCAACCCGGTGTTGACCCCACTCCAGCTCGTGCCGTTGTTGGTGGAAAGGAAAACGCCGCCGCCATTTGTCCCTGCAAAGAGATTCGTGCCCGAGCCACCGCTGGCGGGGGTGACAAAAAGAGCCCAGACACTGGTAGTTGTCAAGCCAATTTGGATGGCTGTCCAGCTTGTGCCGTTGTTAGTGGAAAGGAAAACGGCGCCGCCAGTAGTCCCAGCAAAGAGATTCGTGCCGGAGGCGGTATAAGAATCGACATAAGTGTTTGTCAAGCCTGTATTGACTGCAGTCCAGCTTGTGCCGTTGTCGGTGGAGCGAAAGGCGCCGCCGCCTAAAGTCCCCCAGCCCACAAAGAGATTCGTGTCCTTGGCGGCCAAAGTCACAATATTCTTGTTCGGTAGACCGGAATTGACTGGAGTCCAGGTCGTGCCGTTATTGGTGGAAAGAAAGACACCGCCACCATAAGTCCCCACGAAAAGATTTGTGTCTTTCACGACCAGACAATTAACATTGACATTTTTGTTCGTCAGACCGGAGTTGACCGGAGTCCAGTTCGTCCCGTTGTTGGTCGAAAGAAAAACGCCGCCGCCCCAAATCCCGGCAAAGAGATTCATGCCGGAGAAGGCAAGAGCATTGACACCAGTGTTCGTCAAGCCCGTATTGACTGCACTCCAGCTTGTGCCGTTGTTAGTGGAAAGAAAGGCGCCGCCGTCAGTACCTGCAAAGAGATTCGTGCCGCCTGCCCCGTTGGGGGAGACGACAAGAGTATTGACATAAATGTTCGTCAAGCCGTTATTCGCGGCAGTCCAGCTCGTACCATTGTTAGTGGAAACAAAAACACCGCCGGGATAAGCTGCGGCAAAGAGATTCGTGCCGTTCACAGCGAAACCTGATATTGTGCCGCCAACGGGTCCATTTGTTTGCACCCATTGGGCGGGAGCCATGCTCACTATCAAGAGTGAGAGTAAGCAAGTGAGGAAAAGTATTCGTGGGATGCGCATGCGGTAGCTCCTTTCTAAATAGTGTTCGATGGGAAGCTGCAGATCCTAGCCAGTTCGAAACGCCGACGGGGAGGAATGGTCACCTCCCGAATTGTGTGCGTGTTCAGATGGATCGATATCTCAACAATCAGCCAGAGAGAAGCCCGAAATCCGAAAAACGAAATACGAATGGTTCTGGTACGTGTTGACAGAAAAATGCACAATCGGTCAGACCGCCGCAATAACGCGTACGCGTGGTTTTGTGATGGCGGAGGAGAGTTGCCATCGCGTCGCGGGACGCGATTGAACTGAATGTTAGGGAGTGGTGAAGATGCAGGGAAACAATGGAACGAGGTACCGCGACAGGTTTGGAACTTATGCAGGGAGAAATTCGGAATCCCAAACAAATCAGAAATCCGAACCACCAAATCCTAAACAAATACCAAATGAAAAGCCTAAAACCGTTGTCTTATCTACACTTTGAGATTTCGGATTTAAGATTTCGTGCTTTGCTCTAAATGAGATTCTCCCGCACAGCCTTGGCCACAGCTTTGCTGCGCGTGTGGACATGAAGCTTTGAGTAAATGTTTCGGATATGGGAATCAATTGTGTGCTTGCTCAGAAACAGTTTGTCAGCTAACATCTTCTTCGTCAGTCCGTCTGCGAGGAGGCCAAGGATCTCGTTCTCGCGATCGGTCAACTTGTATTCCACCTGCGATGTCTTCAGTGGCGAAAATACGCCGAGTATTTTCCGTGCGATCCCCGCGCTCAATGGCGACCCCCCCTTCCCGACTTCGTGAACGGCTTTCAAGATCTCGTCTGCAGAGGATACCTTCAGCAGATATCCGCTCGCTCCGGCACGCACCGCTTCGAATACTTTATCGTCCTCCTCATGAATCGTCAAGACGATATACTCCGTGCCAGGCGAAATCTCCTTCATCTTCTTAATCCCCTCGATTCCGCTCATTCCGGGGAGACCGATATCGACAAGCATGACATCGGGAGGATCGCTTTTCTTCATCGCCGCGATCGCATCTTCGCAGCGACCAAAGGCGTGCTCGCATTGAAGTTCGGGGTGCTGTTGCAGGAGGTCTTTCAGAGTGTTCCGGAACATCGCATCATCTTCGATGATCCAGATAGAGGAAACCTCGATATCTTCTTTTCTTCTTAACTGCATAGGAAGGGACACTGCAAACCTACAGGAATGCACATCGAATGTCAATCACGCAAACGCGTGAGTTCGACAGCGAATTGCACCCTCGTTCCTTTTCCCGCCACGCTAGTGATTGTGAGCTTACCCCCCAGTTCTTTCGCCCGGAAGTCAAGGCTTTTCAATCCATGCCCCGTATTCGCATTCTCAGGAACAAATCCAACTCCGGAGTCTCTCACAATCAGCTGAAATACACCTAGTTGTTCGTTGACTTCTATGCTGACACGCTCCGCGTGCGCGTGGCGATGAACGTTGTGAAGGATTTCTTTGTACATCAGCAGAATATGTTTGCGTGCTTCCGTGGACAAGATCACCTCGGGGTGCTCAAGATGTTCTGCAAACCCCGGATCTTCCACCGCAAGGACACGCGGTGCTTCCGTTCGCATCTTGAGGACGAGGTCGCTCAGACGTTCGTGTTGAGGAGCGAGCACCCACACAACATCGCGGGTGCTGTCTGCCAGAGTTCGCGCCGTTTTCACAATATCTGCAAGGGTTTCTCCTTGCTCTGTCGCAGGACGCTGTGTCCGCGACAAAAGCTCCGTTTGGAGCGCGATGCTGCTGAGCCCGGTCCCTATCTCATCGTGAAGGTCGCCGGCAATGTTCAGCCGCAGACGCTCGAGTGCCTTCAATCGGGCAATGCGTGCCCGATATGCAAGGTAGAGGAGCATCCCGGCCAATGCGATGTAGCCGACATATGCCCCCGGCGATTTCCACCATGGAGGCAGGACTGTGATACTGAAGGAAGCATTCTGTGCACTCCAAATGCCGTCGCTGTTCGCGGCTTTGACCCGAAAACGGTAGTCACCAGGGAGGAGAGTACCATACCGGATGGAGTGAGTCATATGCATTTGAACCCAATCACGATCCACTCCTTCCAGTTTGACAGCATATGTGTTCCCCGGCGGCGAAGTAAAGTCGAGCGCTGCATAGACAATTTCGACCGCGCTGCGATCGTACGGGAGGTCGAGATGTTCCGGAGGATGGAACCTGAATACCGGAGACATAACTGTTCCACCATCGGTTCTTGACGGTACGAGGATATCTGAGATGACGACAGATGGCGGAACAGGGTTGGAGCGGATGCCTTGGGGTTTGAAGATGACAATGCCGTCCCCCGTCCCAATGACAATGAGACCCTTCCGGGGAAGGAAAGCAGATTCAGTGCCTTTCAGCGAGTGGATTCCACGAGGCGTAATGGGATATCCATCTGCCAATCCGAATCGCCTCAGGGCTTTCGTCGCAGGATCATATCGAAAAAGAAGCCGATCGCAATCGAGCCAAAGAACACCGGTGTCGTCTTCAATGATATCAAGAATCTCTGCACCTTGAAGCTGCGCCGAGTTGCTCATCGCGTCGGTGAATGTATCTGTCGAACAAGAGTGAAGACCCGAACCGCGCCGGTTCTATGCTCGATACAGGCAACCGAGATTCCTTCAATTCCAAGCCAGAGGTTTTGGTCGCGATCTATATACCTTGCACTAATGGCAGCGCGTGGAAGGCGATCACAGGCTTTGAGGAATGCTCTTGCGGGAAGAAGTTCGCCTGTGCGAACCGTGAGCCGCCAGAGGCCGGCTGATTCACTCGTGCTGATCCAGAGGTGTCCATTGTGATCGGAACACGTAGCGTGGATTTGAGGGCCAGGGTTTGTGAATCGGATGAATTTTCCGCTGCGCAAATCAAATTTTGCCAACCCGCCCCCCCATGAACCGATCCATACATTGCCGTAATCGTCACCAGTAACCGAACGAATTGACTCCGGCGGTGGACTTGCTGGATCGTCAGGGTTGGACCGAATATGGTAGAATGGCTTCTGCCACGGAGAGCTCCAGCTCACCCCGTTTGCTGTGCCCAGCCAGAGGTTTCCCGTTCGGTCGATGTACATTGCATGCACATGATTGTTCGCAATGCTCTCAGGATCCTTCAGGCTGTGCGAATACGTTATCCAGAGTCCCGTCTGTGGGTCAAAAACCTTTAGCCCCGATACGACTGTCCCCACGAATACCTTTCCGGTGTTGTCGAACAGGACGCGGACAGCGTCTATCAGTTTCCCTTTTTCTCTGATCTCGGTAAGGCGAAGCGACACGGGATCAATCGTGTATAGTCCAAAGGAGAAATTGCTGCTGACCCATACTTTCCCATCCGGTCCCACAGTGACCCCCACCCATGCTCCCTTTGGATCGAGGGGCAAACGCATCAGCGTTCTCGTTTTCTTGTCAAAACGCACAATTGCAGTGCGGCTGCCAATCCACAGATGACCCTTGTTGTCATCAGCGATGGAGGTAATTGAGGAAAGCGAGACTTCCCTCAGGCGCGTGAACTTGCCCGTCTCCGTGTTCAGGAAGTCAAGCCCTCCGTCGTGGCCAACCCAAATGGATCCTTCCGGCTCTTCAACAAGCGCCCGGACATTTTCTGAGCTGAGGGCATTGGTATCGCGACGATTTGGAAGAAAAGTCCACATCGAGTCTTTTGACAAGTCAACGCAGGTGAGGCCTATCCCTGCAATCCAGAGCCTGCCCCTCCTGTCCGTGAGAAACTTGTTGACAGTACCCACGTCGATCGTGCGAAGTGTCAAGCCGTCAAACCTTGATGCCCCCTTCATAGTGCCAAACCACATGAAACCTGCTGCGTCCTGATGAACGATATAGACATTTGGAGCGGGCAAGCCATGCTCCATCAATACGTGCCTAAACTTGAGCGGCTGATTGAAAAACATCGGGAGGTCCTGCGCACGCAGGCAAACGGTCAACAACAGAAAAACTGGAATCAGCAGGTGCAAGAGTACTCGAATCTGGTGGGATTCTAGCACTCCCGGTCCAGTCTTTTCTTCGTAGGTTAGATCTGAAGGAAGAAACTTGAGTGCAGCAGAGCGCTTCACAGTTGTGTCATCGTCTTTGTTCACAAAGGCCGCTCTTCTGCAACTGAACCTCCCGAGCAGAGCACGATGAGAAACCGTCGATTCTATCAAACCGGCCTCTCTGTTCTTGGACTAAAAGGATCGAGGAAAAAAAGCTTACGGCGCGGGTGAAAGGGAAATCACTGCAGCAAATGTAATGCAGTACGGATTGAAAGGCAAATGGGGGTCCGAAGCCTTTTCTCTTAGCTTGACAATCTGCTTTTCCTTCACTATGTTTGTATAATACAATTGTATGATAATACAAACATAAGGAGAACACGCTATGGCCGCTATCAAAATCGGCGCCAGCCGACAGGTAGCCATTCCAAAGAAGATTCACGAGGAACTTCACCTCCGTGCCGGTGACTACTTGGAGATAGAGCTCCGCAACGGGACGCTGGTGCTGACACCAAAGGCTCTTATCGACAAACATCTTGAGGAACGACTATCCGAGGCTTTCGAAGACATCAAGAAGGGCCGCGTTCACGGACCGTTTGAGTCCGGGAAGAAGGTGGTGCAGTCCCTCCGCCGTTCCTCCAAGAGGCCGAAAAAAAACTGATGCGGCTCTCCTACACCGACCGTTTTCTCAAGAGCTATGAGCAGGCCCCGGCTGCAATTCAAGGAGCGTTTGACCGTCGAGTTGCTCTTCTACTGGCGAATCTCCGTCACCCTTCCTTGAGAGCAAAGAAATACGACGAGACACGAGGAATTTGGCAGGCCCGGGTCACCCGCGAGTGGCGTTTCTACTTCACGATTGAGGGTGATAGCTACTACCTCCTGGACATTATCTCTCATCCAAAGTAGAAAGCTGCTCTCGAAACGGCCTAGTTTTCGGTTCTCTCTTGAAAATGAAGGGAATTCCTACGATCTCTGTTCAGTGTAGCTCTAAAACGATCACGATGCACGCATTTTCAGGGTGCTCGAGGATCCTGTTAGGGCTACTAGCTGCACCCAGTACGATTTTTGCCCTTTGCGATCGAAAATGAAGGAAAGAGGATTTCGACAGGGCGACTACGAGCACCCTGTAGGTTGAAGAGAATTGAAGGTGATCTTTCAGTGCCGGAATCGAGGGCCGACATCAAATGCAGTTTCTCCCCGTGCGCTCTCCCCTATCAGACAAACTCGGACGCTGTGTGACCTTGTAGTGTTGTGCGTCTTCCTCCATCGTTTAGTAGCGACACTTGCCTCCAGGATCGTGTTACAGATCTCTCCGTTCAGAAGCTCGTTTTTCATTTTTCCGTTGCATGATTCGAAGCGCGCAATCTCCCACCGTCGTTTGAACAATCCAAGAGCTCCTCAAGGAACTCAGGGGTTTTTCAACAGTGTGATGCGCGTGCGAACCGGTCCCCCACCCGGCGGCTGTCACAGTTTTTGTCTGAGCTAGTTGACCCGGAGTGCAGAAGGTGCGAAGTCTTTCAGAAGTACAAGGAGAAAGGAAACGCGGAGTTCAGACAAGATTGGGGCAGGACTTCGGGACCGCAGAAGTTTCTACCCCGCTACAAGGAACAAAGAAAGAGGCCAGATCTTTTCAGAAGCGGCCTCTGGTGTACCTTGCGCTGAGCAAGTCCCTTTTTCTGCGACGAGTCGAAGCACGGGGATAGCCTGCTCACGGCGGTAGCAGCCTGGCACCGCGTCTTCGAATTCGAAAGAGAAATCCTGAGGCGGGCCGATAAAGAACCTCAAGTTTCAGAGTCTACCGGTACAGAGTGCGTTTAGTTCCCAGTTGCCTGCGCCTTGCTTGACGCGATGATCCTGCATTCATCCTTCAACTGCTTGCCCTGGCGGCGACCCATCGCGACGAAAGTGTGATCCCCATCCGTGAGAATGAGGTCGTTCCAGATGCATATTCTATCTTCTGACGTTTTCGCACCCAAGGACTTGCCATCAACAAAAAGTTCAATTGATTCACAGTTGGAGTATACTTTTATTTCGGTGCCGCCGAGCGGTCGGGGCGAATACTGCTTGCTCGTAATGTGCACCATCGGCTCGGGATTCCAGTTGGCCTTGTACCAGAAGAAGGCATCCTTCCTGATCTTCCTGTCGAAGGTGACCAAACCCTTGTCATTCTGGCCGAAATGCTCGCCTTCTGAGCGTCCATCCGAACCGAAATCGAACATGTTCCAAACAAACGTTGCCCACAGATAGGGACGTTCGACCATTTGCTTCCAGGTGATCTCATGCAGCGTCGACTGCCATTCCTCAGGGTGCCAGGGTCCTCTCGGTGCAGGCTTCTTTGCGGGATATGCATGTTGGTTTATGCTTGCCCCGGCTCCATATTCGCTTATGGCGAAGCGAGCCTGTGGGAATCGCTGATGCAAATTGTCTGCATACGGACCGAAGTCTTCAGGCTTTCCTTCGTACCACCCGCGGTAGACATTATAGGCGATCACGTCGGTTGCGCTGTTCATCCCGTCATTGCCGTCGTACTTGCTTCGGCTCGCGACTGTGGTCAAGCGGGTTGGATCAAGTTTCTTGGCGAGATCGTTCAAATCCCTCACGAACTTTGTGTAGAGCTCGGGATTGCTGTCCGGTATAAGTTCATTCTCCATGCTCCAAAAAAAGATGGAGGGGTGATTGTAGTTCTGCTTAATCAGTTCACGCAACTGCTGTTGACAGACCTGAGCAAACTCCGCGTTGGGATGCACATCATCCACGAGAGCGAGTTCAGCCCAGACAACCATTCCGCCACGGTCACACAAATCATAGAATTCCTGAGCGTGCTGGTAGTGTGCTAAACGAATCGCATTCGCGCCGATTTCTTCAATGAGCCGGAAATCCTCTTGATGCTCCTTCAGCGATATCGCAGACCCCATGTTCTCTCTGTCCTGATGACGGTTTACTCCGTGAAGTCTGTAGGGATTCCCATTCAAGAAGAATCCGTTGTTCGGGTCGATGTTGAAGTACCGAATCCCAAGCGGCTGCTTGACGCGATCGACGATTCGCTTTCCGTCTGCAATCTCAATGACCACATCATAGAGATACGGATCCTGCCGGCCATTCCAGAGATGTGGTTTCTTCAGAGACATTTTCAGGAGAGCGTCACCCTGAGATTGCGAGGCGAGCGCGATTGTTTCGGTTGTCTGCTGGACGACTTTTCCATCGCGATCCAAAACAGCGCATCGAATAATCGGAGACTCCTGATCGTCATAGGCGTTGCGCAGTTTTACACTGATCTCAAGATCAGCGGCATCCTTACTCACATTCGTCTGCTTGATGTAGACCCCGGGAGACGCGTCGTCTGTTGGTGAAACCGAAATCTTCTCCAACACAAGCAGATGAACCCCTCTATAGAGTCCGCCATAAACTGTAAAGTCGCCCCGAAGAGGCGAGATCGTTGAATCCTTCGCGTTATTCACTTTGACGGAGATGATGTTCGGAACGCCGACTTTGACAAGCGGCGTAACGTCGAAGCAGAAGGCGCCATAGTTCCCTTTATGCTTTCCAGCGAGCGTTCCGTTTACGAAGACCTCCGTTGCAGATGCGGCCCCCTCAAATCGAAGAAAGAAACTCTTCCCCCTGTGCGCTGCGTCGAGCATAAGCGATGTTCGGTACCAGCCGGTTCCGCGATAGTAGTCCCCCCCGCCGTCCTGCCCATCGCGCGCATTCCAGGTGTGAGGCAGCGAGACCTTTTCCCAATATCCGTCCTTGTAGTCGGTCCGTTCGGCTCCAAGTGGATTCTCGCGGGTGAACCGCCAGTTCGAGTTGATGGTTCGATCGATGCGACCTTGGGCGGCAAGAGACGCGATGGAGAGCACAAGGAGAAGCAATGCCCACAGCGGTTTCGTTTTTGAAGGTACGTTCATCGATCATCTTTCAATCTAGTTGAAGCCTGATCCGGCGTCGGAGGGGACGAAAGGCTGGATGAGTTCATTCAGCCCTTAGGAAATCACCACTCTTATCGTTGTATGTGCAATTCACTTTTCTCAGCAATAACGAACGGATAATCAGCCAACGGAATTTCCTCGAAAACAGTCACACCACCGCTGCCGATCGACATTTCAACATTGTATGCATTCCCTGTCAACAAATCAACAAGCACGGGCTCATTGAACTTCACATTGTTGACGCTTAATCGTACTCTCCCCTCGCGTATGATTTCCTGCGCATGCCATGGCAACCAGTAAGCGAGAAGAGAATGGTTGTCCTTCGTTTTGAAAGAAGCGACAAGGGGCTTCGACGGAAAAGCATCATCATCGTCACCGATACCGTAGAAAACACCTGGATCCTCTATCGTGACTTTGGACGTCACTTCCGATCGTTTGTATCTGCCATCAAAAACCGCGCAGAGGTTCTGATAGGCGAAATAGGCCGGTTTTGGTGCCAGTCCCGGGTTTTGGAGGACGCACTTCTCATTGACACCGACACTTTTCACTCTGGAACCGCCGCGAGCCGGGAATCCAAGCACGCTGTCAATCGACGTCAGGAAGGATCGTTGGGGCTTTTCCCCTTTCCCTCCGGGATGCACGAGCTTGAAATAGTTGCTCAGGGTTGTTCGACAGAAATAGACATCCGTGAAGGACTGACGGAGCAGCCACTTTGCCTGGATTGCTACACCCCAGGGACTTGTCCCGCGATAATCCCGCGTGCTGCTGTGTGAGGGATATCCGCATTCCCCTTGCCAAAGCTCCAATTTCGGATTGTGCTTATTGATGACATCCCATACTTCGACAGCCTTGTAGATCCGCTCTTCAGGGAGTTCGCCGTAGCTGTGGAATGTGATGATGTCTATCAACTTCGCCGCTCCATTCGCGAGAAACTTGTCCGTGAACTCCGGGTCGAGTCCAGCAAGGGCTCCGGCAATTACCTTTGCAGATGGATCGATCTCCTTGATCGCCCTGGCAGTCGCGCGCACAAGGATTCCGTAGTCAGCGCCGTCCGGTGGAGCACCCCAGTAGTGGACATGGTTGGGTTCATTCCAGATTTCCCAATAGTGGATTTTTGATTTGTAGCGCTCAACTGCGGCCCGGACAAATTTCAACCAGGCTTCCAGTGCAGCGGGGTCTTTCGTCGGCGGAACAAGACTCGAGCCATAGATTTCTTTTTGGCGCGGATCGATCTCGTCGCTTTGCTTGCAGAAGATCGGATTGCTGCCTTCGAGGCAGACAAATGGGGTGATCCCATGTTCCAGTGCAGAAGAAAAGGCCTGATCGTTCTTCTCCCAGGCAAACAGCCCTTTCTTCTTCTCAACCTCCCTCCACGAAGCATTGAGTCGAGTCCATTTCACTCCAATTGCGGCGGCCTTTGCCAAATGATCCTTTTCGAGGGTGCCGATCTGGATGCCCCACGGTGAGTTGGCAACTTGTTGAGAGTTTTGGGCTTCGACTTTGCCGATGGGCTCTCTTTTCTTTTCTGCGCTTCCTTTGGCTATTCCCGAGGATAGAATGCTTAAGGCGGCCAGCCCCAGGAGCATGCCGCTTAGTTCGGGTCGTAGAATATTCGTCTTTGATCGCATCGGTCCTTTGACGGATTTGTCGAAATAGTTATCGTAAGAGAAGCATCTTCTTCTGCAGATTCAGACCTGCCGCTGACAGGCGATAGACATAGATTCCGGATGGGAGGGGGTTGCCTTGACCATCCATCGAATCCCAGATTACTTTGTGTGTCCCCGCTCCCCGTTCTCCGCTCACCAGTGTTGCCACCCTTCTCCCATGAAGATCAAATACGACGAGCCTTACGGTGTTTTGATCCGGAAGCTGAAAGCTAATCACTGTTGTCGGATTGAATGGATTTGGATAGTTCTGCTCGAGTTCGAACTTTTGGGGAACCACAGCTCGCCCGTTTTCGACATCTGTTGCTGCTCCCGTGATAATCAGTTGGGGTGTGGTGACTAAAGGGGGGGGGCCGACCTTCGTACTTCTGCTTGAATTGAACCGAATGTCGGGTCCCTGCAGCGAATCTTCGGTTATGCAGAAAGAGATGATTTTATCGCCGGCATATTCTTGCTTAACGTAGTTTGTGACATCAAAAGCAAACGAAGTATCGGGTGCCGTATTAGATCTTGCTGCGAAGGTATAGCTGAGGAGACGGACTCCTTTTGCGGGCGCATTTTTCCATGTAATGGTCGACCATTGCCAACTGTCATCTGTGACTGAGTAGAAATCTGCTTTGTTCACAGAACCTGGCGTATTGATGAGGGCGCGTTCAAGCCCCAGTACCAGTTTGGCTGTCGCAATTGTACCGGAAAAGCCTGAACGAAGATCGAATTTGATGTAGGCATTCCTGAAAGTCGTCTGAGTGACCTGTGATGGCAGCGCAGTTCGGACTCGCAAAGTTGCGTCGTTGTGTGTTATCGTATCCTCTACCATATACGTATAGCTGTCCTCTGTGGATTTGATGATGATCTGCGCGACCATCGCTGCGGAAGGCGCGGACAGCAGTGCCACAACAAGAAGCACACGAATCACAAGCTTGAAGTTTTTCATTGACATCCTCCTTTTTCGAAAGAGCGAGGAAGATCAACCACCTAACGCAAGAGCATCATTTTGACAGTGAAAACGTCGGGACCAGAAAGGAGCCTGGCAACGTAGACTCCGGACGATACAGGGAGGCCTTGGTCGTCTTTTGCATCCCATCGAACATTGTGGCTTCCTGGCGATTCGATCCCTCGCCGGAGGGTACGAACCCTCTGTCCGCGAAGATCGTACACCGCGAGGATCACAGATTGACGCGTTGATAGCTGGTAGAGAATTTCGGTTTCTGGATTGAAGGGATTGGGAAAATTCTGAGACAATCCATAACTATCAGGCTGTATTGGTTTGCCTTCCAGGAGGCCGGTCGTTTGTATATACTCGAAGGCCCCGAGATCCGGTTTTGGTCCGACAGGAACCGTGACGCCAAAATAGTCCCTCCCTCCGTTTTTTGGCACTAACAGCCCGTTGTCGATGCAAGGCGAACCGGGTTGTAGCCGATATCCTCCGACTGTTGTAATTCCATATCCGCCACTACCGGGATTGAGGAGTTTTGGATCCGTTATCACCATGTGAGAATCGTAGATCTCAGGCGGCGAAGGAAACCCGAAGAGCACGTTGTTGTCGAGAGTGCGAGTATAGGCCGCCCATGTCTTGAAATCAAATTTGACATTTGCACTGGCGCTGTAGATAATGTTGTTGTAGAAAAAGTACGTTCTCGTCCCGGTCGAATTGTTTCGTTCAGAGATGATGGTTGGCGAAACGGACGCGCCGCAGTATACTGTGTTGTTATAGCAGTACACCGAGGTGTTTGGATAGTTGATACAGAAGATGATTCCTTTGTCATTCTGGCTGACATTGTATCTGCAGATGACGTTGGAGTCCGCTTGATTTGTGCACGACCAGAAAAGACCATGAGCATTGTCATGGCTGTAGCTGT
>JAPLFP010000212.1 GCA_026390585.1 Ignavibacteriales bacterium | reverse complement strand
TGATGGTCGCGTTCGCCCGTTCACTGACGGAGCATTCCATCTTGCGATCAGAGCAAAGGTGCCGGTTCTTCCTCTCGCTGTTGATGGCTCCCGCAACTGCATTCCCAAAAACAGCTGGAAATTCGGCGAGCCATCTGATATCCACCTGAAAGTCCTTCCTCCCATCGATACCTCGTCGATGACGTTGGACAATGTGGCAGCGCTGCGAGATAAGGTTCGCCTGACCATCATGACACAGATTGCACAGTGGCGGTCGGTGCCCATCGAGGCGGTCGACGGACTGGCTCCGCAGAAAACCCCCGACGTCCCCGCATAAGAGATTTTGAAAGAGAAAGAGGATGGATCGATGAGCAATGATCAATGGGTTCGCGAATTCCCCGCAGCGATTACCGTGTGCAACTCCGAGGGAGTGCTGCTGGCAATGAATGAAAAGGCAGTTTCGACTTTCGAATCCGACGGCGGGGCGGCTCTGATCGGAACAAATCTGCTTGCTTGCCACCCGGAGCCTGCGCGCACGAAGGTTGTGGAGATGCTGGAATCGGGGTCCCCTGACGTCTATACGATCCAGAAAGGGGGAGTCAAAAAACTCATCTACCAGTCCCCCTGGTTCATCGATGGCAGGTATGCCGGGTTTGTGGAGCTCTCGCTACCGATTCCCGAAACAATGCCACATTTTGACCGCGACAAACCGACCAAGGCTTGAGAGAAATAATCGAAGAAGAATCGCGTCTGCGCTTTCTCCCCTCCACGACAGGTTTCCTCCCGGCTACCGTACCATGATCATCGATCGCGTTTCTACAAGGTTGCTGGCAGTCAGCCGGTAAAAATAGACACCGCTTGGCACTCCTGTTGCATTCCATCGAACGACGTAGGAACCGGGTTCTTTGTGCTCACTCAATATCGCTGCAACTTCCCGTCCCAGCGCGTCAAATACCTTCAAGATCACAAATCCACGACTGGCAACTCGATATTCGATATTCGTCGTCGGATTGAACGGGTTTGGGTAGTTCTGAAGAAGCTGAAATCTGTCGGGCTTAGTACCCACTGGCATCTCGACAGCTGTCATCGCGAAAGCAGACCTGATGCCATTCCAAATCTCCGCCCTTCCCCCTTCGTAGCTTAAGGCCCAGATGCCAATGCCGCCGAGTGCGCGAGAGTTCGCCAGACTGTACTTCAATGCCAGGCTTAGACTGTCATCATACCACGCTTGGCGCCAGGAAGATCCACTCAGATAGCTGAACCAGGGCACTTTTGTCGCCTGGTCGAATGTCTTTCCGTAGGAACCTGCCATCTGCTCTGCCACGACATATGTTCGCGACGATGCAGTACT
Source organism: Ignavibacteriales bacterium (assembly GCA_026390585.1). Taxonomy (GTDB): domain Bacteria; phylum Bacteroidota; class Ignavibacteria; order UBA10030; family UBA10030; genus UBA9647. Next base: position 44,052 of record JAPLFP010000212.1, on the reverse strand, counting down.
GGTGGCACCTGATTTGCGGGCGGCACTTTGCACCGGCCAATCCAATCCAAACCACGGAACGCCAAGGAGAAGTTTCTCGCGCGGCACACCATTGGCGATATACGTGTCAATTGTCCTTGTGATATTGTAGTTCTCCCCCTCCAAAGGGGCCACTGGACCGGCGGTCGACGACCCGGTCCAGTAGTAATCGTACCCCATCACGATCAGGTAGTCACAAATCTGGGCCAGCTGGTAGAAGTCCCACGCGCCGGACCAATCGACCGCCGGAGTTGCCATCGATATCTCCGCGCCCGGTACTTGTGATTTGATCTGTGTCGTCGCTTGCCGCATGAACGCAACAAGATTTGTCCGCTGCGTACTGCGCACTGATTCAATATCAAAGTTGACGCCGTCGCCGCTTCTGGACTTCAACAGCGATATCAGAGCGTTGATCATTCGCTGTTGCCTGACGGTGTCACTCAGCAGTTTGTCGTTCTCGTCATAGCCAAAGCTGACCACCGTAAGAGTGACTTTCACTCCCCGCTGATGTGCATAAGCGATGATGGGTGTTGTATCCCAACCGCGAATGGTTGTGTATCCGCCCGTTGCGGAGTCAGTCTCGTATCCAAAGTAGGCAATATGCGAGAGAGCATTGTAGTCGTAGGAAAGATATGCGCTTGAAGAGACCCAGTAGGGATGCCAGCCATACACCTTTTTCGTGAGGATCGTCCTCCCTCCGGCCTTTGAAAGAAGCGGGGGAACTGCTTCGCCTTGAGCGGTCCGGTCCACAGCATCGTGCCGATGGAGCTCGTATTCCACCTGATGAATGCTCTTCTGCCCGATGTCATTCTGCGCAGAAACAACCATCGGAAAGAGCAGGATAAGAACAAAGTGTTTCATCTGTGTTGCCCGTGCTCGTTGATGAGCCGCTCGGTGTGCTGGAGGTAATCAAGGCAGACAGAATCTTTCCACTTACGATTTGAAAGACGGAAATATCGTCGTGCTTGCTAAAGTCTTCCAGTCTCAAAGTAGACGATTCCCAGTAGGAACATCCAGAGCGTTTTCTTGAGATCCAAATCAAAGCTGAAATCAGGAATTTCAAGGACTCCACATATAGTACTTCTAAAATCAATACCACACAATATTTCTCTGAAACGGTCGAACTCGTACCGTTTTTCACCATTCCTATTCCCGCAACAGATGTATTGTGACCGGTGTCAACAAGAGGACCATCTCGTCCAGAAAAAGCATCTCACGATCTTGCATTTTGTGCAATTGGTGGAGAATTTGTGCTCAACTCTATAGAACACATACAGAAGACTCTGCACTTGATTCCCCAATAAGAAAGGGTGCAAACCAATGACTAGATCATTCCTCTCGATCCTTACCGCCGTACTGCTCATGTCACTCCTGGCCGGCTGCAAAAAAGATGATGCCAGCACGAACAGCGACCAGTTCACCGACAACCTGAAGCTTGGCACCGGCATTAATGCCTCCGCCATGACAGTTTCCGGAGAGACAACGACATTCATCGGCACTCCCAACAACATGATCTACTGGAGGCTCGAAAGCAAGGACGACATGGCGGGATCATCTGTCACGATAAAGATCGAAAAGAACGTCAGCGGCACATTCAGTACCGTGCAATCGTATCCGTTTCCCAATCCGCAGAGCTATGGCCACATCATGCTTTCGAGTTTCCCATGGAGTACCGCAGGGAGCTATCGCGCAACGGGGATTCTGACCACCGGAAACAAAACTGTCGCAACGCGCGACTTCACGGTCCAGTAACGAGCAACACCCATCGTGGTTCAATCTCGCAGGCCCCGATCAGATGGCATGTGACCGGGGCTTGTGCATTTTCACTTGCCTGACACAAGCAAAAAAAGCCCAGCGATTGCTGAGCCTTTTTTGTGATAACTGACTGGTGTGAGCTCACCTGAGCAAGATCATCTTCTTCGTGTCCACAAATCCTCGTGCTGAGCCTGTCGAAGCATCTCCGGCTTGCAGGCGATAGAAGTAGACACCGCTGGCGACGTTTGCGTTCCACTTCGCTTGATAGTAGCCAGGTTCCTTGTGTTCGTCCACCAGGGTTGCCACAAGCTGGCCGAGTGTGTTAAAGATGTTCAAAGAGACCCACGATGCCATTGGCAACTGATAGCTGATTGTCGTACTTGGATTGAATGGGTTTGGATAGTTTTGGCCAATTGCGAATGAGGTTGGCAGCGAGACGTCAATTGTAGGAATCTTCAGACCAACACCGGTAAGGACAATCCCTTTGGCATCTGTTACCTGGCTGCATGGATCAGGTGCCACGCTGAAGGTTTTGAAGTTGCCGTTCGGTTTGAACCGGAGAGTGATTGCGGCATCATTTTCTTGCAGATCCAGCGTACGGTCTGCACTGAACCACGCAACTTTGACAACGCCGTTGTTCGCTGAACTCACCACGCCTTCAGGACCAATGACATCAACAAAAACCATTGATGTTGCCGGGAACTGGAACGAAAGCGACATGGAGCCAAAACTTATAGCAGCCTTTACTCGGATGGGAACCTCAATCACGTCAGCGCTCTTGATCCTTATCGCCGGTCCAGTGAGAGCAACAACGGACTGCTTTGCGCCATTTGTCTTTGCGAAGAAGGCACTACTTGACGGCAAAGCATCCATATTGACGTCGCCCACCGCAAGCGCTGTGATATTGTCGACCATCGCAGCCGTTCCGGCAGTGAAGCTGCTGCTCGCCATACCAAATACCCAGTCGCCCTTGGCAAATGAAGTTCGGGAACCAATGTACCGCAGCAGAATCTGTAGCGCATCGGCTGCGTTGACCACGCCGTCATTGTTGACGTCCGCGGCGGCTTGTTGAATTGCTGTCAGCGTTGTTGAGCCGATTGAGTACAATAGAACTTTGAGGGCGTCTGCAGCATTTACATAATCAACGGGGAACCCCCCAACCTTAGAAGTCGTGAGCAAGTAGTTCCCAGGAGTAAGCGTTCCGAACTGGTAGGCGCCTGAGTTGTCGCTAGTCGAGGTCAATTGACTTCCGTGCGATAATGAAGCGAGGTTGACACTCGCACCTCCGACGGGAGGCCCTCCCGGAGTACCATAGCTAATCGTTCCAGACAATGTGAAATACTGAGGCAGCATTATGCCTATCAGAGAATCGATAAGAAACCCTGAGCCTATTGCGAACGAAGACCCCCTCATGTTTCCAACTACTGGCTCGCCCACCGTAGCACGAAGTTGTGTATTGGAGGAAATCGACACAGAGTAGCCGGTGTCGAAGGAGAACATGCTCCCCCGAACATTCTGCGCCGTCGATGTCGCGGCCATGAGGAGTAGTGCCTGCGCTATGAGTATTCCACATGTTTTCAAATGATCACGGCTGTCGGTAAGTATCAAATGACAGAGTAACTGATAACGAGGCTCGCGGCGAGCTCGCGACACAAATAAAAATCGATAATTTGAAAGTATCCAGATCATCGCGCTACAATCCAGTACCAGAATTTTCTCACGTTGTTGCCCATTGACTTGAATGTCAATTGGCCGGCTTGGATGTTGTCCGTGAAGATCGGATTATTGACCGTGGGAGCCCCGGCAAACGTCGCCACTGCTCCAGCCGAAGTGGTCAAGCCATCGATAAACACGACAACGCTGTCTCCAACGCCCAACGTCGCTAAACCGGCATTGTGGGACGAACTGATGAATCCATCCGTTGTCGTGTTGCCAGTGACACGGAGATCGGATTTGCCGCCTTTCTCCGGAGATCCCACCGTCAACCCTCCGTCAATCCTAGTCGCGCCTGTCACCCGAAAGTCGGACGCAATATTGTTCTCCGGCCATCCCACAACTGTCGGTCCGGCCAGGATCACATTCCATTGACCAAAATCCTCCCCCCTGAACCCAAGATACGTTGTGGTAACCGGCTTTGTGTGGCCTAAGAGAACTCTGCCGCCTTCATCAAAGGCAACGGGAGTAATCGTTAAAGGATCCGGGCGCTGGACCGTGAATGCAAGCACAGCTCCCGACGTGCCGCCTGTGCTGAACCCCCAGCGATGGAGGCTCCATGTCGAGATCTCGCTTCTGGACGATGTAGGATTCCAACTTGTTGCGGAAAATGTTAATGCGGGAGAATTCTGCGACGATCCGAGACCGGAGGCTGTGTTGTTCCTGAGAGTCAGTCCCGATGTAAAGACTGGGTTGTTTACACCGAGAGCAACAATGTTGTTGTAGTTCTCAACTACCGCAAGGTCGGTTGTTGCAGAACCAAATGTTGCCGCGGCATTCATTGCAAAGAGAGCCGTGTCGGCGCGCGTTGCGCTCGCGGCATAGCTCGATGTGTCTGAGTGAGACGCATGTGTAGAGTTTAGAGAATATGCGACAGCGCTGAACTGGAGCCTCGGAGACAAGAGGTCATTCCCGACTTGAACACTCAGCCAATAGGATTTGTCGAATCCTACGGCATCCGGGAAGGCCACGTGGTCACCAAGTAGCGTGGCGAAAAGACCATCGTGAATTGGAAGCGATTTTGTCTCAGACCAGATGGGCAATCCGTTTGTCGCGACAGCATAGAGAGCGAAGGTGAAGCTGTACGTTCCATCTGGTTTCGGATGCCCAGTCGTATCCGTGAGCACACCTTGGTAGGAAATGATTCGGGGAATTTGCGCTTGAAGGAATGACGGGGAAAGAGACAACGTGACCAAGACAGCCGCCAGAAACACGGTAGCCAAAGATCTGCTCATGATCGACCTCATCGTTTCTGAAAGACTTTAGTATTTCCTCCCTGCCTGGGAGCTGCCGCTCCGCTTTCTTTTGCAGAGTAGAGTGGCGCGGTTTCGGTAGGCTCTGAGGAAAACGGTGCTTCGATGGGATGAACATCATGAACGTAACGCAGTGTTGCTTGAATGTCAACGTGCAATGGACAGCCTTGGAGCAATCCCAGTAGTAGTTGGCGCGAAAGCCATGTCAAAGCGCTGAAAATTGGAACATGTGCCGGCAGGATCTTCTGGAATATCGGAAGAGCTGTTTGGTGTGGAAGTATATTGGCACCCAGAAATATGAAAGCCCCAGCGCTTGCTGAGCCTTTCTCTCAAAGACCGTCTGCTATATCGTTACTTCATAAGCACCATTTTCTTTGTCTCTGTGAACGCCCCAGCCTGAAGTCGATAGAAGTACACGCCGCTCGGAAGCGATGAGGCGTCCCAACGGACTTTGTATACTCCGGCCGGACGCATCTCGTTCACGAGTGTGCTAATCTCTCTTCCGAGAACGTCGAACACTTTCAGAGTCACCAATTCTCCGCCGGAGGCGGATCCGCCTTTGGCGGAGAAATTGGCAATTCGCAGTTCGAAATTGGTTGTCGGATTGAACGGATTCGGATAGTTCTGTGACAGGGAGAGGTCTCGAGGATTGTGTCCTGTTACCTTGTCGTGGACTTCAGTGAGAATCGCACCGCCTTCGCGAAAAACTGTGAGTCCACTAATCTGCACACCTAGCCATTTGTTGTTCATCGCGTCAATCTCAATCTCCTCGACGCTATTGAAGGGAAGGCCAGAGTTGTTCACATCATACACTTTCCAAGTGCCGTTAGTCCCCAACTTTGCTAAGCCTCCTCCGTAAGTTCCAATCCATAGATTCAAGTCCTTGTCCAAACAGACATCAACAACTGAGTTGCTGGGGAGATCGGAACTGTAAACGTCAAAGCTTATCCACTGCAGTCCGTCGAATTTCTTGAGACCACCACCATATTCAAGCCCGATCGTGTTCCTGCTCAGGATGCCGATCCAGATATTCCCTGTCGAATCGAATTCGAGACCCGCGATCCAATGTGCTCCGGCGTCGGTGACATAGAACGTCGTCCAATTCGTTCCATTAAACCTCATCAACCTCCCTTTTTCAGAAGAAGTTGATGGCAGCGTGCTCAGCCATAGATTGTCCTGATAGTCGAACGCAAGTCGTGCAACATTGTTGGTTGGCAGTGGTGAATTGCTCGTGTTGTACACAGTCCACTTGGTTCCATCAAATTTCCCCAACCCCTGATTGCTCGCCTCCCAAATATTGCCCCTTTTGTCAACTTTCATCGTGCTTCCCCGATGCAGATTATTGATGCTATGTGCTGTCCAAGTGGCGTTGGAACAACTCACGAGCACATCCGACCCCATCCAAATCTTCCTGGAACTATCGGAATAAACACGTTTGAAATAGGTGTCAACGAACTTGAACTGGGTTGTGTCAAAATATGTCCAACTCATTCCATCGAATCTTATGAGTTGAGCATTTGACCCTCCTATGCAGGTGATCCATCTGTTACCTCTGGCATCCAATGCGAACGATGAAATGGTTTGACCGAGCAAGCCAGCATTGCTCAACCTGTACTTCTTCCAGCTCCTGCCATCAAATTTGATCAACCCATCACCCAACGATGCCATCCATATGACATCATCTGGATCTATTTCAAATCGGTAGATAGCACTTACCGCAAAGTTGCACGGATAAACAGTCCAATTCAAACCGTCGAACTTTACGAGATTTGGCCCGCTTGGGAACCAGACATTTCCTTTTGAATCGAGTTTGATGTCGGAAACCGAGTTGGTTGGTATAGGCGAATTGCTGGTGTTGAAGTTAGTTTTGGTGATTCCGTCATATTTAGTCAATCCATATTCACCAATCCACAGAGTATTGTTCCTGTCAACAGCGAGGGCGGTAATCTGCCTCTCAAAACCATCATACTTCTGTATCACTGTGTCGCCTTTTAACTTCGTCAATCCCCAGTCCGTCGCAATCCATGCAGTGCCGTTTTTGTCAAACACAACCTTGTTGATGACAGAGGATAGTGGCCGAGGAGCCGTGATATAGGTCTTCCAGTTTGTTCCATCAAACCGCGAGAGATATTTCTCTGAACTTATCCAGACATTGCCGACAGAATCGACTGCAATCTCATTAATATCGCCGTCGACTGGAAGAGCAGAGTTTCCTGAGTTGAAGACTTGGCACTTGATCCCGTCGAATTTCCCTGCGCCGCTATATTGCGTCCCTATCCACAGATATCCCGAAAAATCCAAGGCGAGTGACCTGATGTGATTGTCGGGAAGGTTGGCACTTGCTTTGGTGTAGAAAGTGAGGTGTTCTGTCCTCTTGTTGAACTTCACTACACCGCCATCGGTACCTATCCAAAGATCATTACCTCTACTCACCAGTGCAAAAACCATTTCGCCATAGGTGAGATTGATCCATTCAGGATTCTGCGAATGAACGGGCATGGTCATGATGACCAACAGGCACGCGAGTTGCTTCATGATTCTTCCTGGAAAATTGAAGCTGTCCAAGCAGAAAACGGCCGGTTCTCAGTCAACGTATCCTGCCGGACAAGCGGTTTCTGTGCTCACCGTCCTGTTTGCGAACTCTCTGCTCGGTCCGGGCCCGATAAGGGTTTCTATCTTGGACAGCTCTTAGCCTGCTCCCTACTTTAACAATAGCAATCGAATTGTCTGAACATCTGCTCCAGCCCTGACTCTGCAGAAGTACACTCCTGAAGAAACTGCAGTTCCACTGATATCTCTTCCATTCCATGATGCGGTGTGCCAACCCTTCAACTGGGGTTCATTGTCGGTGATCACGGCAACCTCTTTCCCAAGAAGGTCATAGACTCGCACAGAAACATGTCCTTCTGAAGCAATACTGTATCTGATCTGGGTCGAAGGATTGAACGGATTCGGATAGTTTTGTCCCAGCTCGAATCGATCCGGCGAAATGTGTTTATCGTCGGCAACACTTGTCACCGTCGTTGAAAACTCAAAAACATCTGTTGACCGGAGAGGCTTGAATGTTTTCAAGGTGAAAACATCACCCGGAGACGGCAGCCTGGCGTTGTCGTCTCCTGAGAAGAAGACCACCCAAGTGAGCGTAGTCTGACCGCGGCGATCCTTTTCGAGGACATAGATCTCGTCAAACCGGCTGATTCTTCCGTCACCGTCGATCTCGTTGGCTACTACATCCACCTGACGGTTTTCCGTCGTGTTCCACACCGAATAGAAGAGCGGAGTCGGGGGCGCCCCGAGAAACGTACTGGCCGTGTCGACAATATGACCGGCCACTCTGAACTCGTAGTCCGAAGGATATGCGATTCCCTTGACTGTATCCGTTCCGATATAGATCGTTGGAATCGAAACCTGGGAGCTCAGTGTCGAAATCCCTTTTGTCCATCGGGTGGAATCTCTGTTGTTGAGGGGTTCTGAATAGTCGAAGATTGAAATTCGCAATCCATCAAAGAGCGGACCCTCGCTGCCGTTCCCCTCGACCGGAATATTTTGAAGTGCGTAGGAGCTTTTTGTGACATCAAAAATGCTGTACCGTTTTTTCGTCGAGCCCGTGTCGTCAATCGTCATTCTATAGGAATGTCCGGTCAATTGGAGAGGATCGACCGTGTTTACGACGACTCGCCCATCGCCCGGTCCTGCTGCATGTCTGATGTTTCCCACGGGTTCGCGGATGTTGCGCACCTCGAACCGTTGTGAAACCGTTTCGGAGGTCAGGCTTCCATCGAAGGAGGTCAGTTTGAGCAGGAAAGAGCTACTATTTGGGGATAATCGCGAATTCCAATTGTATGATCCGCTATTCGGTAGATCTGCCGCGATGAGTTGCCACGATGCGCCATTGTCACTACTAGCATAGATCGAATTCCGCAATGGTGCGCCTTCCGGGTCCTCAGCGAACCATCGGACAGCATAAGTCCCTGAGACGATCTCTTCTTTCTGCGGGAAGAGCAACGATATGTCCGGCGCCCCATTCCCCGGATTATCAACGGTGAAACGTTGTGCTGATTGAACGATGCCGTACGAGGTGTCGCCGAACGCCCGGACGCGAAGAAGATAGCGGGTGCCATCCGGCACCAGGAGCGCGTTCCAATCGAACGTCGAATCTCGCAAGAACGTGGGTGAAAGCGTTTGCCACGTCGCTCCATTATCCTTGCTGTAGTCAAGGATCGACTTGATAGAATCAGTTATCGCTCCGATTGACCATGCGAGGTGCACAGTTCCGGCAACTTTTGCAGCAAGTGCAGAGGTCCATCGAAGTGGGACATTGTGGGGCGGATTCTGAAACTTCGACCAATGGAGCGGCAGTGCGCGAATCATGTGTTCGTCGGCATACCACCAATTGTGCTGCGATGAGGTAGAGAAGATCAGGTCGTCGAACGTATTGTGGATCCCATAGCTGTTGAGCAGACTCTCGAATTGCCGATTCGTTGTCAAGTTGCTTGGCGGGACGGCAACGCTATGCAAGAGAAACTGCATCGGGCGCAAGCGTGCGAAGTACCGATCACCGGCCGCGATCATCTGATTGAAGTTGAAGAGGCTCAACGTCCCATCGTATGAACCCGCTGAGGCGAAGCGCTCCGGGTTCTTCCAGATCAGATTCACCATGTGAAGCCCGCCAAGCGAAAAACCATCCACACCCCGATGCCACCGGGTCGGGAGAGTGCGATAACGCTGATCGACATACGGAATCAACGTGTTGAGGATGAACGAATAGTCGGCCTCCGTCGCTGCTCCGGTCATCGCGGTGAACCCTGGCATCACAAGAATGACACCCCCCATCTTGTTCTGAGCGATCAGCGTGTCGGTAATGGATTGAATATTCCTGCCGTTGCGGCTGGCATCTTCGGTGCGATCGAGCCACTCGTCCACCGCTCCACGAAAGAGATAGACAACCGGATACCGCTCTGTCGACTGGTCATATCCCGGCGGAAGGTAGACGTTGAAATCCCACGACCCGACGCCAGGGACGGACAAGGAACGCAGCTCCGTCCGACTTGACTGCGCGGACGCCAGTGATGATACAAGAAGCGTTGCTGCAAGAAGTATGATGTGTGTCGATTTCATGCTCTGAAATGTAGTCAATCGTTCTCTGAGGAAAAAGGTTTTGTGGTATTACGCCGTCGTCGGTAGCTGACAAGCTTTTCTCGATTCCAACTTATGGAAAGAATGGTACGTTCAGCGAAGGAGCGGTCGATCGGCAGAAGCACAAGTGCAGCAGAAAAGACCATTTGGAATAAGCTCTTTGGCAGATTTGATCCAGAACGAACCGTTATCAGCTGCTAGCAACTAGCACTGAATTCAGACCTGACGTACAAACATCTATGTCCTTTCACAAGCCGGGCTTTAGCACCAACGGTTTCCAAAGCTTCTGCCTACAGCAAAGCAATGAACTTGCCACCCAGCGGATCTTGATTTCCCAAAGCATTCCTCCTACCTTGATTCACCACGCTCGATCATAGCTTTCACATCACGGAAATGCCATGAACCTCCTGTTCTCGCTCCTTCTTACTGCTTTGATGTTCGCACATGTGCAAGCCCAAGAAGTGTTTGTCTCCCCAAAAGGGGATGACGGCAACCCGGGCACTATCGAGAAGCCATTTCGGACCCTTGTGCACGCACGAGATGCTGCTCGCACGTATCATCGGATAACTCCGGCAAGAAGCTATCAGGCCTTCACCGTCTGGCTCCGCGGTGGCAACTACGACATTGCAGACACCTTCGAACTTAGAGCGGAAGATGCTGGTTTCCCCGGGGCCCCCGTGACATACGCGGCTTATGGTCACGAATCAGTCCGCATTTCCGGCGGGATGACCATCCCCTCTACATCGTTTCACCCTGCTTCTGATCCCGGCACACTTCTGCGTCTGCCGCCGGAATCGCGGCAGCATGTCCTCCAGGTGGATCTTCGAACATTGGGTATACGCGATTTCGGCAAACATCGACAATTCGGCCACGGGCTGCCGGTGGTTCCTGCACCGATGGAGCTGTTCTGGAATGATTCCGTGATGCAGCTGGCTCGCTATCCCAATACGGGGGCGATCGATATTGGTCCCATCATTGACACCGGCTCCGTGCCTCGCAATGGCGACTACACGAATCGCGGCGGAAGATTCCGCTACACTGACCCGCGTCATAAACGATGGGCAGGCGTTTCTGATGTCTGGCTTCAGGGGTTCTTCAATTACGGTTTCGCTGATGACAAGATCCGTATCGCCTTGATTGATACCATACGGCAAGAAGTGACCCTCGCTTCTCCCCACATGTATGGTCTTGGGAGCGGACAGAACTTCAACCAGTATGTCGCACTCAATATACTGGAGGAATTGGATCAGCCGGGTGAATGGTATGTGGACACTGCATCCGGCCTGCTCCTCCTCTGGCCTCCAGGGGACATCAAGGTTGCGCGAGTGTGCGTCTCCATCCTTGAACAACCGCTGATCGCTCTCGACAACACTTCTTACTGTATTCTGAAAGACCTCATCATCGAAAACGGAAGGGGACTTGGGATTTCTATCGAAGGAGGAGCGCACAACCGGATCGTGAACTGTGTAGTGCGCAATGTCGGAACTGTCGGCATCATGATGGGACAGGGCGCACGGCAAACGTTCCCGCACGTCACCGCGGACGAGTACGCGGGCGTTCCCTCCTCACGCGAGGTTGGGAGCTTTCATTCGCACATGTACCTCAATAGCGTCTGGGATCGAAACGCCGGCGAGCAACAAGTCATCGAGGGATACGAAATATACAACACCGGCTCAGGAGGAATCATATTGGGTGGAGGGAGCAGGAAGACTCTCATACCCGGGAGAAACGTGGTGACGGACAGCCGCATCCACGATTTCAACCGCAGGAACAAGGCGGGAGCGGCCGGCGTGATCGTGGACGGTTGCGGCAATCTGGTAAGCCACAACGAGATCTACAACGCGGACCTCCAGGCGATTCTGGTGTATGGCAACGATCATGTGTTTGAATACAACCACATTCACCACGTTGCACTCAACTCCAATGACGCGTCTGCCTGGTATCTCGGACGCAATCCAAGCGATCAGGGCAACATCGTTCGATGGAATTTCTTCCACGATGTCGGCCGCCCGGACCGCAAATGGATGATGGGCGTCTACTGCGACGATGCCACGTGCGACGTCCGCATTGAGGGCAATGTCTTCTATCATGTTGCATCGTATGGTACGGTCTACAGCAACGGCGGGCATGATATTGTGGTGAAGAACAATATCTTCATTGAAGGATATGGCCCGGCCTATCAACTGAAATCCATGTGGTACGATAATGGCATCAGTTCAATCCCCTACTTTTTTGGGGAAAAGGGAATATATACGCGTCGCCTCACCAAGGATGTGGATATCAAGAAACCTCCTTACAGCGAGCGCTATCCCCTGTTGAAGGATTGGCTCGACTTCCTGCCCGACGGGCATACATACGTAGGAATGCGTCCTCGGCGCAATGTCTTTGACAGGAATGTCCTTGTAAAGTATGAGGAGACGTTTCGGTTGGTCGGGAAGTACGCGCAAACCGAATTTGGCGAAAACTACATCACGGACAAAGATCCTGGGTTCGTCGACGCGGAGCGATTGGTCTTCCAATTGAAAGACAATTCTGTGGTCTACAAAGAGCTGCCGGGGTTCGCGCGTATCCCATTTGAGGACATTGGACCGCGCAAAACCGGGGAGCGAAAATAGAGTCGATCAACACGCAAGGGACACAAAGACGCAACGATCACTTTGCATTCCTCTCCTCTTTGGTTAAGTGCTACAAAAACGAAAACGCCCTGACGAGCAGGGCGTTTTGCTTTGTAGCTTGTGCTGAGCGAGTCACTTCTTCTGGAACGAGTCGAAGCACCTGTCCTGAGCGAGTGCCGAGCGACAGCGAGGCACGAAGCCGAAGGACGGGGCGTTCATCGAGGAACCGGAAGGCGGGGGTGACTCAGATCTGCGCTCTACCGAACCACGTAATTCATCTCCCGAAGTTTTTCGACCACCCGATTGCGTTGATCCCCCTGGACTTCGATTTTCCCTCCCTTCACCGTGCCACCAGCGCCGCAATGTTGCTTCAGGATCCGGGCGATCTCTGCCATTGTTGCGGGATTGTGCTGTAGTACTTCGATGAGAGTCACAGATTTCCCTTTCCTTCGTTTAGAGTCGATGCTCACCCGGACGGTTTTGTTTCTTCCGTCGTGCGCGTGCCTTGTGACTTCAGGAAGGACCTGTTTCCTCTCAGAATCAGTCAGAAGTTGCCCGAGCTCGGAAAGTGACGAGAGTTTCTTCTGCGGATTCTTTGACTTTTCTTCCATGGAAATCTCTTCTTATGCGGTGGCTCCTGAGGCGGTTTATACCAAGCTACTACAGTCGCCAATGAAAGACAATGCAACACAACGCGGTAACATCGGCGACGGTCGCCAATTACTTTTGGCGGACGGCTCCGGTATCTACAAGAAGGCAAAAAGCTGACCCGTTCCCGAAGTGGATTGAAGCGCGGCATTACGCCAGTTGCTGTGTATGCGTCGGCGGGGGAGCCTCACTTTGAGCAGCTAGTGCCACTTCTAATAATAGATCTTGTAGTCAAAAAGGCACAGTGCCCGTTTCCAATTGGATGTTCTTTATCGAAAACACAAGATGACTTTCTGGAAACGGCACTAGTGAGGCGGCAGAATAGATATGTTTCTCTTCTTTTATTGACCCGCTATCACAAATGCAAGTTTCGCTGTCAGATTTGTAATGTTGAGTCTGCAATGTCGTGGCTTCGTTGTTTTAAGATGCGCGATCGCAATTGTTTTATTCGATCTAACCGTATCGGAAAAGATCGTGGCATTTGACGAATCACTCACTGAAATAATTGCTTGCCCAGACAAATAACTACTGGATGAAAGAGTCACAACCAATGAATCTGAAAGAAAGCTAAGGTCATTATAACTATTATCGGAATACTGTTTTGCATCGATACTGTATGTGAAGCTATTGGTCACATTTGTGGTCACGGGCGAATGGAGGAGATCAAGCACTGTCGTTGAAGTCGAATTATCCTGACAAGAAGTGAGACATAGAATCATACCGATTATGAGACAATAAGAACATTTCATGTTTCTCTCCTTTTATGATCCGGTAATTGTGTTACACTATTGCTTTCCTCACCCATGATATCATCCGATGTCGGTAGGGGACGACCCCCTTCAACGGTAGAAACGTGCCGATGATTCTGCTAAACAGGAATAGGTAAGAAGGATGAAAGAGTAATTAATCCCTCACACAACCCCCGCCACCTGGGCACGAGTTGAACAAGGTCCATTTCAAGCGAAGAGAGTCCAGGAATACGGATGTCTTTTGCCGAAGCGGGGCATGGACCGCTGACTCCCCCGGGGGCAAGGGCGCGATTGTCAGGGATGAAGCGAGGATTACGTAGTTGCATGGAAAGAGCGGTTCAACGAGATCTAAGAATTTTCTTCGTGGAGAAAGTTTGATATTTGTAGACGACTGTGCAGGGCTAATTTTTCCATGACGTTATGCACATGACTCTTCACCGTGTGGGTGGCGATGTTGAGCCGTTGAGCAATTTCCTTGTTGCTCAAACCGTCGGCAATCAGCACTATGATTTCGCGCTCGCGTTTCGTCATTCGCACTGCACTGGTTCTCGTTCCTGTCCGTTTCTTGAAAGCAAGCTCAAGAACATGAGAAAAGAGCGAATCGGTCATTGATGGCGGAAGAACTTTTGCTCCTTGAGCCACCGTTCGCATGGTCCCGAGAAACTCCTTTACTGACGCGTCTTTCAGGATGAAACCCGATGCCCCTGCTGCCACAAACTGAACGATGTCTGATTGTGTCGGAGCAAAACCCATCCCTACTACTTTTGCTTCAGGTAAGTTCTTCCGTAGGGATTCTGCAACAGACGGCTCATCAAAATGTTCCAGACCTACATCCAAAAGAACGATTTGAGGTTTTGTCTGGCGTGCTTTCTCCAAGACATTATTACCGCTTCTTATGGTGGCCACCACACGCATATCCGCCTGTCCATTGAGCATGGCGGCGAGTCCATCACGCAAAACGCGATCATCTTCGATGATGAGTATTCGGATCTTTTTCATTGGACAGGGCGCCCAAGTTTTTCCTGGTCGTGTAACTCACGCTTCGGAAAATCTGATCCCATACTGAAGACAAAAGGAGAATTGACACACTCTCCAAGGCATCGGTAAACCGGACCTACCCACGGTTAGGCATCGTCGAACTGTCGTTGGTGGAACAAAAAACCTCCTTCATCGCATCTGCGAATCCGGAGGTCATCGCAATTCCCCGCTGCTTGAAGCCTTCCCCGGCTTCGTTAAAGGCAATTTTACAAAGACTCTGGCTGAGTGTCAAGCTGCCGAAGAATTGCCGCAATATTTCCACGTCAAAAAGCAGCCCGGATCCTCGAATAACCCTCGCTAGTGCGGCTCATTGCTCGATAAGATGTCAAGACCCAGAAATGCGCGTCCATCACCCACTCTCCAGCAATTGTATTTCGCAGCGTTTTACGCGGGAGGAAGTTGATAGAGATCTGTTCGATCCTCTGGACGCGAGCAGGCTAGTTCACGAGGATCTCGATGTTGAAGGACGCTGAAACTTGGGATGTTTAAAGTAATACCAAAGGATAATCCCCAGGTAAGCCAGGCCGAAGAGATATCCCCCTATGACATCCGTGACCCAGTGTGCGCCAAGATAAATCCGGGAGATTGAAACAGTGAAGATTAAGAAGGCAGAAAGCATACCAACAAAAATTCTGCAGAACAAAGAAATGCTTCTATCGACGATCATCACCGTTATGAGAAAACCAAAAAATACGACATAATGAACAACATGCCCACTGGGGAAACCGGTTTGAGTAAATTGTAACAATACCATAGCATTTTCCAATGTTGGCCGCGGGCGATGGATCAATATTTTGATCAACATGTTGAAGAGGTCGGGAAGAATGACAGCGAGAGTAAAGAAGCCTTCTCGTCGGCGATAGGTTAGAAAGAAGAACAATGAAGCAATGATGATTGACAAGGGCGCGACTACAGCATCGCCAAAAATACTAACGAATTTCATCAAGAGCGTAGGATCCCAAGCCCTTTGTTCCTGAATTTCCCGCGTCACATCGAGATCAAAGGTGGATATTGGATAGTTTTGGACAAAAATAGTCAATCCAATAATACTCACTACGACTAAGGCATAAAAGGCTATAAGATGTTTATTCAATGACTTTGCTCTTTTCCTTTGGGAACCAGAACATTGATCGCTCCCGGAATGACTTTGACATGAAGAGAACTATTCTCTACTACTCGCCATCACTTTGAACCGTTTGTTTGGGGCTTGAGGAAACGCTGATATCTCTGCCTTGCCAGTGCTCCACTGATTTCAAAGGGTCTTTCGCCGGTGGTGAAATGATGCTTGCTGATATTGCCGCGAGACGGAATCAGTTGAATCAAATCCCTGAATATCGTCGGTATTAGCGGGTAGATCACAAATCGAAGATACGAAGAGAATCCCCGAGCAGCTGAGCCCACCTTGATCCCCCTTTGCCCCAGAGGCATCGTAGCCTCAATCCCACTCAAATTTAACTTCCTCCCCCATCAACTTCCATCTCTTCGGGAAAGGACTTTCCATCCAGTCCAGCGGTTCTCCAAGAGGCAAATCCTGAGAGGCCAACGCAAAGCATTTCTTTATCATCGCCTTTTGTGCTGATCCCGTCGCTTCAGGTTGAGCTGAGATAAAGAGCGGCGTACCACTACTCGCCACCAGCTGCATCCATTGTTTGTTTTTGTCCCAGACCACTTTGTTGGTCACGCCCACACAGTCGGGATCGGCGGCATACAATATTCCGTGATGCATCCCTCTGAATGCCAGCGTGTTTACACCCATCTTGTGTGTTCTCGCCCATTCATTCCCTGATGTGTCATCACCGATGCGATTCAACTCAAAGAGCCCTGCCGAGAGATGACTGATGGTATTGCAGGCTAAGACATACATATCCCCGGCCGCTTTCCGGATCGCTCTGTAAAGGTTGAGAATAACTTCTGCGTTCGTTTTCGAATTGTCGTGCATTCTCCAACCCGAACTGGTGATGGCGCCATCCCGCAACATTTCAAAGCCCCATTTCCCAAAAATATCAAACGTCGTGTAATCGAATTTTACGAGGTCGTAGCTCCAGTTCTTGTAGACTCTGAAGAGTTTCGAAATCCGTTCCAGATTTTCAGGGATCGTAGGATCCAGCACGGGACATTTAGCATCTCTCCCCTTCACCAGGGGCAGCATCAAGGAGTAAGGATCGTTGTGGCTTCCACAGAGTGGGCGCGTCCAGATGCCGGGACGCATTCCGGCTTTTCTGATGCGCTCGGCAACCCTGCTCATGTCTCCAAACTTTGCGTTGGGGAGGTCCAATCGATCTCCCCAGGAGGAATCATTTGGCAGAAAGGGTGACGTCACAAACCAACCAGCATCAATGACCGAGAACGGTCGGTTGCTCAACCCCTCCGCCATCGGCGCCATCACATGAACCTTCGGGCCGTCTGGAACGGAGACTCACCTGAATCACTCTTCGTCGTGACAATCTCAGCAGCCCGCAGCTTTCTGCCGGACAATTGAACGGCGTTCCCCCCAGAACGTGTATCCATCGTTAAGCTCACCTGCTCCTTCCCGACCTGCCAGAAGCAGAAGGATGCAGTTCCCGTTTTCGCGCCAACGCCGATCGTGCGGCGTCCGTCATGTTCCATGAAATACCAGGGCAGGAGTTCAGGTTCAGATGGTACGTGCCACAAGACATCACCGTACGTCCGTTCCCAATGGTCATTCAGGATCCTCGAATTGTCGCGGGCTTTTTGTTTCCAACGCAGCGTCACAGAGGTGAGACTTGACCGGGGAGACTCAATGTCTACAGCAATGCTTTCGCCTTGGACCAACAACTCGACGATCAGATCCTTGTATGTCCAGGACCCTCCCTTGCCCGTCAACGTGACGAGCTGGTCGCTCAGGATGGCAGTTACCTCATCAGGAAGATTCATGATAGATCCTTTGAGCCGGTTCGCGAAAAGAACATCGCGCATAAGGAGTGAGGCAAGCGAGACGCCTGCGGCTCGAATGAAATGAATGCGATTCATCGGTTCACTCAGCAAGAGGCATGATGATCCCCCCGAATGCTTGAAGAGGGCTTTTTCTGAGTTGCTGTAGAGCGTTGGTCTGAAAACAACAACTAAATCGCATCGATTGCAAATATTTTCGCACGGGACTCCGGAGTCTTTCTTGAACATCCCCCCGATAGAAAAAAGGTCACATAAAAGCGCATGATAATTTCTGATTTACGATGTTCGATCTATGATTTGAAAAGCCCTCGACCCAATCATCTATCAGACATTGGAAATCGATCCCGGTACAAGTCAGCGGTTCCGCTTTTTGAATCCCGCCTATGAGCGGAATCCCAGAAGCGGGAGACGCAAACAACGCGAAATCTCCAGGCAACTCAGCAATTCCGGTTTCTCCCCTGCCCACCAGGAACAATTGCCCATCACCCTTGCATTCGTAATGAATCAGGGCTATTTTGCCCAAGCTTCGAGTTTCCGGCCCCCAACATCTTCAGGCACTATCACTCTGATTTTGCATGCCACCATCAATCAATATCGGCATCATTGGATGTGGTGAAATGGGGCAAATCCACGCCCGCTGCATCAAGGAGATCGGGACAGCCACCATCCGCGGGTTGTGCGACACCGACGAGACCCAGGCACGCAAGCTTCTTGCGTTCTCGCCTGACGCATACGTCTGCTCCGTCCCCGAACACCTCCTGCACGACGATTCCATCGATGCGGTCTACGTGTGCACACACAACGACAGCCACGCTCAACTGGGCATTGCAGCAGCCAGAGCCGGCAAGCACGTTATGATGGAAAAGCCGGTTGCGATGTCCCTCCGCGAATGTGACGAACTTCTGAGCGCAGTCGAGCGGTCAGGCATCTGCTTCATGGCCGCCTTCAAGCTCCGCTTCTACCCCTCCGTGCAGAGGGTACGTGGGTTTATTCCGTCGCCCCTCCTCTGCATCGCGCAAATGACCGACGAGCGCTGGCCCGATTCGTTCTGGGCGAACGATCCCGTTCGAGGCGGAGGTAATGTCCTCTCCCAGGGATGCCATGCAGCAGATCTACTGTGCCATCTTCTTGGAAGCGAGCCGGTCAAAGTCTCTGCAGCGGGAGGTAACTACCACCATCCAGGGCTCGACATCACTGATGCGCTGGCCGCGTCCGTGGCATTCTCCAACGGCGCAACCGGTAGCCTCGTCGTGAGCGATGTGGGACTCACTCCGTTCGTCTCCAAGCTTTCTTTTCAAGTAATGGATGGTTCCCGCACCGCTCATTTGTATGACAGACTCAAGCAGGTATCCTTGTGGGACGGAAAACAAGAACAGCACTACGCCGACTCTGAAGAACTCGGTTTCCTGCAAGAGAACAGGGAATTCCTTGAGGTTGTTGGCGGAAAGGTTCAGCCATCCGCCACGTTGCGCCACGGCATACGAGCGACGGTGCTCTTGCTGAGGGCGGTCGAGTCCATGAAAACAGGACAGCCCCAGTCCATCCAACTGTGATCCGGAGAGGCACACAGAAACATGACCGCACTCAATCCGATCTCCGATCAACGTCTCCGGCTTCTTCAACTTGCGCACGAAGCCGGCGACAGGCATTTTGACCCAAAGACCGGACTCTGTCTGATCGTTCGAGACACGTGCTGGTATGCAACGAGCCTTCTCTTCGATCTTTCCACCGAAAGAAAGAACCGCGGCAACAAGCTCCTTCAATCGCTCACGAGCAGCGACGGTACGCATACACCCGCCTCTATGATTTCTCTCCTTCACGGCGTTCCCGATCGCCTTGACGAAACAACGAGAGACGCCCTTCGGTCTGCAATCCGCTCTGAGCTTGTCAACGCTGCGGGAACAGAATGGAAAGACGGGAATGTCAACCATCCGCTGGGGGCGTACTGCACGCTCATTCTTGGGGGCGAATTGCACGCCGAGTCATGGGCGATCGATTTAGGCTTGCGGCGCCTCCGGAGATTCCAACAACGAATCGGCGATCATCGGTCGAGCAGGCTCCGTCAGACGGAGATGTCCGAATACAACAGCCTGACCTACACCGCGCTGGATCTTACATTCCTCGCTTTGATCGCTGAGTACGCGCAGAATCCTGAAGCCAGGTCACTCGCACGTTTTCTCGAAGAAGCGCTCTGGATCAACGTCTCCATGCATTATCACGCTCCGAGCGGCCAGTTCGCCGGACCGCATTCGCGGTCGTACCTTGAAGATTCCTTCGGCGGGTATTCTGTTCTTCATTGTGCACTCCTCGCCGCTTCAGGCAGGGAGATATTCCTTGATCCCTCACTGTCGGTTCGATTTGATCACCCTTCGGACCTGCTCCAGAATGCGCTCACTGCCGTCACGCCATACCATTTCCCCGAGCGTGCCGCCGCGATCGCATGGGAGAAACCTTTCCCCTTTTCATTCAGGATGACGACCTACGGAGAAAGCTACCACGAAAACAGCCGGAGGGATCCGCCCCCGGACGCTGCCGGCAATCCCAATAGCGATGAGCGTCCTTTCGCGTTCGACGAAGAAGTCTATCCGGGCGGCTGGACTGATCTGACGACATTCATGACACACGAATATGCACTTGGCTCCGCAGCCAAACCATATGTCAATGCTGGACATGCCGACTCTGTCATGCTTCGCATCCGCCGTTCCGATGAAATTAAGTCCATTACTGACTTCCGCTCCGTTTTCACTCGGGGAGTGTACAACGGAGCCCTTCCAGGCGTTCCGAATTTCTGCCACACAACCTCGTCGCATGTGGATGCCAGCTATCTTTCGGAAGAAGGACGATGCGCAACATATCAGCATGAGAACCGGCTGATCGTCTCATACTCGCCAAAACGAGCCGGACACAAGGGAATCGAGAGCTTCAGAACGGACTTCATATTCTCCTACGCTGCACCTTTCGATGTCATCGCAGTCGATGGAAGAGCGGTCAAGATTTTCCCGGTTCAATTGCGAACTGGTTCGCGCATTTGCATCCGCGACGGCCGAACCTTCATCCTGCTCATACCACTCGAACCTGTTCCAGCGGCCGGGACTTCGCCGCTCCATCTTTCAATCGAGAAGGACTTCTTTCTCATTTCGACATACAATTATATCGGCCCTGCAAAAGATTTTACGCGAGAGGAGGTCAACAACTGGAGTTCGGCATTCTTCCTGGAGGTGTGGACAGAGGATCAGTTGGGTGATTGGGCGGAGTTTCTGAAACATGCACGCACCATCAACGTGGAGGCGAGTGTTGAGGCACACACTCGGCGAATCGTCGCCCGAAGTAGAGACGCCATGATGGAGTTTCTTTACGACCCATTCCGCGAACATATCCTCTCACGTAAATGGTGTGGGATGGAAGAGGAAATCACTGACATGAATGTCTCAGCGGCCGGAGTGTCGCAGGGTCCTTTCTGTCCTCAAACACTCTACGGAAGTGAAGGGCTGAAACGATGATTGGCGGCTCGATGACATTCAGACGATCGCTCGGCGGGTACGCGTTCATCGCCCCATGGCTTGTCGGCTTTCTCATCTTCACCGCCGGCCCGATGATCGCTTCGCTCGTCATCAGCCTCCACTCCTGGTCGATGCTCTCGTCACCAATCTGGGTGGGTTTTGAGAACTATCAGTCCATCATCACCGAAGATCCATTGTTCCTTACGAGTCTCTGGAATACAGGTTTCTATGTGCTCTTCTCAGTCCCGCTTTGCATCGCGGCCGGGCTGGCGCTGGCAATGCTTCTGCACAACCGGCTCCCAGGAATGGGGTTCTTCCGTACCATGCTGTTTCTCCCTTCGATCATGAACATCGTCGCGGCTTCGGTGCTCTGGCTCTGGATTTTCAATCCGGAATTCGGTCTCCTCAATACATTTCTCCGCTGGCTCGGAGTCCAGGGCCCGCTGTGGCTGCAAAGCGAAACGTGGGCAAAGCCCTCGCTGGTGATCATGTCTCTTTGGGGAATCGGCGGAACGACGATCATATTCCTCGCCGCACTGCAAGGAATTCCCCAGGAGCTCCACGAAGCTGCAGCGCTCGACGGAGCGGGCCCGGCCAGGCGATTCTTCCACATCACGATCCCGATGATTTCACCGGCGATCTTCTTCAGCTCCATCATGGGGGTGATCGGAAGCTTCCAGGTGTTTGCCCAAGCGTTTGTCATGACCGGCGCTGCGCAGCCGGGAAGCGAAGGCGGGCCCAATAACGCAACGCTCTTTCTTGTTCTCTATCTCTACAAGAAGGCCTTCCAGGAATTCCGGATGGGATACGCCTCTGCACTCGCGTGGATTCTTTTCTTCATCATTCTCGTGTTCACCCTGCTCCAAACACGGCTGAGCAAGGACCGGGTCTATTACGAGGCTGGTGAGTGAACGGATTCCAATCATACGACAGAAGCCCTACTGCGTTGGGCACACTTGTTCGTTCGGGTGCGGTCTATGTCATCCTGGCGGTCATCAGCGCTGGCTTTCTGCTGCCTCTGGCATGGATGCTTTCCGTCTCCCTGCAAGACGTACGTGGTGTGTTCGCTCAGCCGTTTGCGTGGATACCGCCTCAGCCGAGGTGGGAGAACTATTCCGACGTCGCCACACTCATTCCTTTGGGACGGTACCTCCTGAACACCGTCGTCGTCACGGGGCTTGTCCTCCTCGGGACGGTTCTTTCGTGCAGCCTCGTTGCGTACGGATTCTCGCGAATTCGTTTCCGCGGACGCACGGTACTGTTTGCCCTTTGCCTTTCCACCATGATGCTGCCGGGACAGGTCACGATGATCCCGCTCTACGTCATGTTTTCCCGATTGGGATGGGTAGACACACTCTGGCCGCTGATCATTCCCTCGTTCTTCGGCTCACCGTTCTACATTTTCCTGTTGCGTCAGTTTTTTCTCACCATCCCTCGGGAGTACGATGAAGCGGCTCGCCTGGATGGCGCAGGAAGATTCAGAGTCTATTGGAGTATCATTCTGCCGCTGGCTCGTCCGGCTCTGATCACTGTTGCGCTGTTCACGTTCATCGGTACATGGAACGATTTCTTCACTCCATTGATCTACATCAATTCCCCCGAGCATGCCACGCTAACACTGGGACTGAACATGCTGAAGTCGCAGATCGTCGGCACCGGTATGACCCAGTGGCACCTGTTGATGGCGGCGGCATGCATGGTCATGCTGCCAAATATTGTGTTGTTCACGCTCGCGCAGAAGTATCTTGTCAAAGGCATTGCCATGGGAGGTTTACGGTGATTTCGAAACGGTCGATCGCATTTCTTCTGTTCGCCCCCCTCATCGTTTCCTCGTGCGGAACGAAAGAGCAATCCAACACCGGCAAGGCACGCATTTCCTACAACTGTTCTGCAAATGCTGTCGAGATCAAGCATCTTCAGGAGGAGCTCCCTTCCTTTGCTGACTCAACGGGCGTTGAGATCAACCTGCAGCCGTTCACCGGGCAGGAGAAACTGTATGCGATGATCGCTGCCGAGCAACCGCCGGACATCTTCTACACGAACAATGTCCTGCGGGACAGGCTGGCGGCAGAAGGCCGACTGCTCGACATGCGCTCTCTCAGTGCCGGGGATCCATTCACGGGCCGTCTCTGGCCCGATGTGTACTCTCAGGGCTTCTCCGCTGACGGCGGACTCTACAGCGTCGGCAACTGGAATTTCACCGCAGGAGTGTACTACAACAAAGATTTGTTCAATAAAGCCGGCCTTCGATATCCTGACACCTCATGGACATGGAACGATCTCCTCGCCGCAGCGCGGCGCATTGCGGCCGAAAGGAATGCCAGCGGCGAGCCGGAGCACTACGGCCTCTACATCCCAAGTCACTTCGTCGAGATATTCGAGCTGATGAACGGCGCCCCCGTGCAGCAACGGTCCCTCTTTCTGAATCTCTCTGAGCCTTCACTTGAAGTCTACAGGCAATATCTTGCGCTGATGAATGACCGGTTGATGCCGGATCTCCGCCGGATGCAAGCGATGGGCATGCAAGCGTCGCAGCTGCTGCAAACCGGAAAGGTGGCGATGCTCGTCGAGGCTGTGCCCCACCAGGTGCTGTTCGAAACGCTCACGATCCGCTGGGGCGTTGCTCCGATCCCGCGCTTTGGAACTCGCCCCGTCCGGTGTTTTCGCTCCGAGAGCGGCGGATTGTCGATCAGTTCTCAAACGGCGAATGCCCAGGCAGCATGGAAGGCATTGAAATGGATCATCGCCGGCGCATCAATCTATCAGCCTAATCCGGTCCTGAGGGATGCAGATTTCGTCACTGGGTGGGAAGCCCGCTATCCACGGCTCGTTGGCAGCGGATTCCGCGAAGTGTGGCAACGGAGTCTGAGACACCCAGCCGGCGATCCGCGGTTCTTTGTGCGGTTTTCAAGCTGGACATCCGCTTCCATCCTGGAGCACCTGCAGCCTTTGCTCGACAAACTGTGGGCCCGCGAGACAACGATTGAAGCGTTGGTTGCTTCACAGCCGGATATCAATCGAGCTGCGCGTACGGAACTCGAACGCCTTATACAGCGCGGTGCGCTGCGAGAGGAATTCATCAAAGCGATCAAAGAACAACTCCTTCAGGCCTCCCATGAGCCTCAACGCTAAACAGACCGCACCTGCGGACCTCACGGTCCTTGATGGCGCGGAGCAGATTGCTGAGATTCGCGAACTCAAGCTGACTTCAGCGCGCTTTCGCCCGAATGGAAGGGCACTCATCGGTGAGACTGTCCCGCTTTTTCTTTTTTGGATGCAGTATGCGAATCACGAGGACCCGGAACGAAATGCCGGCACAGGAGGACAAGTCGAGATCGTTTCGCAAGGATCCGATCAAGTTGTGCTGAAGTGCTCAGGGACGACTGCTTCCGGTGCGTGTTCGAGCTCTGTAGTTCTGACGATCCGACGTGTTCAAGATCCTGTTCGGTATGTCTATACCGTCCAGGCGACTCTCGATGTCGCATCCGAAAAAGGCTGGCTGGTGACTCCGAATCCAACCCAGGGTGAGGCCGAGTTCGCGAACCTGTGGCCAGAGGGATCATTTTCACCGAATCCGAACGATCCGAAAAGGTACCAAGCCTGTTACCTCATCACACCGTCAGGCGTCGAGAGGATTCCTCATCATCATCTCGAGACTTCGGACAAACATAACCTCTTGATGAACCGGGGAGACGCATTTTTGTGGCTGCAGGAAGATGAAAATCCGTGTCTCACCATACTCACAGAAAGCACTGTTACGGCTGGCCTTTGCGCGTATATGTGGGACGCTCACTTTGCATACAAAATCTGCAAAGAAGGCAAAGAAGTCCTCCTTCCCGCCGGATCGCATTTTGAAGCCTCCTACGAGCTGACATCGCTCGACGAAAGCGCGGCAAAACCAATTGTTGAGCGGGCCGTGGACCGACGGGCGCCTGACCTTGCCACAATTCCTCTGTACGTCTCCGGCGTCAATCACTTTAGAAGGACTCTGCAGAATGCTGGAGCCGATTGGCGCTACGTCTGGCCGTGGGAAGCTGAGGGGGATTCGATATCAACTCCGGTGTTCGATTTGGGATTTGGATTCGATGACTCTTCGTGCCTGAGAATCGACTCAAGCGGCGCCGGGAAATCCTGCTGGAAGGTCACAACGCTCGGACCCGCCTTCGGCGGCAAGCCCTTCGTTGACGGATCACAATATCGATTGTCGGCGATAGTGAAGACGTCAAAGCTCGAAGGGAAAACGATGATCGCGATACGGCTCCACAGAGGAAACCGTGGCAGTGTATTCGATATTCAAAACTATGAAACGTTCACATCAGGCCAGACATTTCAGGGGGATACGGATTGGAGATTATTGAAGGTGATTACTCCGCCCATCTCCCCTGCCCCCGACCGGCTTCATCTTCTTTTAATCCAGGAAGGGAGCGGAACGACGTGGTTTGATGATGTGTTCCTCGAGGTTCTCACATGAAGCACACGCCTTTGCACAAACAACACGACGAAATCCGGCCCATCATGGTCTGGTCCATCACCGATGCGGTCATTGAGAACCGTGAGCTGCTTGAGAAGCAATTCTGTGATCTTGCCGACGCAAGTTTTGGCGGCGTGGCGGCGGTTGTCCGCTGCAGCCGGTATTCCTGGGATGACCCGATGGCCGTCGAGGCCTGGCGTCATATCAATGAACTATGCCATAAACACGGCATGAAATGCTGGCTGGGTCCGGATCCACGGTTCGTTTCGCACAAGATCGCGCATGACTCGTCTGGACTGGAACTCCTGCTCTTTGGAAACGCCGCGAAAGCCGATGTCGTGCCGAACACTGTGAGTGTGGAACACGGCCGATACGCCATTCGTTGCACGCTTTCACCCCGACACGTCCACACGCTGACCGACGTCGCCGTTGAATTTTTCCCGATCGGACTTGCAGGAGTCTATGCATTCAGGCGCGGGAAGACGCGCCTTGGAAAGAAAGATATCGTCGATATTACATCAGGAGCACGATTCTTTTACAATGCACGCGACAGATATGTCGAGGCCTTTGGTCGTGTGCCGAAAGGAATCGACGACGGATGGTCGACAGTCGCGTTCTTCCACGTCCGGACGAACCATTTTGATTTCTCCAACCGTCAGCACCTAAAGAGTTACGGCAAGTTGCTCGACCGGCTCAAGGCCGAAGGATGTTGTCCAGACGGGATCATGTGGGACGAACCGGGCTACACGTGCCAGTATGGTTCTCTCCCCTATTCTCGTTCGATCCGCAGATCATATCGGGCGAGCAAGAAATCACCGCTCGAGCATGATCTCTGGAAGCTTGCATTCGAAGCAGAAGATTCTTCTCACATCCCCGTGCGTCTTGCCTATTACTGCTCAGTTCAGAATTCCATCACTCGGGCGGAATTGGATCTGCGCAAAAAGGTCCGACGCCTTTGGGGTCCCGCAACCGTCGTGGGCATTCACGACACCTGGCACTTCGAGTCAGCTGATATGTGCGACATGAACCACGGATCGTTGAATCTGTGGGAGACGGCTCGCGCCAAAAGCGGTGGGTTCGTGGACCTCGGCGCGGTGAACAAGCTGAGAGACCACAAGTCTCCCTGGTACTCTAACTTCGCCGCGATGTCAGTTGTCGCTGCTTCGCTCGGAAAATCGAACGAACGCCCCTTTGCCTACAACAACCTCTGGACAGTCGGCGATGACGACGGGCAGGGATGGCAGAAAGAGGTCATGCAGCATTGCGTCAAGGTCATGGCTCTCTTCGGCACACGTTGGCTGGCCCATGCGTACGGGCCCGCCGGCACGATTGGCCAGGAGCGCACATTCCTTGGGACGCCCGAACTTCCAGGCTATCCGGAACATTCAACGTGGCCCGCGTTCCCAACGTGGAATGCCTTCTTTTCGAAAGAACTGAACAAGATCAACGGCAGACTTCCAAGAGCTAATCTTCTTGTTCTCTATCCAGTGGAGTCACTGTATGCGCTTGCAGACCTCCGGGCTGACAAAGCTGCCGGAGAGATCTTTGCGCTTCTCCTCTCGCTTCTCGATAATCATTTTCATGTCGATGTCCTGGCGACCACTGTTGCGCGAAACGGTCATTGGCATGGAAAGCAGTATTGTGTCGGATCGGGCAAGTACGATTTCGTTGTGTGCCCGCACGCTGCAATCATGGAGCGCAAGCTGCTTCGAATCCTGAACGCAGCCAAAGAGAAGGTGCTGTTTCTTTACGAAGCTCCAACGCATTTTGAGGACGGCAAGTCAATACCAACTTTCTCGGGGCAAAACCCCTCTGAGCCTGGCGACGTGTTGGCTCGGCTCAAGTCGTTGGGCGAACTTCGACCAGTCACAGCTCCGGAACAGTGCTGGGTAACGATGACCCAAACGAAACAAGGCACGATCGTTTCTCTCGTTCCTTCCAGAGTTGGATATCGTTATGAAGGAGAGGTAAAGATCGAGGCCCAATCTGTCATCCTCCCTGAGACTGATGGATTGGAACGAATTCTCTTCCCTCCGGTGGGCGAGCCGGTGCATTTGTAGCGGCGATCTATGGTGGATCACAGCAAAACACCTTTTCGTGATAACCGACTCCATCTCAAATATCCCCCCTGTTGACCCCGTAACGCTGCTCGGAACTGCGTCTCTAACGCTTGCGAGCAACACGGGGATTCAGTATGTCGCTCCAGCCTCTGCCGCTGAGGGTGCAGATACGATAGTTCTCATTTCGTTCAACTCTTCGAAATATCCACTGTAAGAACATTGTCGCTATGCAGTCCACAGTGATGCAAGGCGCCCATACACGTTCCCGAATTTCCAGTTCCAGCAACAACCTCCGGGCTTACGCGTCGGTCCCTGGCCCGGGTGGCACGGCATCCCGCCCATGCCTTTGGCAAACCTCAAGGCCGGCGAGACAGAGACTGGACTGGAATTCCAATTCTGGGGGGATGAGCTTGATCGGCATGTTCTCCGCGCGGTAACGAAAATCAGCTCCGTGCATTCAGAACAAATCATCGTGAGCATAGAAGACCCCAAGCTTGTTCCATTCGAAGCTCAGTTCTACGCAGTCCGTCCCCTCAAGCCTGCGCCATTCCTGTTCGACATTCCGGCAGAGAAGCTGCAGAGCCACCCACGGCTGTTGATCAACGAGAACGATCTCTTAGCGCTGAAGCATGATCAAGCCGGTGCGCGGAGCGAGCCCCTCGAACGGATCCGCGAATTCATTTCAAGGTGGGATCTATTGCTCGTTGTCACACCGGAATCAAAAATTCCCAATGGCCCTGAATCTCTCACGCCGGAAGACAGGCTCCTCATCGGTGCATTTCTCGCTGTCATCGAACCATCTTCAGAAAACGTCGAGCGCGGGATCAAAAGTCTACTGGACTACTGCGTTCTGACTGAGCAACCCGGCTTTGCTCCGCTCGCCATCGACACGCAATCAGGAGAAACGCTCTTCCTCTTGAGCGTAGGATATGACTGGCTCTTCCACCATCTGAGCACAGTTGACGAACAGCGTGTCCGAAAGCGCCTTTGGGAAATTGCCGACATCTGCTGGAATCATCTTGGTTACAAGCGTGAAGACTATGCACAGGCTCACTACCTCGGCTGCGGAATGGGTTTGCTCGCCTTCTCCCTGCTTTTCTGGGACACACATCCGCGGGCCCGCGAATGGGCAAGTCATCTTGCCGGCGTTCTCAAGCTTGTTCTTTCCACGCTTCCTGAAGATGGATTCTTCCCGCATGGCATCAATCTCTGGATTTATGAATTTGGTTTCCTCCTGCGGTGGTTGGAGCTCCTGCGGAGTGGTGGTGGCCTCAACCTTTGGCCTCAAACCACTGTGATGAGCAATGCTTCAGTGTTTCGCGCTGCTGCGACCTCACCGGATGGACTGCGTGGCGTGACCTTTGGCGACCCGCAATACCGCGTGGGGGGCGACAGCTGGTGTCACTACCTGATTGCTGCACAGACCGGATCAGGAGAGGCTCGT
Organism: Ignavibacteriales bacterium; assembly: GCA_026390585.1. GTDB lineage: Bacteria > Bacteroidota > Ignavibacteria > UBA10030 > UBA10030 > UBA9647. The sequence continues at coordinate 14,739 of JAPLFP010000212.1, read as the reverse complement.
TGGCTGGGTGATTTTCTGCGCGATTTGCCTGTCGATGGCGTGGATTTCCGAAACGCTCCCGCGAGACGAAGAGTTTATGAATACCTCTGGCTCTCTGAACACGTCCAGCCTGTTCGCACCCGTGACGGCACAATTGCCTTCCTAGACGGGATGCAGATTTTCGTCCGAACATCCGATTCCCTTTTCACTTTTCGTTCCGGACTGCCGCTTGGCAATCACCGCTATGAAGCAGGAATCACCGGAGGATACGGGCACAGCGACCCGTGCAACGGTTCATTCCTCTTGTATCAGAAAGGCTCGCTAGTGATTTCCGGTCCAGGGCCCGTTTATCGGCGCGACACATCACTGCAAAACATCGTCACGATCGATGGCAAGGGGCAAATTGGAGATTCAGCTGTTTGGATGCCGGACTTTGTCCCTCCGTCTTGCCATGCACCGATGGCCGACATCAAAACAGCGGGAAGTACTCTTGCTGCCACCGTCGACCTTGCTCGCTCGTATCTGCCACATCTTGGCGTGCAACTGCTCCGTCGAAGCATCTTTGTGGAACCCGACCGATACATCCTCGGAGCCGATGTCGTAACTCTCGCCAAATCAGCGAGGATCGAATGGAACCTGCATTCGCATGAAGAGTTCAACCAATTCGGTAACGGACGAGCTCTCAGTTTCAAAATCGGGGCAGGAAGCAACCGCCCGAGCGTCCTCGTTTCCGTTTCACCGCAGAAGGTGACGTGGGAGACTGGTTTGTCCGCTTTCGTCCCCGCGTACCCAAACAGCGGCGACAGAGACAAATTTCTCCGCATCGCATGTCAAACCGACAAAGCTACAATCATTTGGTGCATTTGTTTTACCGAGAGCCTGCCAGAACTGCAAGTCCGGAAGCGCTTTCAGGTATCGTGGATGTTCCCGGATGGGGCTGTGGCCGATTTCGATGGAACGTGGACCTCGTGGATAAAGGTTGCTGGATTTCGCACGACCGCATGTACGCGTTCGTCTCTGCAGAACATGGAATCACCGAAGTGGGATATCACGGGCTTCAACCCGTGAGCAAGAACTCGCGGACTCTAGTTCGCGAGTCCGGAGTGCTAACCTTCTCAGTTCGAATTGATAACAAAGAGTACACGCTACAGACCAGTGATGTCGATTGGCGGCCGACGCGCATTGAAGCGGAAACGATTCTGCCGGATGGGATCTGTTCGCTTGTCATCGCCGCCAAAGGCCGAACGCTGGTGGTTCGGTGTTCGTCGTCGACTGAGGTAACCCCAACGCTGTGCATGCGATTGGATAAGCAAAGCACGTTCACCGCAGTCCACGGGGAGAGAACCTGGAGTTCACTTTGGTCCGTAGGTGGAAAGGTGGTAACGGGTTTTCGGGACCGCATCATGCTCCAGAAATGGCTTGATCAGACTGGACCGTACGCGGGGGACTTTCTTATCCCGGAGCCTGTCCGGAAGAAGATTTTCAACACTTCAAAGCTCTCAGGTCTTGCCACGCGTGACGATCTGCGTCCCGAATTTCAAAATACTGACCTCGCGCTCTACGATGCGGGAGCGGTCATTACATTTGGAGGTGTTGGTTGCTCTCTCCGCGAAACGGCGGAAGCATGGATCTTTGAGCAGACCATGCAGCCGGGCAGAGCAACGCAATTCACCATCCGTTGCTCGGACCAAGCTGAAGCCCCAGTTGCAGAGAGTGAGGCGTCACCTGAGCGACCGGCTCTGTCCAGACTCGCACTGCCGGGGTTTCCACACCTTGAAGAGTTCGCCACAACTGTTCCCGGACTCGTTGAGTCATGCATTGTTCGTGATTGTGGAATTCCCCGAGCATGCCCAGGGCGCTATTACTGGATCTGGGCATGGGATGCACTTGTGACCATGCAGGAGGCACTGCGGTGGGGAGATCACTCAAACGTTTTGAGGACCGTGCGTTTCATCGAGCAACATCGAGATGAGGCCGGGCGAATCCCGGCCCGATGGACTCGAGCTCTACTCCCGCTCGATACTCCATCACCAGGCGGCATTGAGTTTCTCCAGGCTGCTCTTGTCTACGAAGCTTTCCTCGAGACCAACGATGACGATCTGCTCAAACAGTCACTTCCATCGTTCATTGCGCGGTTCGAAGACTCCGAACAGCAGATACTGAGAGAAGGTCTGGTGAAGGGAGAGGGTTTCTACCCCGACCTGTTATCTGCTTTCGGCAGAGGCGAAGAGAGCGCCGTTTGCATGGAGGTCGGAAGCTGGTATGCTCTCTGCCGGATTCTCGAAAACATTGCACGACAGATCGGTGACGGCAAGCTCGAAGAACGCACCAGCGCTGCGGCCGCGATGATTGCACAGAACTTCAGCGCAAATTATTGGGATAAGGAAGCAGGATTTTTCGTCGACTCGATCAATTCAGATGCAAACACTCGGAGTCGCTTCCACCCTCTTTTTGCATTACTGTTCCTGCAATCGTCATTGGGTTTGCCGCTCATCAGACCCCATCTCCAGGAAGCCGCTGCATTCATTGCCCGCGAATTGGTCACCGACGCCGGGATGAGAGTCATACCGTTGACCGAGACGGGGCCATCAGGAGAAGACGTTCTCGATTCGTGGTATCCGCATTGGGATTTGTACGCACTCAAATTGTTTCGAAGGGCTGGCAACGCAGGTCCCATTATGCGATGGTTGGGACGCGCCGAAGAGGCTTTGTCCAGGTTGGGTTATTGTCCTGAATTTCTCACTCTGAAGGGATTCCGGGAAAATGATAGCCGCGCATGGGAGCGCCACGGGAGTGCGTCAAACCTCAATTGCGTCACGTCGTGGTTGCGTGGTATTCGCGAATCCATCGTGGGATTTGAGTTTGATCCTGGCGGCATCACGCATCTTCCTCTTTCTCTTCCCGTCCCGGCAGCGCGGTTGGAAAACATTCGGTGGCGAGGGTCATCTTGGTCTTTCGAAAGCATTTACGGTGGACCGCACTTCGAGAGTCTTGTCGTCAACGACACGATCATCGAAGGGAGCACGAAGATACCGATCCATCACCAGACACCGGGCGATCACATCGTAACGGCGCTCTACGGAAGCAAGACGCCACTTCTTCATTTCACAGAAGTAGCTAATGCAAAGCTGCTGAACTCCGATCGCCGGCGCGATGTTGTTGAGATAGTAATTGAGCCATTAGGATTCGTCGATGTCGCTTTCTTCTCCCCTGAGCTTCCGGCCGTGTTTGTCGACAACCGGAAGGTCTTTGCAGAATGGCATCAGACGACCGGCCAGGGGTTCTTTTCATTGCCCGCCGCATCACGCTACACAATCAGGATTCAAAAGGCTTAGTCAAATGTCGCTTCCATATCACTGCGATTGACCACAACAGAGTTCAATGAGAACCGAAAGAATACAAGAGCTCACACAGCACTATCGGAATTCGCTCCTGGAGGACGTAATCCCCTTCTGGTTGAAGCATGCACCTGACCCGCAGTATGGTGGCTTCCTCAATTGTCTCGACCGTGACGGTTCGGTCTACAACACCGACAAGGCGATGTGGATCCAGTGTCGGGCAGTGTGGACATTCTCGAAGTTGTACAATGAAGTTGAGCGGCGTTCGGAGTGGCTCGACGCTGCGCGAAGTGGATATGAGTTCATGACCAGGTATGGCTTCGATGCAGACGGACGTATGTTTTTCGTGGTGACGCGTGACGGCCGACCTCTGCGCAAGAGTCGCTATCTCTTTACGGAGACGTTTGGTGCAATCGCATGTGCGGAGTATTCAAAGGCAAGCGGCGACCAGCAAGCTCTTCGGAAAGCCAAAGAGATGTATCGAATGATCATCGAGTTGTACAGGAATCCCGGTCGCCTGACACCAAAGTTGATTCCGGAAACCAGGGTGACGAAGGCTCATGCCATGCCGATGATCCTTCTCGCGACAACACAGGAACTTCGAAAAGTCGATGATGACCCGCTGTACAAAGAAGTCGTTGATCAATCGCTGTACGAAGTGCTCCATCACTTCATGAAACCAGAGCAGAAGGCATTGTTCGAGATCGTCGGGCCAAAGGGTGAAAGGTTGGACTCCCCCGAAGGGCGGTGCATCAATCCGGGGCATGCCATTGAGACGAGCTGGTTCATGATGCATGAAGCCCGTTACAGGAATGATCAGTCGCTTCTCCGCAGCGCTCTGGACGTGCTCAACTGGTCACTCGAGCTGGGATGGGACAAAGAATTCGGCGGCATTTTGTACTTCGTCGACGTGGAGGGAAGGCCGACGGAACAACTCGAATGGGACATGAAGCTCTGGTGGCCGCATACCGAGGCTCTCTATGCGCTTCTCCTCGCTCATCACCTGACCGGCGATTCTCTTTACGAGCAATGGTACGAGCGGGTGCATGCTTGGTCATTCACCCATTTTCCGGATCCGCAACATGGAGAATGGTTCGGCTACCTACACCGCGATGGTTCTGTTTCGTCACCTGTGGAATAGTACGAACAATACGACACTGGCAGTTTATACTCATTGCATCCCGCGGACACTAATTGGAGTATCCTATACGATTTCGTCTCAGATCAATAGCTCCTCAATGGGAAGTCCTGCGTGATTCTTCATTCATGAGGTCGTTTGCAGCATGGACAAGATAGAGATAGCTGGCGGCAAGACCGATAACATACTCGTTTTCTCCCCATAAGAACGGCCAGTCTTCTTTGTTCTCCGGAAAATCGGGTTGCACAATGACGACACCCGGAACAACACCCCCCGCGATGAAGGAATAGTCTGCCCGATTGTTCCCGTAGGCCACCATTTTTGAATCAGCTCCGACCCCCGACACAAACGATAGTGCAGTGCCGGGATGACAACCGTAGAGATATCCTAACCCCCTCAAGGTGAATTCAGACCCAACGATGTTTGGAAAAGCTTTGTGCAGAAGATAGCTCGTGTTGGCAAAGCCAACCACGTAGCTGCTTCCTCCCCAACCGCCGGTTGAGATCGGAACCCCAAAAGGATTTTGTTCATAGAGCTTATCCCCTCGCTCTTTGTATCCCTTCACCAGTGGCTCCATCTTCTTCACGTACTGACCGTCCATGAACGGAACGGCTCGCACAGCTATGGCCGCCACCCGGTCAAAATTGGTTTCGATGTGAGGCAACAACTCACGTATCTTCCGTGCATATCGATCGTCCTTCGAGCAAATCAGGAGCTCTACAGCCGCTTTGAGCGCCTCGTCCTCCAGTACGCCTCCAGTCGTGTTCCCATGGCGAAAAACATCTGGCGGGTGGCTTTGTTCTTCATCCCAAATTCGTTTTGCAGTTGCCAGGCACTCCGATGCCAACGTATCATTGTAGCCACACAAAGCCCGCGACGCAGCCGCAAGTGCAGCCGAGGAACCGTAATTCAACGCGCTCGACTTGCTTGTGAATGCCCAGCGATCGTCAAACGCTCCGCTGTTTGATCCATTTGTCTCAAGGCTATCCAATTTTGGATTGAAGACGAGGTTGTCGGTCGAGGTGACTGCATCTCCCAGGTGTCTGTATTGAGACAGATGCGATTCGATGATACCAGCGATGGCGTGACCTACGGCTCTTTGCTGGGCCACGAGCTGCAATGTTCCATGTTCTATTTGTTGCAGGAGATCTGGGACTCCGTCCGGGTGATGAATCTCCACCGAGCGCTTCCGCTGATTGATGCTCGTCTCATCTCGCTCGGGACGGAAGGTTTCCCAGGTCTGAACCATGCTGAGAATGGTCGCATAGTGCGTTTGCGTCCGGATATCAAAATCACCCGCATCGAACCACCCTCCCACATTGAGGCCGGGGATATGCTCTCCAGGCTTGTATCGCGTGTCGGTCGTCGGACCTTGTGCATAAAGATCGAAGTGCTCGTGATTCACTGGTGCCTGCAATGCATCGTCAAGATGCGACGCTCCATGCCAGACTCGATACGCTTCTCTGACACGCATATGATCCATCTGCACGGGAAAGAAGACATCGAGGGTAGGGTGCCACGCGCTTTCGTAGACATCGGGTGCAATCCTCAACGCGGTTGTGCGCTGAGCACCATATTCCAGGACGTACAGCCCGTTCTCTTTTAGAGGCGTGAAGTCGAACGTGGCATAGTTGTAGCAAAGATATCGTCCCCATACTTTCACCTCCGACTTAAACACTTCTGTCTCCTCCCCTTTCCCGGAGATTCTGAGCACACGAGCGGATGATGCGGGGCGATTATTCTTGTCGAGTTCGATGACCGCGATCTTTTTCTGATCCGGATGATAACCAGCCTGCGAATAGGTGATTACCGGCGGGCGCGTCCAGTTCGGGATGGTACTGGCAGTCAGGAACCACTCGATCACTTTGCCGGCTTTCTTTGGAGGCAGAATCGAGCGAACCACGAACCATCCGTTCTGGGCCTTGTTGCGGCCGTCAAACAGCATCACGTGCGTGGATTTCGACTGTATTGTGATACGCCTCGTAGGATCTTCCGGCGCAAGGATAAGTGTGCTCCCAGACGCAATAGGCTTTGGCTCGACAAGACCCGAGTTCTGTCTTTCCATCGGTCCACCGGGATACCGTGGAAAGAATCCGCTCGTGCTGTCCATCAGATAGGTCTTCTTGAAGTAGGCAGACGGCAGGAATTCAAGGTTGAATCCGGCCCGCCCTTCCAGGGTTTGAGGAAGCGGCTTTTCAAGGTTGACGGAAATGGCGATTCCCTCCTCATGTAACTCGACTTTGATTGAGTACGCGAAATCGTATGTAGGGTATCGAAGAAACGCCTCAATGAACCCGGCATTCTTGTCGACGTTCCGCTTCACAAATTGCGGGATGGGATCCCACTGTTCCGGCGTCGGATTGAGCCTGACATCTCCATTTGTCGCACTCCTCACCCCGTGATGGATGATCTCGATCCCGCTCATCTTGGAATCACTGAAGAGATCGTTGTACCAATTGCTGAAGACCAGAACATTCAGGCCACGGGTCTCGAAGTACTCGAGATCGTTCAGCTTGAGAGTTTGACTGCTATCACGCGGCTGATCGGGAACAAGAACCAAAAGAGAGAACAATGTCAGGCCGAATAGCACGATCACTCCTTGTTGGCTTCGGGTCGAGGCATCCAGTTCAGTGCCGACCCGGAATTGTCTGCTTGCTGAATTTCTGAAAATAGACGAGACACGTATCCCTCCAAGCCGCTGCATCAACCAGCTGCTTTTTCAGCTTCTCCTTGACGCTCGAAAAAACCTGCGGGTCCACTGCGCCTTCAAGCGAGAGCCATTTGTTGTACATTTCGCGCACGTAGTCTGTCCCGGCAGTGTACCTCACGCACAGTTCTTCCCATAATGTCCTGCCCGAACTCATACGATGATCCCAGTTGACGTGGTGAAACCATAGCAAGTACTTTTCGGGGCACGTCTCAAGATTGTCGAAAGCGGATCGCAAAGGAGGAAGGTACTGTCCAACCGCGTTGCTCCCTGCGGAACTCCGGTCAAACCCCAGGCCAATGCTGTCGGCACGATGGTAATAGACTGACGTCCAGTCTTCTCTTCCACGGTCATTCTGAGGGCCGGGGCCATAGTGAACGTCAACCTCCATGATATGATGCAATCCAAGCGGAGTCATATAGTTGACGCACGCTTCCCGGGAGCCCATCATGATCGAAGATACGGTTGAAACAGTCCCGGAATCGTTCGAGAGCGACATCCTGACCCATTCATCTGCAAGCTGCTGTGCGCTGATGGAATGATCCCAGGCGAGACGTCCAAAGGCAAACCAATTGGCTTGTGCGAAGAGGTGCCCGCACCAGTTTCTGTCATCGCCGGTATTCGCCACGCCCGCAATGCCCGTCATGTGAGCATTCCTCAAGCTACCATCGACAATGGCGGCGAGAGTCGAACCGGGCGCTTTAGCGAACAGGTCAAACTGAAAGTACTCTTTCCACATCGGAGCAAGATACACCAGGTGAGTCGAGTGGCCCAGGTATTCCTGAGTAATCTGGAGTTCAAGCATCATCGGCGTCTTGGTCATCGAACCAAAAAGTGGTTGTACGGGCTCCCGCGGTTGAAAGTCGAGTGGGCCATTCTTTGCCTGGACAAAGACGTTAGGGCGGAAGAGGCCGTCAAGCGGGAGGAATTCCAATGCAGCGCGTTTTACGCGGTCGACGTCGACACCGGCGTTGTACACGAACGCTCGCCACATGACAACACCGTGAAACGGCTCCAGTGCCTCAGCGAGCATGTTTGCTCCCTCCGCGTGAGTCCGCCCATAATCCTGCGGACCAGGCATTCCCTCGGAATTCGCCTTCACCACGAATCCGCCAAAATCCGGAATAAGCGCATAGATCTCTTTCACTTTGTTTTTCCACCACAACCTCACGTTCGGAGCCTGTGGGTCCGCAGTAGGAAGGTTGCCGATTCCCCCTTTTCGATTCCCTTCCTGCTCGAACCTACCCGAAATTGGCGAGGAAAAATTAACAGAGAGAAACACGCGAATACCGTAGGGCCGGAAGACGTTAGCCAACGCTGAGACTTTCCGGAGATATTCAGTCTTCAGGATCACCGGGTTCGCGTTGACGTTGTTAAGGACGGCACCGTTGATTCCAATCGAAGCATTTGCGCGTGCATAGTCGTGGTATCGCTTGTCAATCTTCTTAGGCAGTTCATCCCATTTCCATAAGGACTTACCTGCATACCCGCGCTCGATGGATCCGTCCAGATTATCCCAATGATCGAGAAGCCGATATCCGATTCGTGGAGTTGAGACGATGTTGAGATGATCAAGCGACTGGCGGGTCTGCAGAGTTCTCAGAAAATGAAACGCGCCGTACAGAAGTCCGATATCACGATTCGCTGCAATGACCGTAAATTTGTTCTTCCCTTTGGTGACCGACGTGATGAGATACCCTTCAACTCCCAAGGTTTGAAGCTTGCCTTCATGCTGCAGGTGCTGGACAATGTCTGACCTTGCAGGTGTCCCTATGACAAGTGCGTTCTCTCCTGTTGCCGCTGCCCGGTAGCGCATATCGACACCGAGCATCACGTCGAGGCTCCTTTTCAATTCGCTGCGGATGATCCGGAGGGTCTCCGATTCACCAGGTACGATGATGCACGCAATCGCCTCCCGATACTGCTTCAGGAGATGTTCGTTGTTGATCTTTCTGTACTTCATCCACAATTCATATCCGTCATCCGCCGGAGCTTCCCAGGAGAAGAGAAGAACCAGCAGAATGATTGGGAGGAGTTTCGTTTTGCAGCGAGTTCTCATCGATCGGGCCGGGAGATATAGTTTCGTACAGTTGGGTATCGGGGATGTATGAATCTGGAAAAATCTGGCGATGTTTGGCCATCAGTAGACGCACGAATTGGTTTAATAGTACTCAGGGAGTCGCAAGAAGGCAAGGGTCAATTCGGCTACTCCCCAAGGCTCTTTCGGCTGCAGATTATGTATAGCGCGCGGAATGATGAACAGGACCACTTGTCACAAAACAACAAAGCCGACCCGTTTCCGGATCGGCTCTTCATTTTGCTCTACAGCCGCTCACATCTGCTAAATCGCACATCGAAAACTTGTGGTGAGCGCAGCTTGCACTGAGCGAAGCGACGTGTCGAACCATCATCAATCGCAAATTTCTTTTGTACCCCCAATGAGATTCTCAATGGCTGCAGTTCAGCGGCTGATTTGTTTACAATCATGTGTGAATACCCGCTCAGTTGAGGATGAAGAGGCTAGGGAAAGCCCACAAGCCCACGAAAATGGCTTCAGGACGAATGGTTCTTGATGATTCTGCCGACCAGGTTCAACTCCGAGGCCGCCTACTCGCGGCGGAGGCAACCTTCGAAAGAGCCATCGAATTGCCACTCTCCTAGCAAAGGTCGCAGATTGTCTGCCGATTACTGCATCTGCGATTGCGCTGGACAAGCAGCAAGAGAATCAAGCAGAGCTTTCATGAATTCGGGTCGGCCTGCTGTCGAGTTATGCGACCCGCCGCCAACAACTACAAGTTTCAGGTGCAGCGTCGAAATCTGAAGTCATGAACTCACGAAGACCGTGCATTCTCAAATTTGACAACCGTGGCGAATTTAGCTACTATGTATCAGAGTGTATCCCACCGCTGATCCCCTGGGCTGAATTCAAGTGTCTATCCAAATGCCAACTATGATTGGTCAAACAATATCTCACTACAAGATCGTCGAGAAGCTTGGTGAAGGTGGCATGGGTGTCGTTTATAAAGCCCACGACACCACGCTCGACCGCGACGTGGCGCTCAAGTTCCTCCCTGCCCATGTCTCTGTCAGCGAGGAGACCAAGGCCCGCTTTCTGCAGGAAGCCAAGGCGGCCGCTGCATTGAATCACGCGCATATCTGCACCATCCATGGTATCGAAGAAGCCGATAGCTCTCTGTTCATCGTCATGGAGTACATTGAAGGAGGCACTCTCCGGGAAAAGCTACCCTTCCCTAAAGTAAATGACGCTCTTTCTATTGCCATTCAAATAGGAGAAGCCTTGCAGGAGGCCCATTCGAAAGGTATCGTTCACCGGGATATCAAAGCCGACAATGTCATGCTGACATCCAAAGGGCAGGCGAAGGTGATGGATTTTGGCCTAGCCAAGCTGAAGGGAACACTGAAGCTGACGAAGACAAGCAGCACGGTGGGGACGCTGGCGTACATGGCTCCAGAGCAGATCCAGGGTGGAGAGATTAACCATCGCAGTGATATTTTTTCATTCGGGGTCCTGCTGTTCGAGATGCTGACGGGCAAGCTTCCCTTCCGCGGCGAACATGAAGCGGCCATGATGTATTCGATTCTCAATGAACAGCCGGATCCGCTCCAGAAGCATCTGCCAGACGTTTCTTCCGAGCTCGTGCATGTTCTCAATCGCTCATTGGAAAAGGATCCCGAGGACCGCTACCAACACGTTGATGATATGGTGAGCGAGTTGCGGAGAGTACAAAAACAGTCAGCGAGAGTTTCCCGAACACCGCTTGGGGAGATGTCCACCCGACCATCCGACCGGAAGACTCCCGAAACGCACGAAATTGATCACGCTCCACCGGGACACAGGTCCACTGATCACCCGCAAAAGCGAGCTCGCCAGTTCATCGTGTTGGGGACCATTGTTTTCCTCATCCTTGTAGGCTTTATCGGGTACGTCGCATTCTTCGGTAGGCATCAATCGATCGATTCTATTGCCGTGCTGCCGTTCACCAATGTCGGTGCCGACCCGAACACGGAATACTTGAGTGATGGCATCACAGAAAGCCTCATCAACACACTGTCGCAGTTATCCAACCTCACCGTCATGTCAAGAAGCTCAGTATTTCAGTTCAAGAACAAAGAAATTGATCCGCAAAAGGCAGGCAAAGAGTTGGGTGTGAAGGCTGTGCTTGTGGGCAGAGTCACTCAGAGGGGCGACAATCTTCAGATCAGCACGGAGCTTGTGGACGTGTCGAACAACAGCCACATTTGGGGAGAGCAGTACAACAAGAAGCTTTCGGACATATTTACCGTTCAGGAAGGAATTTCCAAAGATATTTCCCAACGGCTGAGCCTCAAACTGGTCGGCGAAGATGAGAAGAAGCTCGCAAAACGTTACACTGAAAGCGCAGAAGCGTATCAATATTATCTCAAAGGAAGATTCCATTGGAACAAGCGCAATGGTGATGATCTCCAGAAAGCTGTTGAATATTTCAAACAAGCCATTGAAAAGGATCCGGGCTATGCACTTGCCTATGCCGGATTAGCTTCGACCTATGCTGTTCTTCCGGAGTATTCCGGCCTGGCGGCGACAGGTTTTATTTCAAAAACAGAGACGGCGGCAAGAAAAGCTCTTGAACTTGATGCGACGCTGGCTGAACCTCATGCCGCGTTAGGATTGATCAAATATGCATACCAATGGGACTGGCAAGATGCAGACAGAGAATTTATGCGAGCTATAGAACTTGATCCGAATAGTCCAACAACTCATCATTGGTACAGCAATTCTCTGGAAAACCAGGGCAAGTTGCAAGAGGCGTTGGCTGAAATCAAACGTGCACAAGAACTTGACCCCCTCTCACCGGTTATTACCAATAATGTAGGAGAAATTCTTGCCTACATGCAGCACTACGATCTGGCAACAGAACAGTTCAACAAGGCACTTGAACTTGATCCCAATCAGCCCGGGTTACACGGAACTATCGCGTTCGTGCATACACAGCAGGGCAGGTTTGATGAAGCGATCACCGAGCTGGAAAAAGCCAGACAGATCGTTGGGGCGAATAGTCCTTATGTGCTTGGCGACTTGGGTTACGTTTATGCGAAGGCAGGAAAGAAGGCCGAGGCGATCAGAAATCTCGATCAATTACTTGAGTTTTCAAAACATGGCTATATGGTCGCAGTTCAAATAGCTGGCGTCTATGTCGGGTTAGGTGATGCTGAGAAAGCGTTCGAGTGGCTTGAGAAAGGCTATAATGAACATAACACGCAGCTTAGTTACCTTAAGATTGACCCCCTCTGGAGTAATCTTCGTTCTGATTCTCGCTATTTTGTTTTGTTAAAGAAAATAAGGTTGGATAAATGATTGGACAAACTTGAAGATCACCCGTCGAATGTGATTGTATGCTAGACGCGTGCGGCTTCGTGCCGCCACGTCGAAGTCTCTAGTGGCGGCATCGTTTCATGCCGCTTCGCCAAGCGGTTTCCCGAAGCAATATCGCCTCAACTCAGCCACGCTAAGTCATTACTGACCAGAAACACAAAAAGCCGACCCGTTTCCGAATCGGCTCTTCATTTTGCACTACAGCCGCTCTCATCTGCTAGATCGCACATCGAAAACTTGTGGTGAGCGCAGCTTGCACTGAGCGAAGCGACGTGTCGAACCATCAGCAATCGGAAATCTCTATGTACCCCCAACGAGATTCGGTAACTACTGCAGTTCAGAGGGTGACGTGTTCACGATCGTGTGTGAATATCCACTCAATTGAGAAGAAAACGAAGGAAAGCACACGGGTGAACCTAAACGGCGTGAGGTCGAACGGGTTACAGGTTTCTGCCAGCTATCCTGAAAGTTCAAGACCGGGGCCGGCTATCTAGGCCAGCTGCAACTCTAAATGGTGCGTTTGAAATGGAGTTATAGTAGCCAATTGAGCAGCAAGGCATTCTGGCACTTATGGCATCAGAGTTCCGAACACAAAGAGTGTATGCGTATTTGATCTGCGTGCTTTTGCGATGTTCATGTATAAATGTCCTTCCGTGCATACAGCCGGTATGAGAGCCCTACAAGCAACAGAGAGATGCCGACAAAATACAACAGATGCCAGAGATCAAGCTCGTAAGCCGGATTAATTGCGTCCATCTTGACATATTTGAATGGGCTCAGGTACCCTATTGCTTCGGTACTCTCTGTGATCTTTGAAAGCGTATAGACAAAATAGAAGACTAAGACCAGCCCTATGCTTAATGTGGTGATCGGTTTTGGCCTTTTAACCAGGGTTGAGAGGAATAGCCCGATCGCACCGAACAAGATATTTAGCAACAGGGTATACAACGACAGGATCAAAAATGCCTTGAAGCTGAAGGGTCCATTCTTAACCAGTTCCATACATATAAAGCCTGCCAGGGAAGTGACCAGGTTCAACAAAAGCACATGAATGGAAAGCACGGCCAGCTTACTGAGGAAAATCTCGCTGCGGCTAAGCGGCCGCGTCAACAGGTATTCCGCGGTCTTATCGTATTCTTCCTTGAGCAGGATGTTGGAGGAAAGGACGATGGCAAAAATGCTCCCGAGTACCATCATATAGATGACATTGTTGGCAGCATAAAATCCCAGTACCGAAAGCAGATCGTTGAAATTCGAAATGCCCTTGAACTGCAGCGCACCTTTTGGAACCAGGCTCATCATCCCCATGACCTTAGACTGGTTTTCTACAAATGTTCGGTACACCGACATGGTAACCGAAATCAATAGGGTTATTACGATCATCCACAGCATGAGACTGAACGCGTTTCTTCTCATCTCCTTTGAGAACAGGTTCATGTTCATTTGCTCTGTCCCCTCTTATTGGTAATAATGCATAAATATTTCTTCCAGCGACGGTTCCTCGATCGTGAGGTTAACGATCTTCCTTCCCGCCAACAAACCGACTAGTTCATTGATATCGCCTGAGTACATAAAGGAGAGCATATTGCCGAGCTTCGTGATGATACGATCAATGCCAGGGATGCTGAAGTTTTGTTCATTCACCTGATCTTCAAATTGGATGAGCACCTTCTTCAGTTGCTTCTTTCTCAGGGTTTCAATGTCCTCCAGCTTGATGATCTTCCCTTCTTTAATGATCGCCACTCGTTTGCAGAGCATTTGAACCTCATTGAGTACGTGCGAAGAAAAGAAGATGGTCATCCCTTTCCGATTCTCTGAACGCAATAGCTCAAAGAATTTTGCCTGCATCAATGGATCCAGGCCCGTTGTTGGCTCATCCAGGATAAGAAGCCTAGGGTTGTGCAGCAGGCTCTGCACGATCGATACTTTCTTCCGATTTCCCATGGACAATTCGGCAATTTTCCGTTTCAGGTCCAGTTCAAACCATTCCGAGAGTTCAGCTATCCTGTGCGCACCGTTCTGTACTTGGTAAAAACGGATACAATAGCTCAGGAATTCATGTACATCCATGGAAGAATACGGACTGCCATCTGAAGGGATATAGCCGACCTGGCGCTTGATCTTTTCCGTGTCCCTGATAACATCCATTCCCATGATCCTTGCGCTGCCGCCGGTAGGGAAGATCAGATTCAGCAATATCCTG
>JAPLFP010000124.1 GCA_026390585.1 Ignavibacteriales bacterium | reverse complement strand
CGTCAAGAACCCGTTCACGGACAACGGTGTATCCTACAGTGTACCGCACAAGGACAGCACATTGAGACGTGTGAAGTTCCTTCGCAAGGGACTGAGCCTGTATATCGGTATCCAATCGGACGACAAGTCAATATGTAAGTTTGATTGGGAGGGTGACGGCTTGTACATGAGGATCAGGACGGCAGCTGGCCAGGCGAAAGAATACAAGCTGTATTGGCAGAACTTTGAAGGGAACAAAGACACGATGCGCTATGAGCCGGGCGTGGCGAACTCTGGTTCAGGCTGGGGGTATTTACCGTCAGGCAGCACGGTGAATGATACCTCAAATGTTGACAAGGGCTACAGTGCGGAGTTGCTGATCGATCTGTCGAAGTTAGGGTACACGCTGCCATTGACGACCGTACAGGTGATGATGAACATTTTTGATCCGGACGGATTCAAGCATCCGATGAACCAATGGGATCACACGATCGGTTCATTCTATAAGTCATGGTGGGGCAGTGAGTGGGGTGATCCATTGAAGGCGTTGGAGTTCACACCGGAACTGTTTGATGATCCCGACTCATTGCGCCCGAAAGTCGCAACAGGAACAATGACGGTAGACGGGAAACTCGACGAAGCCGATTGGACAGGAGCGCCGACCCTGTTGTTTGGGCTTGGTGCAGCAGGGAAGAAACAGGCGGGTGAGTTCACCGTAACCGGTGGCGTCGACGTCAAGAACCCGTTCACGGACAACGGTGTATCCTACAGTGTACCGCACAAGGACAGCACATTGACTCGTGTCAAATTTCTCCAAAAAGGATTGAGCTTGTATATCGGCATCCAATCGGATGACAAGTCAATATGCAAGTTTGATTGGGAAGGTGACGGCTTGTACATGAAGATCAATACGGCAGCTGGCCAGGCGAAAGAATACAAGCTGTATTGGCAGAACTTTGAAGGGAACAAAGACACGATGCGCTATGAGCCGGGGGTGGCGAGCTCTGGTGCCGGCTGGGGGTATTTACCTTCAGGCAGCACGGTGAATGATACCTCAAATGTTGACAAGGGCTATACTGCGGAGTTAAGAATAGACCTTGACAAACTTGGCTACACGACATCTTCGACGAGTGCGAAGATTATATTGAACATTTTTGACCCGGACGGATTTAAGCATCCGATGAACCAATGGGATCACACGATCGGTTCATTCTATAAGTCGTGGTGGGGCAGTGAATGGGGTGATCCATCGAAGACGCTGAAGCTCAACAACACCACTGGTGTCGATCAGACGGATGGAGCCATTCCGAGACAGTTTGCGCTGGAGCAGAACTATCCGAATCCGTTCAATCCGAGCACGATAATCAATTTCGGTCTCCCTGCGCGGAGTCTCGTAACGCTGAGGGTGTACGATGTTCTCGGTCGTGAAGTAGCGATATTGGCCGACGGCGAATTGAGCGCTGGTGTTCACCACGTGACATTCAACGCCAACGGATTGTCGACCGGAATGTACATCTACCGGATCAGCGCAACTCCACTCAGCGGCGCCAAAACGGAGCCCTTTGTCGCGGTAAAGAAACTGATGTTGCTCAAATAGGGCCAAGTTAAGGCGCAGCTATTCTTGTTCTGTTGCCTTGGTCTGTAATTGCATGGACAATGGTGCAGGCTGGAAACAGCCTGCACCGTCTTTTGTAACAATGAAACTAACGAAACCATCGCCGGTGTAATCTCTTAGGACGATGGAAGGGAGGAATCATGAATCGCTTGTTTCGCGTTGCAGCTGTCTTGGGCGTAATGGGGTTTCTTATCTCAACATCAGCGCAGACGATCAAACGCTCTGACGCTGTGTGGGCGCGCATTGTTCCGTCGGGAACCATTACGTTCGACGGAAAACTGGATGAAGCGGCGTGGAAAGTTGCCGATTCTGTTCTTATCGCGTTTGATTCCAGCAACACGAAAGTCATTCCCGGAAGCGGATGGAAATCCGAACGGTCAGGGTCGAGCTGGAACGGCAAAGTGACCGATCCGACAAGAGCGACGGTGAAGTTTCTCATTCAGGGCAACGAACTCATCGTTGGCATCTTTGCTCGGGACAGCTCAGTTGGCGGAGGGATGTTCAACGAGTGCGACGGTGTGAACATAAACCTGCGCGACCACGCGTCAGGTTCAAGGCCGGCTCTTCCCTACGAGTACGGTTTCATGTGGGTGACAGAAACCTGGGCAACAAATCCGAACGCGGACCAGCCGGGTCAGCCTCCCAGCTATTTTGGCCCTGCTGCCAGCGACCGGACCGCCTACACAGGATATGCGTTCGTCTACGGTGTATCCAGCGATGACAAGAACGGGACGTCAGTGTTGACGCCGGACGCCGGGTATTCGATGGAGATCCGATTCAATTTGGCTGCACGCGGGTACAATATTTCGAAGCCGCAGGGAGAGATTCTGGAATTTTCCATCGCGGTGTACGATGCCGACTGGAGCTGGCCCTACAATGATGCGCGGTACTATGCCAACCGCTGCTGGTGGCAGGGACAATGGGGCAACAGCGATGGTTGGAACGTTGGCCGCATCTTCGTGCGTTCGGACGTAACTCTTGCGACATCGGTTCTTCCGGTGATTGGGCCTGACCTTATCATTCCAAACGCCGCTAATCATCCCGCGCCGGTCATTGATGGGAACCTGACGGAATCGGTCTGGAAGACTGCGCCCAGCTTCCGCCTGACCTATGACGACACAACACTGCGAAAATCGTATCCTGGCATTGGGCCCTGGCGCAGCGCACAGACGCAGCCAAAACTCTCCGGTGCGACCGGCACTCCCGCCGTGATCGATCCTGGAGATGCTGTCGTCAAGTATTTCTTCAAGGCTGATACTCTCTATGTCGGTGTCGATGTCAATGATCAAGTGGTGACATCGATTGATGATTTTGACAGATACGACGGTTTCCGTCTTACGATCACAACGCGTGATTCAATAGAGGCGATCGATCACGTCTTGCTGAGTCGTGTCTTGGATCTCCGGTTTGATGGCGCAGGGAACGCTCTTCCCATGGGCTATCTCAAGATCCTTGATTCCACGAAGAAGGCTCGTGTTGGAGTGAAAATGAAACCGGGAACGACGGTCAACAATCCAAACGATGCTGATGTTGGGTTTACAATGGAATACGCCATTGCCCTCACTGCATTTGGCTATCCAAGCGGGCTCGGTGATCACGTGCTGTTCTTCGGTGCCACGTTGTTCGACGGCGACAAGTTCACCAACACTGCCGATGACTATGGCACCCGAACGTGGTTCATGCGTGAGCATGATCGTGCATCCGCCCCCGCGTGGTGCTATATGGACCCAAATACGATTCTGGTTGATGTCGAAGCAACACCGGTTCGGTTGCCGAGCGAGTTTGTACTCCACGGGAACTATCCCAATCCATTCAATCCATCCACGACGATCGAGTATTCGACACCGCGAGAAGGGATCGTGACGCTGCTTGTGTATGATGTTTTGGGTCGGATAGTATCGCAAAAATCTGCAGGGCTGCAATCGCCTGGTA
Source organism: Ignavibacteriales bacterium (assembly GCA_026390585.1). Lineage (GTDB taxonomy): Bacteria > Bacteroidota > Ignavibacteria > UBA10030 > UBA10030 > UBA9647. The sequence continues at coordinate 24,290 of JAPLFP010000124.1, read as the reverse complement.
CGCACACCATCATCTTCAATGCCGGCGCCTTAAGTTCAGGCGTGTATTATTATCGGCTTCAGCTGGTCGGTGACGATTCACGTGCCCCGATCACAGTGCCGTTCGCAAAAATGATGTTCGTAAAGTAAGATCGAACAGCAATGGGGAGATCTTTTCTCCCTTGCTTTTTCTCCACAGGTGTTTCACCATGAAGAAGAAATATCTTCCAGGCCGCAGAGCGTTTGTCCTTCTCGCAACGATCTTCGTCTTGATCGGTTTGTCGCCCTTGAAAGCAGACACCAAAGGAAAACTCACGGGGCAAGTTCTGGATTCAAAGAAGGGACCTGTTATCGGCGCAAACGTGGTGATCGTCGGAACGACAGTCGGAGCCTCGACGGATCTCGACGGAAACTACACGATCCTGAATATCCCCCCAGGGACGTACCAGTTGCGGATTTCTGTCATTGGATACGGCCCGCAGACTATTAATGGCGTGAGAATCTCATCCGGCCAGACAACGACTATCAACGCTTCACTGATTGACGAGGCGGTCGCGATGGGTGAAGTCGTTGTACTTGCTGAGCAGCCGATGGTTGATGTCCGACAAACGAGCGCATTGTCCATTCTGGGGAAAGATCAAATCGGTCAACTGCCAGTGCAAGATCTGAGCGACATTGTCAATCTCCAGGCGGGTGTGGTCGATGGACATTTCCGTGGTGGACGGCTGGGGGAGGTTCAGTATCAGGTCGATGGGGTGTCGGTCAACAATCCGTATGACAACTCATCCAGCGTGAAACTTGATCGCTCGGTCCTGCAAGAAGTCCAGGTAATCAGCGGAACGTTTGACGCCGAGTATGGACAGGCGATGAGCGGAGTCGTCAATGCGGTACTGAAAAGCGGGTCTGAGGATCACTTTGAGTGGAATGCCGAAATGTATGGGGGAGACTATGTGAGTCCCGGAAACACGGCACGGTTTCCGCATATCGATAGGGTGAACCCGCTCGCGATCCATAACTACCAGCTTAGCCTCAACGGTCCCACAGGCCTCGACAAGACCACGTTCCTTGTCGGGGTTCGACGCTACGGGAATGAAGGATACCTGTATGGCGCAAGGCAGTTTCGACCCGGTGATTCAGCTGACTTCCAGAACTTTGTACTGAAGGGAACGGGCGACGGCGCGCTTGTTCCGATGGCATCGAGCGATGAATGGTCGGGACAAATGAAGATCGAAAACCGGTCAATGAAAAACATACATTTGAGTTATCAGGCAATAGGAAGCATCGTCAATGCGCAGCGGTACCAGAATGCTTTTGTATTGTTGCCGAATGGACAGAAGAAACAAAAGAGCGTGTCGTTTAGCCATGGAATTGATTTCACGCATACAATCAACAGCACGTTGTTCTATTTGGTCAGTGTACGACAGAACTACTACGGTTATACAGACTTTGTGTACGAGGATGTGTATGACTCTCGATATGTTCAGTATGGACGACCGAGGGGTGACAAGAACTACGCCTTGGGCGCCTATGTGCAGGGAGTCGATCTGGATCGCTTCAAGCAAGAGACTTCGACCTACATACTGAAATTATCGGTGACGAATCAGGCAGCACAACATCACTTGCTCAAGATGGGAGCGGAAATGCAGTTTTCGACACTCACATTCGGCCCTCCGGGATCGCTTGTAGCAAGTACGGTCAACGGTGTACAGGTCCTGGTCCCGATCGTCGACAGCTATGAGTATCCCGGTTTGCGAACGTACAAACCTGTCTCGTTCGCGGCGTATGTGCAGGACCTGATCGAATTCCAGGACTTCCTGGTGCGTGGAGGAGTTCGTGCGGAGTATTTCGATGCGCGCGCGCAGGTTTCAAGCGATCTGCAAAATCCGGCAAATTCGATCAGCGGTACAGGAATGCCTGCTTCCGAGCAGGTTTCGACCACGCGAAAACTTGTTGTCGCGCCGAGGCTCGGTATTTCTTATCCCGTCGTTGAACAGGGATCGGTCTTCTTCTCGTACGGGCATTTCTATCAAATGCCGGGGCTCGGGCAATTGTTCTCGAATTCTGACTATCGTGTGCTCAAGGATCTTCAGGCCGGAGCAGTCTCGTACGGCGTGATGGGGAACCCGAACCTGAAACCTGAATTCACGACTCAATACGAGTTTGGATTGAAGACGCAGATACCCAATCTGTTCGGATTCGATCTCAGCATGTATTACAAGGATATCCGAAACCTGCTCGGCGTCGAGTTCGTTCAGACGTACACAGCGGCAGAGTACGCACGCCTGACTAATATCGATTTCGGGGATGTGAGTGGTTTTACGGCTTCCGTTGATTTTCGGGGAGGTACTCTTCTCAGCGCAAGTCTCGATTACACCTATCAGACCGCCATGGGAAATTCGAGTGATCCGCGTGAAACGGCAACGCGTGCTGCAGCCGGTGAGGATGCACGTCCGCGTCAGGTGCCTCTGGGATGGGACCAGCAACACACATTGAACGCGACCATTACCATGTCGAAGCATGGCAATTTCAACGTCACGTCGGTGGTGCGGCTCGGTTCCGGCCAACCATACACTCCTACCGTGTTGAGCAGGCTTGGCGCGAATCTCGAAACCAACTCATCGCGTAAATCGAACTACATGGTCGTGGATCTGCGCGCCGAAAAATCGTTCCCGCTCTTTGGTGTTGGGGCAAGTGTGTTCCTCAGGATGTTCAATGTATTCGATGCACGCGCTGTGAATGGGTTCATATTCTCGGATACCGGCAGCCCGGACTATACGCTCAACACCGCCGGTAATGCATCCGTGCTTATGGATCCAAGTCGATACTATGCCCCGCGCCGCATCGAACTGGGAATTTCACTGAATGGCTCCAGTCGCTGAGGTATTCATATGATTGACCGAACAATGATTCGATTCCTCACCTTGGTTTCTGTGGCTTTATTGAGTGCACCGACGGCCCTCGCTCAAGTGATGTTGCCGGTTCCGGACTCTCTTCGCGGCAAGATCGACGCCGAACGCTCCGGCATGCACGATGCAGCAAATATCAGGACGGTCTTTTACAACTACGGCATGGTCGGCGACTATCCACCGGATCCCGGCAATGTCGATCTTAGTGTTTTCCACTCTGTCGAAGTTCCGAAAGGCAGTGGGGTGAATTATAGCGATGGGATCACTCCGTTTGTCCTGGCCCGGATCAGGCAGCGCAACGGAGTGGCCGCCACAATCATGGAAACCGGATATCGCGAGAACCAGCAGTTCAGTCCCTTCCACAAAAAGATCATGCGCTTTGAACCAAGACCGGGATATTTCCAGCCCAGCCCCTCGATCAACAAAGCGCGATCGATAGCAATGAGTAATGATCCACGCACCTGGCCCGACAAATGGATTGACAAACTCCTTTCAACGAGCGATCCGGGTTGGAGTGGTGCGTGGAATGGATATTTTGGAAAGCAGCCTGCAGCGGATCTTGAGAGTTTCTCTGTTGTTGATGACAATCTCTATGATGCATGGGACTACTACCCTGAACCGCGTGATACAACTCGGAGAGGCCTGGGACTTCGCGTCGAAGTCCGTGGATTCCAATGGGGGAACCCGCAGGCGGCGAATGTCATTTTCTGGCACTATGATATCACGAATGAATCCACAACCGACTACACTGATAATATCATCTTCGGTTTGTATATGGATTCGGGAGTCGGTGGATCCGCTCTTTCGTGCGATGGCGTGTACGAATCTGATGACGACAATGCCTATTTTGACAAGTCGCTCGGTCTCAATCTCGTCTACACCTGGGATAAGAACGGGAAAGGCATTGGCTTCAACTCCAACTGTGCGTCGACCGGCTATCTGGGATACGCGTACCTGGAAACACCAGGCAATTCTACAAACGGTATCGACGACGATGATGACGGAATTACCGACGAGAAACGCGACGGCGGCCCTGGACAGCTTCTTGTTGGCCAATCAGCGATCGTGGCATATGCCGTTGCCCACTATGACACAGCGAAGTTCCAAGCCGCATACGGCCGCATCACTCAGCGCCCCGCCTACAAGGCAGGCAGATGGTGGACCGGCGACGAAGATATGGACTGGGTGGCCGAGCTCAATGATACCGGAGAAGATGGCCAGTTTAGTCGCGACAATCCTGATGTTGGAGAGAGGGACGGAATTCCGACAGCCGGTGAACCGAACTTCGACCAGACAGACTTACACGAATCCGACCAGATCGGCTTGACCGGATTCAAGATGAACCGCATCGCTGCCGGCCAGGGATCGCCAAACACAGGAACGGATTACATCGTCTTTTTTGATGACGGTCGGGCCTGGCCGAAACGGCTCTATGATCAATGGACCGATCCCATCCTCGGAAATCGATTTGATACGAATCCGGTTTCGAACTACAACATCGGTTTCTTCTTTGCCTCGGGTCCATTCAAGCTCTTGAAGGAAAAACGAGAACGGTTCAGTCTTGCGTTGGGCTACGGTGCTGATCTCGATGAACTGAAACGGACCGTGAAGGTTGTCCAGCAGATCTATAATGCCAATTACCGGTTTGCGGTTCCGCCTGAACTCCCCTCGCTTCGTGCAGAGGCCGGAGACAAGTATGTTCGATTGACCTGGGATGAAGTATCGGAACTGAGCGTTGACCCCGTCACAGGATTGAATGACTTTGAAGGGTATCGTATTTATCGTTCAACAGACCCGACGTTTTTGGACCCGAGACTGATCTCAAATGCTCTCGGAACCGGTCCGCTCCAGGGAAGCAACGGCAAGCCCCTCGTAGCGTTCGACCTCAAGAATGGAATCAAAGGATTCTCATCGATGGCGGTAGAAGGAGTGCAATACTATTTGGGCAATGAAACGGGACTTACGCACACGTGGGCCGATACGTCGGTCAACAACGGCCAGCTCTACTATTATGCAGTGACTTCATACGATCACGGTGCTGACACGCTTGATTTCCATTTCTATCCTTCTGAAAATCCGATCACGGTAACGCAGAGTGTTCGCGGCGGAATCATCTTGCCGCGCAATGTCGTGCAAGTACGTCCCAATCCAAAGACACTCGGATACCGGCCGGCAGAGGCATCAGGCTTGGTGCGGCGGGCAGGAAGAGGAACAGGCACTCTCGATCTGAAGATTCTCAATTCGAAGGATGTGCCGGCGAACCATGTGCTTTTGCTGAAGTTCCATACGGATGACAGCACGAAAGTTCGCGCCGATTACTACGATCTCATTGACAGCTCAAACGGCAAACGATTGATCTCAAAAGGGACCGATCTGTTGGGAGCGGGAACCGGCCAGATTGGCGGCGGATTGCTTCCAATTGTCTATACTCCTGAAACCACCTGGGTTGATCATGGTGCGAGCGCGTTTAGAAGCGGGAGCAGCACAAACGTCAAACTCTCGGCATCATATCAATTTGTCGAACCGAACAATCGTTTCCGCATCGGCTATCCCGTCAACTTTACGATTGCCTTTGGCAATTCGTACATCGATACTTCGCTGAACGGCATTGGCGCAAAACTCAGGAGCCGCCCCGTCAAGTACAGGGTTGTCGGTCATGAAGCTTCAGGTGACATTCAATTGAAAACGTTCTTGTACGACGATGACAATGACAGCACGCTCAGCTCGCTCGCCGAGTACATGGATGTTGTTTCATACTTGCCCGGCTCGAGAACACCGCGCGTGACGTGGCGGATCCGGTTGGATACAACAGGACAATACCTCAGGGGTTTGGTTGTGCTCCCCCGCGGTGGGGACATCTATGACGCAGTTGTCGGGATTCCCTACGGCGAAGGAGATGTGTTCGCGTTCACGACAGTGCCGGAGCGCTTGGACAATACCCTGGCAAAGCAGCAATTCTCCAATGACCCATATGTTGTACCGAATCCCTACGTGGGATTTGCAAGTTTTGAGCCGGAGCGTTTTGCCGTGACCGGGCGGGGCATCAGGCGGATGGAATTTCGCGGCCTTCCGGCGAATTGCACCATCCGGATTTTTGCCGTCAACGGCGATCTCGTTCAAACACTTCATCATGATGGATCAACAGACGGCATGGTACCATGGGACCTTCGGACAAAAGACAACCTCGAGATTGCACCCGGCCTCTACATTTTCCATGTCGAAAGCGATCTTGGGGCAAAGGTGGGCAAGTTTGCCGTCATCAAATAAGATAGTCAGCTAGCGGGCAGAGAATGAATACAGTAAACGCTATTGTTCGCACAAGTCAGAGATTGGTTGTCGGGATCCTGCTCACAACTTCTGCCGCTGGAATTCTTTGTGGACAATCAAAGACCGGGACTACCGTTGGCGCATTTCTGCTCATTGAACCGAGTGCACGACTCACAGCAATGGGGAATGCCGGGGCCGCGATGTACGACGAAGTACTGGCGGGATACTACAATCCCGGTGCATACGGGCGCCTAGATCGATCCGATATTCAATTCACGTACAGTGCCTGGCTCGCCGGGATCTCCTACAATCACGCGGCGGTGGCTGTCACAACCGGTTCCACCGGCGCATTGGCACTTACGATAGCTTCGCTCAGTTCTGGTGAGATTGCGGTCAGGACTGTTGAACAGCCGTTGGGAACAGGCGAACAGTATACTGTCACGAATATTTCTATTGGCCTTGGCTACGGTTATCGTCTCACCGAGAGATTCTGTGCGGGTATTCAAGTCAACTACATCCGTGAGACGATTTGGCACAGTTCCTTGTCCGCCTTTGCCTTGAATTTCGGGACGTTGTATCAAGTGTCGTCGGATGGACTTCAAATTGGGGCAAGCCTCTCGAATTTTGGCACGCGCGCAAAATATTCCGGAACTGACACGAGAATCCGATTCGACAATGATGCGTCAGTACACGGAGATAACAGCAACTTGCCCGGTGAAGTCTATCTGGAAGAATTCGGACTTCCCATCGTGTTCCGAGTCGGACTTTCCTATCCTGTTCAGATCGATGCCGACAACAAGCTGCAGCTGGCTATTGTTGCCTTCCATCCCAGCAACAATACCGAAAGTGTCAGCGTTGGCGGGGAGTGGAAATTCATGAACCTTGTAGCTCTCCGTGCAGGGTACCAACACTTGTTTCAGGAGGATTCAGAGGTCGGGCTGACGCTCGGTGGCGGATTGGAATATGAGTTCTTCGAGATTCCGGTGCGCGTGGACTACGCGTGGGCGGCGCACGGTTTGCTCAAGGATACTCAACGTCTGACTGTGGGATTCCGCTTTTGAAAGCATCCGTTGTTTTCTCCATGCATACTGCTTAGCCTAGCAGCACGAGTGCCGTGCTGTCAAACCAGGTTTTTACCATGAAATCGCCAAGACAATCGACTGTGGCAGGGCTGTTTAGAACAAAATATGGTCATTTTTCCGAAGACGGAAAGGAATATGTGATTTGCGACCCCCGCACACCGCGTCCCTGGTCAAATGTCGTCAGCAATGGAGATGCGGGTTTCATAGTGTCGCAAACCGGCGGCGGATACAGTTGGCGCGGGAACGGACAGGTGAACCGCTTGACGCGCTGGGAACAGGATATCCTGAAAGACGAATGGGGAAAGTACCTCTACGTTCGCGATACCGCCACCGGCAAGGTGTGGTCAGCGGCATGGAAGCCGATCTGTGCGGAACCGGACCAGTATCGAGTGCGGTACGGGACGGGATATGCTGTGTTCACTTCCTCCAATGAAGGCATCGAGACGGAGTGGACGATGTTTGTCGCTCCGCAAGAGCCGATCGAGATTTGGAGGGTCGTTGTCCGCAATCGTTCGCGCAAGACGCGTAAGCTTCAACTCTTCACATATTTTGAATGGGCGCTGGGGATGGCCCCGGATTGGCATCGAGAATTCCATAAATGCTTTGTTGAAACATCTTTTGATACAAGTTTGAACTCCATCCTGGCGACCAAGCGGCTTTGGGAAGTCCCGTCCGAAAACGGGCATTGGAACGTCAACTGGCCGTACGTCGCATTCCATTCATCAAGTGCGAAACCGGCCTCCTTCGATTGCAACAAAGAAAACGTGCTTGGCAACTATGGATCGGCTGCAAATCCACAGGGAATTCGTGCTGGAAAACTACGAAGGGACATTGGGAATCAAATCGACCCCGTTGCTTCAATTCAAGTCAACGTGTCGCTGCAACGCGGCCATGAAAAAACAATTGCCTTTTCTCTTGGGGCCGCCGATAACCGTGAGCATGCGAAAACGCTGATCAATACATATCGAACGGCGGCAAACGTAGATCGGGCATTGGAAGAGGTCAAGGCGCGTTGGGAGTCTCTGGTTTCAAGGACAACTGTGGAAACACCCGACGAGGCAATGAACGTGATGCTCAACCGATGGCTCAAATATCAGGCAATTGCGGGAAGGCTGTGGGGACGCAACGGATACTATCAGGCGGGCGGCGCCTACGGATTTCGTGATCAGCTTCAAGATAGCCAGGTGTTTCTTTCGCTCGATCCTGAGCAAACAAAAAAGCAGATCCTCTTGCATGCGAGGCATCAATTCAAGGATGGTACCGTCTATCATTGGTGGCATCCGCTTTCCGAAGTCGGACTGCAGACAGCGATGACGGATGATCTCCTCTGGCTGCCGTATGTAACGTATAACTATATTGAGGAGACGAAGGACTATTCGATTCTTGATCTACGGGAGCCCTTCATCGATGACAAGAACGGATCTACCGTTTATGACCATTGCATCCGAGCGATTGAAAAGGTTTTCGCTCGTTTCAGCACTCGAGGGCTTCCGTTGATCGGTGCGGGCGATTGGAACGATGGCCTCAGCGCGGTCGGGCTGAAGATGAAGGGTGAATCAGTGTGGCTTGGGCAATTCTTCCACCATATTTTGAAAGAATTTGCAGTGCTCATCGCCGCGCGTGGCGATCTTGACCTTTCCCAAAACTACGCCAAGCGTGCCGAAGAACTTCGTGCTGCGATCAATCAATTCGGTTGGGACGGCGATTGGTACTACTATGGTACGAAGGACTCCGGCGAGAAGTTCGGTTCCGGGGAAAACGCTGAAGGAACAATCCATCTCAATCCCCAAACTTGGGCAGTTCTTGGTGGTGTCGCCGATCCGCAGCGTGCACAACAGGTAATGGATGCGGTGGTGAAGAAGCTCGAATACAAAGCGGGCACGGTTCTTTTGTATCCTGCGTATCGGACGCCGGATGAAAAGATCGGCTATCTTACGCGCTATGCGCCCGGCACGAGAGAGAATGGCGCGACCTACACGCACGCGGCCACATGGTCTGTCATCGCGATGGCAAAACTGGGTAGGGCGGATGATGCATTCCGACTTTTTTCGAAGATCAATCCCGTTGTTCGTGGTGCCGTACCCGATGAGTATTGTGCCGAACCGTATGTTACAGCTGGCAACATCGATGGCCCGGACTCACGATACTACGGCCGCGGGGGATGGACATGGTACACAGGATCTGCGGCCTGGCTTTATAAGGCTGGTCTTGAGTGGATCCTTGGTGTCCGCGCATCTCTGGATGGCCTTATCGTGGCGCCTTGCATTCCCTCGAAATGGAAGTCGTACCATGTGCGGCGCCAATTCCGAGGTGCCTCCTATGAGATCGAAGTAAAGAACCCGAAGAAGGTGAGCCAGGGTATCGTCAGTGTGTTGATCGATGGGTCCCCTTTTCCGATATTACGGCCGGATATCGAAGTTGTGCTTCCGGTCTTCGATGCCGGTTCAACGCACAGTGTCATCATTGAAATGGGAGAAGTCGATTGAGGTTCCGGTCACTGTATCTTTTCTTTTTAGTCCTTGGTCTTTCGTCCGCGCTTGATGCGCAAGGGAAACCGGACCTGATTATTTTTGATGATGATGACCCGACAGGGGCAGGTTTTTACGACGCTTCGTGGGGATTTTGTGATTTCCCGAGCTTCCTGCTTCTTGGCGGCGGTGGCGACAAACTGACCATCATTTCCTCAAATCGATATTCGGGAAACGATGCCGGTGTGATCCAATGGACTTCAGCGACAAATGGGAACTGGGGGATCTTTATCGCAAGTGTGAATTGGCAGGGCAGAGACGCAAGCGCGTATGACAGCCTCGTGTTCTTTCTGAATGGACCGGTGCCGATCGCCTCATCGGCTCTTCCAAGGGTCAATCTTGAAAGCACAACCAATGCGAAGCCGACCGGAATGGATCTGGAAACATATCTTTCCTCCGGAGTCGACAGCGACCCCGCCACTTGGCAACGGGTGAGTATTCCGCTGACTGCGTTTCAACCATTCGGAACCTTTTCCTTGTCGGTCTTCAAAGACATCAACTTCTCGCAGAAGTTGGCCGACAATGTCCAACACACGATGTGGATCGACAATGTTCGGATCATTGCAAAAGTGGCATTGGTAGATACCAGTGCCCCACAGATTCCGGCGCGCATCGTTACGAGGTCCGGCGATCAGAGCGTTGTTCTTCACTGGAACCGAAACTTGCAGAGCAATTTATCGGGCTTCAACATCTATCGGGCTTCTTCGCGCTCCGGCCCCTATGCAAAGATCAGCGCGTCGCTCAGTGTTTCGCCAGGTTTTGTGGACTTTGATGTCACGAATGATCAAGCCCGTTGGTATTATGTCCGTTCCGTGACGTCTCGGGGAGAAAGCGCGAGTTCTGATACGGTTGCGGTTTCCGCAAAGGCCTTTGCAGGCGACAATGAGTTCCTGGACTACCTGGAAGCAACGGCCTTCGACTTTTTTTGGTACGAAGCAAATCCCCTCAATGGACTGGTTCGTGATCGGAGCCAGGCCGCCTCGGCTTCTAGCGTGGCTGCAGTGGGATTCGGCTTGACGGCGTACGGTATTGGAGTTGAGCGCGGATGGATCACGCGTGCGGAAGCTGCTGATCGCACCCTGACAACTTTCAAAACCTTCTGGAACCTCCCACAGGGAACAGCAGTCAGCAACGTCATCGGATATAAAGGCTGGTTCTATCATTTCCTTGACATGGGAACCGGACTCCGAACCTGGGATAGCGAATTGTCATCCATTGATACGGGACTTCTGATGGCGGGCGTTCTCTATGCGCGGGAATTCTTCACTGGAAGCGACAGTGTGGAAACAACGATTCGTGGACTTGCTGACTCGCTCTTTAGTCGCATTGACTGGAACTGGATGCGCAACAATCAGATGTCCCTCACCATGGGCTGGTTCCCCACAAGCGGGTTTCTTAGCGCTCGCTGGATTGGCTACAACGAGGCGATGGTGCTCAACATCATGGCGATTGGTGCCACAACGAACCCGGTTCCGCCGCAGGTGTGGAATTCGTGGACGAGCGGCTATGGCTGGTTCTACAACAATTGGCTGAGCAATTACTTCGTCGCATTCCCGCCGCTGTTCGGTCATCAATACTCTCATTGCTGGGTCGATTTTCGCAATATTGCCGATTCGTATATGAGGTCGAAGGCGATCAACTATTTTGAGAACTCACGCCGCGCGACCATCGCTCAGCGCAATTACTGTATGGACAATCCCGGGGCGTTCACCGGGTATAGCGGCAATGTTTGGGGATTGACAGCCTGTGACGGCCCGTCTCCAAACAACTACATGGCGCGAGGCACAAATTCGAATGACGACGGAACGATTGCTCCGACTGCACCGGGCGGATCGATTCCCTTTGCGCCTGAGATCTGCATCCCGACGTTGAGGTACATGTACAACACATTTCGGACCCAGTTGTGGACTCCCTACGGGTTCCGCGATGCGTTCAACCTGACGAAGAATTGGTGGGGGCCGGACCAAATTGGGATCGATGAAGGACCGATCCTTTTGATGGCTGAGAACTACCGAACGCAATCCGTCTGGAGAACCTTCATGAAGAGCGGCATCATTCAACAAGGATTGCTGCGAGCGGGATTTAGTCTCACAACGGACGTTGCCGCTCCTGCGATTCTCCCCGGAAGACTTGAACTTGCACAGAACTATCCTAATCCGTTCAATCCGTCGACAACGATCAGCTACGAATTACCCTCACAGAACTTCGTGGTCGTGAAAGTCTTCGACCTACTAGGGCGTGAATTGGCAACGCTGGTACATGAAGTGAAAGCGGCCGGGCGTCATCAGGTTCTTTTCGATGCCGCAAATCTCCCGAGCGGGACATATTTCTATCGGCTTCAGACGGCGAACGATATTCAAACACGGCACATGGTGCTAATCCGCTGAACAGATGACAAGACGACTCTTTCTTATTCTGGCCGCTTGTGTTTCATTTGCATGTGCGCAAATACCACAGGCGAACGATCCCTTTCTTGATGATGTTGCCCACCGGACGTTTCGTTGGTTTTGGGAGACGCCAAATCCTCTCACTCGATTGACTCCGGATCGCTGGCCGAATCGCACGTTTTCAAGCATCGCCGCAGTCGGCTTTGGCCTGACCTCTTACGGCATCGGTGTCGAGCGGGGATATGTTTCCCGTGACTCGGCGGCCCACCGTGTCCTTCACACACTCCGTCTACTGTACGATCTTCCTCAAGGACCGGATGCGACCGGCACCGCCGGTCACAAGGGATTCTATTACCATTTCGTCCGCGAGGATTCGGGATTGCGATTCGATCAGCATGTTGAATTGTCCACGATCGATACCGGATTGCTCCTTGCCGGCGCATTGTTTTGCCAATCGTACTTCGATGCCGATACACCCACTGAACGAGCCATTCGAGCCTATGCTGATTCGATGTACCGCAGAATCGACTGGACGTGGTTCCAGCACGATTCACCACCGCTTCTTAATATGTCGTGGACGCCGGAACGTGGCTACAATCGATCCCTATGGCAAGGCTACAATGAGGCGATGATCATTTATATCCTGGCAATTGGCTCGCCTACGCACCCGATCACGCCGGACGCCTGGAAGAAATGGACAGAGACGTACGCGTATTTGGAATACATGGGCAGTACGTTCGTGAGTTTTGGTCCGCTGTTTGGTCATCAGTTCTCGCATTGCTGGATCGACTTCCGCGGTATCAAGGATGCGTACAACCGTGAAAAGGGATTCGATTATGTTGAGAACTCGCGCCGTGCGACCTACTCCCACCAGGCGTATGCAAAAGTGAACCCGCGCAAATACCGTGATTACTCCGAATCCATTTGGGGATTGACCGCATGTGATGGTCCGGCGCGTGGGACGCTCACCATCGACGGAATACAACGTCGTTTCGAGGGTTATGCGGCCCGTGGTGCGTCCGCGGATTGGATAAACGATGACGGTACGATTGCCCCAGCAGCCGCAGGCGGATCGATAATGTTCACGCCGGAGATCTCTGTACCCGCCCTGAAGGCAATGAAGCTGCGTTATGGCAGCAAGCTGTACCGTGAATACGGATTTACTGATGCATTTAACCCGACCTATGTCACTCCCGCAACACCAGATGGCTGGTTCGATCCTGACTATCTCGGCATAGACCAGGGGCCAATCCTCATTGCCATCGAAAACCATCGGAATGAAATTGTCTGGAAAACCATGCGCAAGAATCCGTACATTCGGTCTGGATTACGTCGCGCTGGATTTGCCGGCGGCTGGTTGGATGAAGTCAAATAGCGCATGAGTCCGTCTTTGAGCATTCTCAATCCTTCCAGGGCTCACCAGGAATTCTCTCTCATCGTCAAAACAAGATTCGATGGCTATTGGAAAGTTGCACAGCGAAGGTGGAAGATCTCGATGCGCACCAGAGCCAGCAATGGACGGTTCTAAATTGGGTGGTCTCACAAATTCACGGATGATGAAATGAGCTTCACTGTTGCAGATGGATATTTTGTGAAAGACGGGAAACCCACCTTTGTGGTTTCTGGAGAGATACACTATTTCAGAATAGACCCGCCTCTCTGGGAGCAACACCTTGTTCTCTTGAAACGAACGGGAGCCAACGCGACTTCGACGTATATTCCGTGGGATTGGCATGAGTATGAGGAAAAGAAGTTCGACTTTTCCGGAAAAACGAATCCAGCCAGGAACCTTGTGAAATATATCGAGCTGTGCAAGAGAATCGGATTACAGCTCATCGTGAAACCCGGCCCGTACATACTTGCCGAATATGACTTGCATGGTCTCCCGTCATGGCTCGTCGAGCGGTGCGGAAAGAACGCGAGGGCCCTTGATGAGCACGGCAATGTGATTGCTCCTGATCGGATGTCGTACATGTCAGAAGAATTTCTTGACCATGTTTTTCGTTGGTACGATCAAATTATGCCCCTTCTAGCGCGGTACCAGGAGTCAGAGGGGGGACCAATAACGATGATGCAGGTCTGCAACGAAGTTGGCTTGTTTCAATGGTTGTCCGGCAAAGTTGACTACAATGAATCGGTAGCAAAGCTCTACAGAGAATTCTTGAAGGACAGGTACGGAACGATTGAGAATCTCAATACAACGTACGAAGCGCTCTATGCGACATTCGGTGATGTGGTTGCCCCGCGGGGGTGCATCGAGAATAGGCAGCAGTACCGGGCTTACTATGATTTTCATATTTTCTACAGGCACTACTATGCATTGTACCTGGACATTCTCGTCAAAAGAATTCGAACCTACGGAGTGAACGTACAGCTGACTCATAACATCCCTGGCTGGATCTATGGGAGTGCTGCAGAGCTGCCGATGCTCATAAGCACATATGCACAAGTCATGAAGACGCACAAGGACATCGTGTTTGGTCTGGACCATATTCCGGAATTCGTGTCCTTTCGCAATGCCGGCTCCGATCTGGCCTGTAACAAGATCCTGCAAGCATTGCAGCCCTTCGCACCAGTCTGGGCGGCCGAGTTCCAGGCGGGTACCCGGGAACACCAGGTCAAAAACGACGCCAATGACATGAGGACGTTCTATTTTGCCTCACTTGCGCACGGCCTGAAAAGTTTCAACTATTACATGTTCTCACAGGGGGTTAACCCCAAGGGAAAGGGATATTACGGCAAGACGTTCTATTATCAAACACCTCTCAGTGATCGGTGTGTAAAATCGGATCTATTCGATGTCACGAGGGAAATCGGGAGTTTCATCAACCGGGAACATGAAAACCTGCTGCTCAGCGAAACGAAGGCGTCTGTCTGCGTAGGGTTCTACAAGCCGTATTTCTGTACTGAGCTCACGTCGTCGCAGATCCTCAAAGAAAAGAAACTCCATGTTGAAAAACTGGGTCTCTCGCTTGATCCGAGATTTGTTCGCGAGGAGATTTTCTTCAACGGCATGCTGCGTGCACTGCAAACCCTGAATATCGGCTATGATATCTGCGATCTGGAAGACCCAGTCCTTGATTCCCTGTTGAGATACAAACAGCTGTGGGTCGCGACAACGGAATTCATGGACAACACTACGCAGGAGTTCCTCGTCTCTTACGTGAAACAGGGGGGACACCTGGTGATCTATCCCGCGATACCAACGCTGGATGAGTATCTTCATCCGTGCACGATCCTGAAGGACGGATTGAATCTGCAATTCAAGCAATCGACGAGCCCTCACAAGATTGATGCCTTTGGCATCGAAGACGTGTATACCTTCCTCCAGGAAAAACAGGTCTTTTCTTCGGCTGATCGTGATGCCGTCGCCAGGACCATGAGAGGAGAAGTATGCGGTCTGCGGAAAAAAGTTGGCAAGGGATGCGTTACGGCGCTGGGATTTGCCTTTGGGTACACCACAGACGACCATCTGCTGGTGTACCAGAAAATCATTGCTTTCGACCATATCAAAAGAGAAGCAAAAGTCTCTGACCCTGACATTCAGTTCGTGATCCGAAAGGGAAAAAAGTACTCCTACTTGTTTCTCTTGAATTACGACAACGCCACGAAGACCTTCACTGTTGGCTCCACGAAGTATTCGCTGGGTCCTTTTTCGTGCAAGGTTATCAAACGCAAGTAGTCACGTGATGAATGTTCCTATCGATTGTTCTGGGTGCTCGGCCTTGTTCAAGCTCATTGCCGGCGGTCGTCCTCGATTCGGCGTTACCTCCATGGCGCGATCCCCACAATTCCGAGGTATGATGCTCTGCATTCGAGGGACAACGCTTGTTCTTGCTGCGGCGCTTCTGCAGCTTTCCTGCGGCTCGTCACAGGATGAACCTACGGTCATTCGCTTTTGGGGATTGGGCAATGAAGGAGAGATGGTTCGCCAGCTGATTCCGGAATTCGAACGAGCGAATCCGGGTATTCGTGTGATCGTTCAACAGGTGCCGTGGACGGCAGCACATGAAAAACTCCTCACCGCCTTTGCCGGTGAATCGACGCCTGATGTTTCGCAGCTTGGCAACACATGGTTGTCGGAATTCTCAGTTCTGAATGCACTCGAGCCACTGGACCGGTTTGTCCGACAATCCCGGATCGTTCAGCTCGACGACTATTTTGATGGAGTTCTGAAGATGAACAGAATTGATTCGTCCCTCTTCGGAATACCATGGTATGTCGACACCCGTGTCATCTACTATCGTCGAGATCTTTTGCGTCAGGCTGGTTACACCGAGCCTCCCACCACGTGGCAGGAAGTGCTGAGGTTGTGTGAAATCATGCAACGAAAAGCGCGGGAAGAGGGAAGGAAACAGTACCCATTCTTCTTGCCCACCAATGAATGGATCCCTGCCATAGCCCTCGGTGCCCAATCTGGGGGCGACTTCTTGCGTGATGACAATACGCGCGGGAATTTCAGCGGGCCGAAGTTCCGCAAAGCCTTTGCATTGTTGGCTTCGTTCTATGAAAAAGAGTATTCGCCGTCAGGACAGCAATTGATCACGAACATGTACAATTCTTTCTCCGACGGTCTCATCACCATGTACATTTCCGGTCCATGGAATATCGGTGAATTTGGCCGGAGAATCGCACCCAGAGTGCAGACTGAATGGATGACAGCGCCATTGCCTTCTATGGATGCGACCTATCCCGGAGTATCCTTGCCCCTTGGGACAAGTCTCGTTGTTTTCCAGCACAGCCGACATAAGGAGGCAGCATGGAAGCTGATTGAATTCCTCGCCTCCCGCGAACAGTCTATTGCGCTCTATCGGATCACAGGGAACCTTCCGCCCCGGAAATCTGCCTGGGAAGATTCCTCCCTCGCACACAATCCATACGTCCGAGCATTCTATCGTCAAATGCAGAGATTGGAGCCGTTGCCACAAGTGCCTGAATGGGAGCAAATCGTTATCAAACTCCAACTCTATGTTGAATATATTGCGACAAAAACACTCACAGTGGAAGAAGCGTTGGGAAGATTCGATAGGGAAGTTGATCAGATGCTCGCCAAGAGACGGTGGCTGGTCGAAAGGAGAAAACAGCCTTGACATGGCGATCCCATACGAACCGCATCAATCGACATCCTGTTGCGTGGTTTTTCCTCGCACCCGCTTTGACGGCTCTGGCAGTGTTTTTCGTACTTCCTGTGGCATTCGCTCTTGCGATGAGTTTCACAGATTTTGACATCTATGCACTCGGAAACTGGCATTTCGTTCAATTCGTGGGGCTAGCCAACTACGCGCGAATTCTTGAAACACCCCTCTTCTGGACGGCACTTCGCAACACTTTCTATTTCGTGCTGGTGGGCGGACCATTGTCCGTGGCTGTGTCACTTGGGACTGCACTGATGATCAATTCTCGTCTTGCACGTTTCAAGTCCTTGTTTCGAACGGCTTACTTCCTTCCTGTCGTCACCAGTCTTGTCGCAGTCGCCATTGTATGGCGCTATCTCTTCCACCCGGCCCATGGCCTCCTCAACTATGTACTATCGTGGGTGGGAGTCTCTCCGATCGACTGGCTTGGGAATCCTGACTTTGCGATGCCTGCAATCATCCTGCTTGCTGTGTGGAAAAACTTCGGATACAACATGCTGATTTTCATTGCTGGTCTTCAAAACATTCCTGACGAATTGTATGAAGCGTCGGAGATCGACGGCGCAGGAGCATGGAAGCAATTCACCAGCATTACCATTCCCATGCTGGTGCCAACAACGATCTTTGTCGTGACGATCACCATCATCGGATATTTTCAATTGTTCGCCGAGCCTTACGTCATGACGCAGGGTGGCCCGCTCAATTCCACGATGAGCATCGTGCTCTTGATGTATGAGCAGGGCTTCCGCTGGTGGAGCATGGGGTATGCTGCGGCTATCGCATTCGTCCTCTTCGCTATCATTCTGGTCATCACTCTCCTTCAATTTGCCATACAGCGGAGGATACAGGGATGAGAAGGCGGATTCCCGCGATGGCATTGAACGTTGTTCTGGTTGTTGTCGCAATCACCACTGTGACGCCGGTCTTGTGGATGGTTTCTGCTTCGCTCATGAGTCCAGGGGAGGCCAGCTCATTCCCACCCTCATTGTTGCCTAAGCAACCATCGCTACAGCACTACAAAGCACTCGTGGATCGCTTGCATGTAGTACGCTATTTCTTCAACAGCTTCGTCATTGCGGGTGCAGTCACCCTGATCTCTCTGTTGATCAATTCCATGGCCGGTTTTGCGTTCGCCAAGTATCGGTTCCGGGGTCGCGACAGGCTCTTTCGTATCTTGCTCACTGCGATGGTGATCCCAGCACAGGTGACGATGTTACCGCTGTTTTTGATGCTAAAGACATTCGGCCTTGTCAATACATATGTCGGGGCAATCATTCCCGGGCTCGCGAGCATTTTCGGCATTTTTCTCATCCGCCAGTTCGCAAATTCGATTCCTGACAGCCTCATTGAAGCGGCTCGAATCGACGGTGCAAGTGATTTCAAAATCTATCGTTCAATCGTGATCCCTCTCTGCAAGCCGATCTTGTTCACACTGGCACTGTTCACGTTCATGGGCACCTGGAATGATTTCATGTGGCCATTGATCATCATGTCGGACGATTCAATGTACACGCTCCCCGTTGCCATCGCCAATCTTATGGGTGAACACACGCAGGACCTTGAGTTAATGATGGCAGGATCGGTCGTGACCATCATTCCCGTTATTGTTCTCTTCCTCGCATTCCAAAGACATTATGTCCGCGGCATCATGATGGGTGGGGTGAAAGAATGACGAGATCGAGCTAGGGAAAATCGATGAGGATGATCTATCTTTGCTTTGTCGCCGTCGCATCGTTGCTTCCCGCACAGGACAAAACCACCGTCCGCGTGCTTGACGCATGTGAAGACACCACCCTGTGGAGAACATTTCAGTCGGCCGGTGTCATCGTCAGCCAACATCGCGATATCGGTGAATCGGGAGGAGCGATTCGAGTTGACGTTGCGTTCACCAAAGGATCCGGCTATGGCGGCATCGTACGCACATTCGACATTCCTCTACCAGAGAACTATGAATTGTCATTTTCCCTCCGTGCGACCGTTCCTCTCAACAATTTCGAAGTAAAGCTAAGCAACGATACGCTTGGTGAGAACATTTGGTGGGTCAACAAGAAGAACTATGCATATCCTTCGCAGTGGAAACGCGTCCATGTGAAGAAAAGGCACCTTTCCTTCGCGTGGGGCCCAAGGTCAGCACCGGCCCCTGACGCGCTTCGCCGCTTGGAACTCGTCGTCACGGCCGGGAGTGGAGGAAAGGGGAGCGTTTGGATTGATGATCTTCGAATCGAATCGTTGCCCATGCCCCCGTCTCAACTACCACGCCCGACGGTGAAGGCGTCAACGTCCGCCGGCAAAGACTATCCACCGGAGAGTGTACTGCCCGGATCCAAAGGCGCATGGGTTAGCCGTACGTCTGGCCGTGAATGGATAGAAGTGGATTTCAAGTATCGGCGCGAAATTGGAGGCGTTCTGCTTCGTTGGGACAAGGCATTGAGTGGCCTTGAGTATGAACTCTTCGGTTCTCTTGATGGCATTGTCTATGACACGCTGCATGCGATTCAGAACGGCAAAGGAGGCTCCGTTCTCGTGTTCACACCGGAGTCGGAAATACGATTTCTTCGTGTGTCACTGCGGAGTAATCAATCCAACATCCGGTATCGGCTCGAGGAACTCTCTGCAGTGCCAAGCGAGTCGCTGTCGACGATAAACCAGTACGTAGAACATCTCGCCGCTGCTGCGCCATCCGGGAGATTTCCCCGATACTTCTCGCATCAACAATCGTACTGGACTATCGTTGGAGTGCCTTCGGGAGAGAATGAAGCGCTGTTCAACGAGGATGGAGCCTTTGAGGTCGACAAACAGCGGTTCTCGATCGAACCGTTCATTTTCCTCGACCAGGGAGCAAAGCTCTCAACGTGGATAGACTGCCACCAAGAGCAGTCTCTTGAAAAAGACTACCTTCCACTACCAACGGTCAAAAGGTCCTACCCGAATGTGGTGCTTACGACGTCGCTGCTAGCGACAGGTGAACCGAAACAAGCTTCGATCCTGGCCCGCTATACACTCAGGAATGTTTCTCGGGAGAGGAACAAAGGGTCCTTCTTTCTGGTAATACGTCCGTATCAAGTGAATCCTACATCACAATCGCTGAACTTTGAAGGTGGAGTAGCGCGCATCGATTCCATGAGCATCAAAGGAAATCGTGCGATTGTCGGAGACAAAAGTGTTACTGTATCCGGAAGTCCTTCTTCCACAGGTGTTACAAACATCGATGCTGGAGAAATTGTCGAATACCTCGCGAGAGGGACAACGCCTGTGAACTCGCGAATCATGGATCCCGTGGGCCTGGCGTCTGGGGCATTCGCATACCAGTTTGACCTGCTGCCAAATGACTCTCTTGTCGTTGTCGCAGCGGTACCCTTTCAGCAATCCGCCGATCGATGGGAACGGACAAATCCCACCGCCTCGGAATTCGAGGAAGCATTGGTGGATGCACGCTCCATGTGGGAACGGGTACTGAACACCGTCAAATTCAGTGTGCCGCCGGAGGCCCAGCGATATGTTGATGTCCTGCGATCGAATCTTGGCTACATCCTCATCAATAAAGATGGTCCCGGATTTCAGCCAGGGTCCCGGTCATACGAACGATCGTGGATCCGTGATGGCTCGATGACATCGTCGGCCCTGTTAAAACTGGGATTGCAGAAACACGTCCGTCAGTTTGTCGAATGGTACTCCTCCTACCAATATGAAAATGGAATGGTCCCATGTGTCGTCGATAAGCGGGGTCCGGATCCGGTTCCGGAAAACGATAGCGAGGGCCAACTTATCTTCGCGTGTATGGAATACTTTCGATTCAGCAAAGATACTGTCTTCTTGCGAGCTCGTTGGCCCAACCTTGTCGGGGCGGTCAATTACATCCAACAACTCCGGGCGCCGCGACTGACACCCGAGTATGCCAACGGTGACAGCGAACGACGCGCGTTCTATGGTCTCGTGACAGAGTCGATAAGTCACGAAGGGTACTCCTCCAAGCCCATGCATTCCTATTGGGATGATTTCTTTACGCTGAAGGGACTCAGAGACGCCGCAGAAGCAGCATGGGTCCTCGGAAAGGCAAACGCGGCGTCAGCCTATGACAGCCTTGCAGGCGCATTCAGGAAGAATCTCTATGAGTCCATTTCTTTGGCGATGAAGAATCGGAAGATCGACTACATCCCGGGATGTGTGGAGCTTGGTGATTTCGATCCGACATCGACATCCATCGCGCTGTTCCCCTGCGGCGAGTGTCGCCATCTGCCTCAGGCCGCCTTGAACCGTACCTATGATAAGTACTATAGCTGGTTTGAAGAACGCCAGAGCGGCAAAATTCCTTGGGAAGCCTATACGCCGTATGAAATCCGCAACGTTGGGAGTTACGTGTACCTTGGACAGAAAGAGCGCGCACACAATTTGCTCGAGTGGTTCATGCAGTATCAGCGGCCGAGTGGGTGGAACCATTGGGCTGAAGTCGTGTGGCGCGACGAACGGATGGCGCGATTCATAGGTGATATGCCCCACACGTGGGTGGGATCAGATTTCATTAATGCACTTCGGGCGATGTTTGTCTACGAAATGGATGATGATCGGACGCTCGTTGTAGGAGCAGGTCTGAAGGATGAGTGGGTGCGCCAAGGATTGTCTGTGGAGGGTCTGCCGATCCCTGGCGGCACACTGACATACTCCGTTGCCTTCACGAACCCGTCGCGTGTCATCCTCCATATTGAGGGTGCTCTCGACTACCGGGAAATATCACTTCTGGTTCCTGTGAATCTGGTTTCACAACCGCTCAAGGCGGCGATGGTAAACGGCCTCGCGGTGAGTCCGATTGATGGGTTCATCAAAATCGCAGGGGTTCCTGCTACGGTGGAACTTGTCTACTGACCTATCCATGCGTCATCTCTTCTCGATTCTCATAGTCTCCTTCATGTTCCTTGTGGCAACGATGAGGGCTCAGGGGGCGCGGTCAACATTCTTCCCAGACACTCTGGCGGTTGTCGATTTATGGCCCATAACTACTCAGGATTTGTTTGAACGGATCGAGTTGATGCCATTTGAAGAACGCGTCCGGGACCGCGACTTCGAATCGATCAAGCGCAAAGCAGTAGAGTCTCTGGTGGGCGAACGACTCCTCGCGCTGAATTTCCCGGTCAGTGCAGATTCCAATGAATGGCACCTTCGAATCATGAACACCGTCCTCCTCAAGATGTTTGTAAGGGATGCGATGTTCAAACAGGAGATCCGTGAACGAGTGAGGATCCGCGATAGCGACGTACGCCAAGGATTGCGTCGCTACGTCGTCCGGCGACAGCTCCTTGTGGTACGACCTCCGACATTTGCCGATGCACGAAGATTCACTACCGACTGGCGTCGTCGGCGCGCGAATGGAGAACGGAATGCCGATGTTCTGGCATCTGTGCCTTACGAGAGGGATACTTTGTTCATCTCACTCGGATCGATCGACGCCGCTCTTGAGGAAGCTGCATTTCAGTTGATCGATACCACAAGTGTTTCAGAGCCTGTCCGTTCGAAGTTATTTGGCACGGTGGTGATGGCAATGTTGGCAGATGTGCCGAACCCAAAGTCGGCGGAGAAGTCGGCTGCCGAACAACAAAAAGTCGTGCGTGACATACTGCGCGACCGGCAAGAGTCGGCCCGTATGCAAAATTTCACCGATCAACTATTGCGCGGCCAGCGCATGGAAGCCGATACCGGCCTGTTTCGTGCCCTGACACGGCGGCTTTGGGAGCTGATGCGGGAAGACACCATCGCTCGACAGGTTCCCGGTGGTTTTAGGTATGTTCCTGAAGATGTCTCCCGTATGTTGCGTGAATTCCGATCCCAATTGGAGCTCCCCCTCGTTCAGGGCAGCTTTGGAACATTTCGAGTGGGAGAGTTTTTGGCGAATCTGTTCTATTACGATTATACCATTCCCTCTGTTCGTCCTCGTTCTTTTTCTGTTTCGTTCTTTCAAGTACTGCGTGCAATGATAGAGGCGGACATCATCGCTCAGGAAGGTTTGCGGGGTGGCTACCAGTATAAGGCTGCAGTTCTGCGCGATGTTTCCAAGTGGATGGATTACTGGAAGTCGCGGTTAGAAGAAGCTGCATATACTGAAACGGCCACGGTCCGCGAATGGGAACCGATCTATTCACTTTGGAGATACAGCCCAGCCGTGGTGGAAAGCACTTGCATGCTGAGCGTACAAGAGATTTTGTGTCCCGATTCCATAAGTGCTTTGACCTTGCTGCAATTGATAAACGATGGATCGGATATGGATTCGCTAGCCCGGGTGAATTCGCTCCGTGCCGAGTGGCGGGCGGCCAGTGGAAGATCGGGGTGGTTTCGGTTTCGCGACATAAAAGAAATCGCCGGTAAGATGATGATGGTCGATGTGGGAGAAACGAAAGGGCCCTTGATTCTCCGTGAGGGCTACTCAATAGTGCGTCTTCTCGGCAGAAGATTCGAAGCCGATTCCGTCATGATTGACTCGCTATTGGCGCGTGAGTACAAACGGGTTCGCATGGCTCATCAGCAAGCCGCGCTCAATCGAGCGGTTGCTCGTTTGGCGCTCGCGCGGAAAGTCGAGATCTACTATAATCGCATCAGGGCAGTTGATCTTTCGAATGTCAACATGTTTACACGTCGCATCATTGGATTCGGAGGGAGGATGAATGCTGCCCCCGTTCTCATACCTCAATGGCAGTGGCTCGAAGAATGGAAAAAGATGCGAACGCTCATGCAATGAATTCATTGTGGCCGAAGGGGAACCCCGATGAAAAACATTGGGCGAGCAGGGCGGAAGTCGAATTGT
Organism: Ignavibacteriales bacterium; assembly: GCA_026390585.1. Classification (GTDB taxonomy): domain Bacteria; phylum Bacteroidota; class Ignavibacteria; order UBA10030; family UBA10030; genus UBA9647. The sequence continues at coordinate 217 of JAPLFP010000124.1, read as the reverse complement.
GATGACGATCCTCAACAGAAATCCTCCCACCGGGAGGATTTCTGTTGAGTGTGCCCGGAACAGGAACCATGCTTACTTCACAACTTTGTGCCGGCTTTTTGGAATGGTGCATCGAATTCCAACGGATGGCAATGAATGTGAGATGTCTTGCCGCTCAACAGGAAAGCCACCAGGATTTCCGCTTGGCACATTCTGCTGATTCTGGCAGCGGGTGATT
>JAPLFP010000308.1 GCA_026390585.1 Ignavibacteriales bacterium | reverse complement strand
ATGCTCGGGCGTCTTCCCGGTAGGAAGAGAAACGACCCCGCCCGGATTCTTTTGAACCCATTCAATGAACCGAAACGCAGTCAATTTGCCTAACAGCGGGAAGTTGTCAACTTCGATGATTCGGATTTTCTCTGTCGGGGCATACCGAAACTCCCATCCACTCCTTTTGAGTTCGGCAGTCTCTACCGAAGATGCTCCATCGTATGTTCGCGTCATTTCGTTCTTATGATCCTCTCATGTTCGAATTCCGTCATCACCTGATTTCTTGAGTCTCAAAGGCCAATCCACTCTTAATATAATGAATGATTGCTCACGGGACAATGAGCGACCTATGGTCGCTGAGTTTCAGGTTGTTGAGAGGGGCAAAACAGAAGTGCCCAACCTTACTGGATCGGGCACCAGAACAAGGGATCTATTCGCCGTGGTTTCAACGTTGTGGTCTGCGTTGCAGGCTGTCGGCAGGATAATTCGCTTTCATCGAATCCTGCATTGCAGTACACCACTGTATCAACTCGTTCTTCTGCGTTGAGTTGAGCTTGGAGTCTCTGTGAATGATGAGGTACGACGGAAGAGGCATTTCATCGCTTCCGACCTGATCGATGATGTCCTTGAAGCGCCTGTACTGTTTCATCAACCGATACGACGTGTACTCGTCAAAATTCAATCCCCGTTTTCCATCGCGGATATGCTTGGCTAAGAACCAGCCTGCAGGCTGAACCTCGGCGTACCACGGATAGATCGTAGTATTGCTATGGCAGTCGTAACAGGATCGTTGCAGGATCATCTGTACACCGGGCGGAACATTGAAATGCTGCGTAATATTGTGAGCTGAAGAATTTCCGATGTTCTTCTCCGGGCGGATAAGCTGAAGAATGAGAAAGACTATCGCCAATGCCAGTACGATCTTCTTCCAGAGCTTCATGGGTCTCCTCTCCACTGTTCTGATTGTTGACGACCGCGTCAGTGCGGCACGTTCTTCTGATCGTAAACGACACCCTGACCACGCTTCTCATCCGCCATCTGTTGACAGCTCCCTTGATGAATGCGGGAAATCTTGAATCTGATGCACTCCAAGCAGGGTTTCTTTGAAAGGTTATCGAGAAAGGTGAGAGCGCATCGGGTCGTGCACATCGGCCACATTCTCCTGAGCGGTGGGATCTTTCAGAAACACCTCGAACATGGGTTCAAGTTCCGCCAGGCCGCTGTCAATGAAGTAGTTGATGCCGTCCCCAAACGAGTGCAGAATAACCACGGCGTTCACGTTTGCATCCTTTTCTGTCGCTTTCAGCAAACGGGTCGTCATTCCCTTGTTCACCAGATTGACCTCCTTATAGATGCCCTGGAGGTTCTTCAATTCCCAATCCGGCCGATGACCCTGCCGCATCAACAGAAACTGTGCGGTAAGGTAGGAGGAAACAGATCGGAAAAAGGTCTCGATGGAGTTTGCGAACGGGAGATGGAAGCGCGTCATGGGCCGAAGCCTGTCCATCACCGGGCAGTCACTCGTCGACATGTAGATGCCGATAATGGCACTGAGGCCCTTCTGCAATGTTGTCTGCTTGAAGTACGTGCGCTGGGCAGTCTCTACGGTCACAGCTGCGGACTCGTAAGATGCTGCGTCGTGGAAGGATTCGACGAGTTTCGCGAGACTTATTGCGACGGGGCAGTATTCGATGGTATCGGGAAGCGGGCAGTTTTCGCACTGCGCGAATTTCAGCCTAGTCCACTCGGGCTTCGATTTCGGATCATCCCGAATCAACTCGAGCGTGGTGCTGTTCAATACAACTTCAAAGTTCTTTTCGGTCCCGTCATCGAACTTGAACTTGTACAAGTATCGTATTTCGGTCGGTTCTTTTTTCAGTGGCATACGAGGACCATTTCACGAACAGCCGGCGCGAACAAGAACACCGTCATTTCGTGGTTCCTTTGCGAATTCCCTTCAACTGTTCGGCCAACTGCGTTGGGCTCAGCTCTGCTCCGCCCGGCGTGCCGATTGTTGCAGCTCTCTTAGAGAATTCGACGAGGAGCTTGAGTTTCGCCTCCATCTTGTCTGTGAGTTCGCGGGCATTGCTGATGAGTTTTTTCCGGTCTTTGTCCGCGTCGACAGCCAGTTTGGATGCCTGGTCGAGGATTGTCTGGATCTTCCTCAGCGGTTCAATCAGGTCTTCACTGATGAGTCCCGTGTATTCCTGATGAACCTCTTGAAGTGCGCGCTCCGATGATCTGGATCTCACAAGGGAACGGAGACGGGTCACGAGTTCCGTCGTGTCGACGGGCTTGACCAGATAGTCCTTCGCTCCAATCTTCAGACATTCGATTGCCGTGCTGAAGTCCGCGAAGCCTGTCAGCATGATGGTCTCGGTCTGAGGGTATTTCTGCCGAATGATCGTCAGGGCCTCGATGCCACTCATTCGTGGCATATTGATATCGAGCAAGACGGCATCCGCCGGCCTGGCTTTGAGTTTCTCGAGAGCTTCCTCTCCGTCTGCGGCCACGTCGACATCAAAACCCGCCGACTTCAGTTTGAACTTCAGTGAGAGACGAAGACTTTCCTCGTCGTCCACCACAAGTATGCGTTCGTTCATATGATCCTCAGGAAATGGATAGGTGTTAAGATTCTGCGACCGGCAGCGTGAAGCTGAACGTCGTATGTTTGCCTGGTTCACTTTCTACGGAGACACGGCCGCCCTGAGCTTCCACAATCAGCTTGCAGATGACCAGACCGAGTCCCGTTCCTTTTTGCTTCACAATCTTTGATGACGATGTCTGTCGGTACCGTTCGAACAGCAGCGTCAACTCTTCGGATGCAATCCCGACGCCATTGTCTGTAATGTTGACGCGCACATATCGTTTCGTTTTCGTCCCTTCCGCCGTCGCCATTTCTTCACTGTATGGGCCGGCATCGATCGTGATGACTCCGCCCCCCTTCGTAAACTTCAAAGCGTTGCTCAACAAGTTCATAACGACCTGTTCGGTCTTCGAAGCATCGACAAAGACATCTGGCAGATTGTCAGGCACATTCTTCGCGAGCTTTACATTTCTCTGCTTGAACTGAATGTCCATCTGCCTCAGCACCGGTCCAATAAAGTTTCCCACCGGGACTTTCCTTCTGTCGAAGGAGGTCGTCCCTGCTTCATACTTCGACAGATCAAGAAAATCGCTGATCAATTCCAACAGCTTCTTTGAAGATGCATGGGCTGAATTCAGTAACTCAAAATGGTCGTCGTTGAGCGGACTTCCTTTTCCAGAATCCTGCAGAAGTTCTATGACACTTTTGATGCCGATCAACGGACTGCGAAGGTCGTGAACCAACATTGCCATGAAATCGGACTTTGTTCGCTCAAGCTCAGCCTGTGCACGCTTGAGCTCGATCAGCATCTTGGTGCGAACGAGAAGTTCGTCCGTATCAATGGGCTTCGTGAGGTACTGCTCAGCCCCCAACGCCAGGCCTGTGGCGATACTATCGGCGTCCTTTCGCTGCGCGGTGAGAAAGATCACCGGGATCTTCGCAGTTCCAGGATTCGCACGGAGTCGTTTGATCGTCTCAAAACCGTCCATCTCCGGCATCTGGATGTCGAGCAAAATGATATCAGGCTTTTTCTCATCGGCAATGGCAAGACACTCCTTGCCGCTCGTGGCGCGGATCATCCGAACAGGCTTTCGCTTCAGGGCGAACTCCAAAAGGTCGAGATTGTCTTCTGTATCGTCAACAACAAGGATGACTGGTTCGTTCTCTTGCATGAGCACCTCTTCGTCTACGTCGATATTGGGGCTACATTGAGGATCTTTTTAATGGCACCGGAAATTGCCGCCGTCGTGAACGAATCCTTCATCAGATAGTCAGCGATGAAAGGATCCAGCGATTTGTGATCTTCCTCCGACAACGATTTCCCCGTCAATACCACAACAGGGATATTTGTCCATTGTTCCTTGCTCTGGAGAGCATGGATAACACTGAATCCGTCCATACCCGGCATCACAAGATCCAACAGGATCAGTGATGGAATCGATTCTTCAAGAATTTTTACCGCTTCTTCGCCGCGTGTAGCGATTTTCACATTGAGGCCATCCCGCTTGAGCAAATCCTTGCACGCCAGCGCAAAATCCAGATTGTCGTCGACCACGAGGATGAATTGGTCGCCCGACTTGTAGTGTTTCTTGACGAGGGTGAGGAGCCTCTTTGGATCTGTGGGTTTCATCATGACATCGACGGCACCGAGCGACAGCGCAAGCGGTCTGTTGTCGATGATGGAGTGAATGATCACGGGGATTTCTCTGGTTTCCGGATTCGCTTTGAGTTCCCGCAGCACCTGCCATCCGTCCTTCTTCGGCATCATGATGTCAAGTGTGATAAGATCCGGTTTCGTTCTCAAGGCCAGTTCCAAACCCTCATCTCCAGAAAGAGCGCCGATGAGTGAATATCCTTCAGGAACAAGATACTTGCGAAGAATCTCGATGACATCCGGATCGTCATCGATGCTGAGGATCTGAACTTGTTGCCCGGTCCGCAGCGGTTGTGGGATCGAAGCTGGAATCGGGAGTTGAGGACGTGACGGTTCAGATCGTACCACCTGCGGCATCGGCACAGGCATCTGAGTCGAAGCTTGCATTTCCGTCAACCGAGTCGGAAGTTTCGAGGGAACCGTCAGCGTGAATGTGGAGCCTTTGCCAAGCTCGCTCTCGACCGCGAGATCGCCTCCAAGCATGCGTGCGAGACGTCGGGCAATGGGAAGCCCCAACCCGGTCCCTTTATATTTGCGGGTGCTGCTGCTGTCAACCTGCTGGAACTCTTCGAACACTCTGTCGAAGTTCTTGCTCTCGATTCCGATGCCGGTATCCTTCACGGAGAATGAAACAATTCCCGCGTCTGATTGCCGGACGGTGATTGCGATTCCCCCTTTTTCTGTGAACTTCCCTGCATTGCTGAGAAGGTTCACCAGAATCTGGCGCACTTTCACAATGTCTGTTGTCAGCGGAGGCAAATTCTCCTGTATGTCCTGCGTCAGGTTGAGCCGCTTGGATTGAATGAGGGGTTCAACGATGAGAACACAGTTCGAGAGAATCGTCGAGACGTCTTCCGTTTCGACGCTCAGCATCATCCTGCCCGACTCAAGCTTCGAAATGTCGAGAATATCGTTGATCAGCTGCAGCAGATGCTTACCGTTTTTCAGGACTTTTTCGAGTGCCATGCGTTGATCCGGCGTGAGCGGGTCACCGCTGGGACCGAGAAGCACCGAACTAAAACCAATGATCGAATTCAGAGGAGTGCGGAGCTCATGCGACATGCTTGAAAGGAACTCCGATTTCACCTTGTACGCCTTCTCAATTTCCTTGTTCTTCGCGCTGAGTTCCTCGTTACGTTTCGTGATTTCGACCGAGAGGCTCCGGGTTTCTTCAAAGTTCAACGCGTTCGTGAGTGCCACGCCAAGTTGCGGAACCGAGTTGTTCACGATTTCTTTCTCGAGATCGCCGAATCTCTTCATCGCGCCGAGCACGAGAACCCCAAGAATTTCCTCTCTGAAAAAGACCGGAACGGCGAGGACATAACTGGGTACCAATTCCACAAACCCTGTGTCCACAATGAATCCTGAGCCGCCGGGGATGTCCGTGATCTCAATCTCTTTTCCTTGCGCCGCACATTCACCGGGGATTCCTTCGCCGAAGGCCAGGCGTTTCTCCAAGGCCCTGTCTTTCCTAAGGGCATATCCGCTCACGAGTTCCAACGCCCGTTGACCGCGAACCACGAGGTAGAGCGCACCCAGAGACGCCCGCGTATGCTTGCACAGAATCTCGAGGGCTCTCCGCTGAACGTCTCCCATCGAGGCTGAAGAATTGAGGGTCGTCACCAGTTCCGAGTAGGCATTGAGGCGGATGTAGTTGTTCCCCAGCATCAAAGACATCTTGTTGAAGTCGGACGCAAGAGCACCGAGTTCATCCGTCCGATGCAGTGCAATGGTTTCATACTTACCCGCCATAATGCTCTGCGTTCCGCCAATCAGGAGGCCGATCGGCTTCGTAATCGACCGGGTGAGCACAAAGCCCAATGCGATAGCAAAAATCGCAAGCAGAACGTTGATGAGGACAATGAAGGTGCTCAGTCTGATGCTGTCGCTGTTGGCGGCATCGATGGCGATGTTCTGTTTCGGAACCCGAGCCCCCAGGACAGTGCGCACAAGCGAGCGTGATGCATCCAGATACCGATTGGTGGACTCGACACTGAGAAGTTCCTGCATCCGGCTTTCGAAATCTCTGACCTGTTTTCTCGATGCCCTCTCGTCTCCCAGAGCGATCAGTCTGTCGCCGACGGTGAGTTTCCACTGTTCAAAATTGTCTTTTACCAAATCCATATCACCTTTGGAGGCGCTGTCAGGGAACATCTCTTGAAAGTGCTTGAATTGGCCCCGGATTTGCCCCCATCCTTCTATGTAGCTTTCTTTGTCCTGGCGCCCGCCGGCGAGAGCGTATCGATACGATGCCATGGGAATATTGTTCACCGAAGCGCTCAACTCTTCCAGCGTCGCGATAGCGGCAGTGTCAGCGTTTGCAATCGTGAAGTTTTTTTGGATCTGGGACAGGAGGCCGAGAGTCACGACCGTCATTGCCGTCAGAATAAGCAAGAGCAGTCCGAAGTTGGCCAGCACTTTCCAGAAGAGTTTTGACTTTAGCATAGCGTTTTCACGAAATCAAATGACAGATTGAGATTGACCTCCGGAGATTTCCGGCCACCATACCGCACCTGTTACAGCAGATATTTCCGGATGAGAGCAAGAAGCTCCTCTGGGTCCATAGGTTTCGAGTAATGCTCGTCGCAGCCGATCTCGCGGGCGCGAAGCTTATCCTCAGGCTTTGCCTGAGCAGTGAAGGCAATGATCGGAATCTTCTTCGTCCGGTCGTCCGCCTTCAGGATCGGGACAGCATGCCAGCCGTCCATCACCGGCATTTGCATATCCATGAGGATCAGCTGGGGAGGTTTTGCGAACGCCTTGTCAATCGCCTCCTGTCCGTTCTCGGCAAGTTCCAGTTCAACGTCCAACCGGCTCCGGGCAATGACGAAACTGACCAGATCCCTGTTGTCTTCATCATCTTCAACGAGTAAGACCATTTTGCTCATACATGCTCTCCCATGATTCAACTGTTCTTCACCATGAAATTCACGTGCGACAGTTTTCTACTTCAGTGACGAAATATATTCCCTGAACGTCGTAAGTTTTTCGTTCATCAGTGTCGTGAGTTCTTCGTAATCGATCGGGCGTTTGATCACACCCTCGTTCGGCTTCAGTTCGGATGACTTCAATTGCGCAATCTCCGCGACTTCGCCAACCAGAACAAATGGAATGTAATTGAATTTGGAATTGGCGCGAATTACATGCAAAAACTTGATGCCGCTGAGCCCGTCCGGAAAATCTGTATCACAGAGAACGATGTTCGGATTGACCTTCTCGATTTTCTCCAGGGCATTCTCGGGGGTTGCTGCTTGCACGACTGCAAATCCCGAAGATTTCAGCCGCGGAGTGATGTCCTCTTTCGTACCAAGCATCTTCGACACCAGAAGGACCGTTCCCTTGTACTGATCCGCCACTAAATCGAGCAGGAATTTCGATTCATTCTCCAGGTACTCGGCGACACTGACCTGATACACTTTTCTCAGCCATTCGAGGGTCGACGACGAACTCCGGAGAAGTTTGCGCTTGGCGATGACTTCTTTGACCGCCTTGCTGTACATGTCCAACTTGACTTCCCGGATGATCGACAGCTCGACGTCCGGAGGGATCTCGAGTGAAATGGCCAGTCCGTGGAGGGCGTTTGCAGCAGCATCCACGGGAGCACCGTTCACCCAGGCAGCTTCGAGTGCCGAGCGAAGCTGTTTGACGGAGTTCTGAAGGTTCAGCCGCGTAATCTCCTCGCGGGCTTTCTTCTCCACTTCGAGGGCTTGAGTCAATTCCTCGACCTGACGCCGCATGTCTTCCAGTTTTCGTTGCTCTTCAGCAGCGCGAGCCTCCATTTCCTTCCGCCGCAACTCATCAACTGCTCGGACTTCCTCCTGCCTGCGTATCTCCTCAATTTTTCGTTGCTCATCCGCCGCGCGCGTTTCCATCTCCTTGCGGTGCAACTCTTCAACCATCTTTTCTTCTATCTGCTTCCGCAGACGCTCCTCGGCAGCCGCAAGCTCCTCAAATTCTTTCCGCCGCCGCTCCTCGGCTGCAGCCAACTCTTCCAGCTCTTTTCTCCGCCTCTCCCCTTCAGAGATCTTCGCCTCGATCTCCTTCATTCTCAGTTCTTCCGTCGCTGCCCGCTTCTCCAGGTCCTTGCGACGTCTTTCTTCTTCCGCAACCCGCGCCTCGAGACCTTTTCGAATCTGCTCTTCGGCCAGTGCCTTCGATTCAGATTCCCTTCGTCTCCGCTCTTCTTCTTTCCGCGCCAGCTCTTCCCTCATCCGCTGCTCTTCAGCAGCGATACGGGCTTCCAATTCCTTTCGCCGCTGCTCTTCGGCAGCAATTCGAGCTTCCAGCTCCTTCCGTTTCTGCTCTTCGGCAGCTGCACGCGCTTCCAGCTCGCGTCGACGTTGTTCCTCGGCAGCCCGGACCTCCGTCTCCCTGCGGCGACCCTCTTCAATCGCAATGCGGTCTTCGAGTTCCTTCCGTTTCCGCTCTTCTTCTGCGACCCGCCCTTCAAGCTCTTTGCGTCGTCGCTCCTCTGCGTGAGCTCTTGCTTCAAGCTCGCGGCGCCGAAGCTCTTCTCCCACACGCGCTTCATCTTCCCGCCGACGCTCTACCTCGGCAGCAATACGTGCCTCCAGCTCCTTCCGCCGTTGCTCTTCTGCAGCAACACGCGCCTCAAGCTCACGCCCCCGTTGTTCCTCCGCAGCCGCCCTCGCTTCGAGCTCTCGCTTTTTCTGTTCTTCCCCGGCTGCTCGTTCGGTAGACTCTTTTTTCCGAAGTTCGTCGAGCTTACGCCCCGCTTCCTGGCGCTTACGCTCCTCGACTTTGCGCGCCTGCTCGTGCGCGGTCTGGGCCTCTTCTTCCAATTTCTTGCGAAGATCTTCCTCTAGCCGAAACTGCATTTGCTCTTCGGTCTCTTCGGCAACCGTCACAGGTTTCGATTCTTCGACACGGTCAGGTGCGGCTAGTAGTTCTTTCCTTTCGTCCTTCGCGGGAACATCAACCGGCGGCGCAGGAGCACCCGCGATTCCTTCTTTCTTCTGCTCTTCTGGCGCCAGAGCTGGTGCAGGCGAAGGAGTGCTCGCTATCTCTTCTGCTTTGTGCTCCACGGCAGAGGAAGGCGTCTTCGGAACCGCCTTGATAACCGGTTTTGGAATGGTATACTGTGTCGGTGTCGTCAGAGCGGGTGCCACCCCGCTTGCAACGTCCTTCTTCTTCTTTTCCTCAAAATACGCTATGCGATCCTGAAACGCGTAGATATACGCGTTGGAAGGATCGAGCTCCCGCGCTTTCTCCAACTGCTGCCTGGCAAGTTCGAAGTGCGACTCTTTCAAAAACTTGTCGGCGGCCAATAAGCATTGGCGTGCAGCTTCTTTGGCCGCATTGAGCTTGGCGAGATCCTGCACAGTATTTAGAGTCTTGGCTGACACGGTAATGAAACGCTCACTCTATTCCGCTGAGTACATTCTCTGTCTCATGACATACTTCTCGCTGCAGACCAATTCGGTCCCCGCTCATTGAGGCGCTGCCTTCAGATTGCTCTCTCGAAGACACTTTGGCCTGAAAGTGCACAAAAATTGATTCAAAAGAAAGCACGAGCCGCCGGCTAAACAAAGGCAAGCTATGCTGTTACGGTTGGGAAGGAGTGGGAGGTCTGCGCAGGCCCGATTCAGCCGATTCCAAGAGTTGAACATGCCCGTCCTTGAATCGCCTTTTTTTTTGCCGGGTGCCATCTACGCAGCGGCTGGAATGCTGCTACATTCTCAGGAAAGCGCGACTTCACGTCGCATCGCTTTCTCAAATCTTCAGAAACTCTTGAATGCAAAATCCTCTTCTTGTGCCAGACCTAGAGATGCAGTTGAAAACCTTACTCTTGTTCCCCTCTTCGAATCCCGCCAATAAGCGGAATCTCCCGCTCTTGGATCCTGCTATTGTGCGGGATCCAAGAGCGGGACAGGAGCGGGACCACAAAGGCACCGAGGCAAAGATTTCAATTCCTCTGTTTCTTATGGTGGTTTGTGTCCTCGTGTTTTTGTGGCACGGCTCTTAGACCACGTCTCTAGTATGACATCAATGACGAGTAAGTGAGCTTCTCGTCTGGCAAGAAATCCAAATATGGGTGGTGCTGGACATCCACTTCTATCTTCTTAAAATTGGTCTGGCAGTCTACTGCAACATCAGGATTGCTTAGATCGACATAAAAAACTCGCACAGTCACCAAATAACCACCGATTCTGACGCCACTTGTAGTGTCCGCGCCGACAATTCGGGTGTAACCGTTATAGTCATCGACATCGTCAAAGGCATTGATCGACCGATAGTGTCCGACGTAACTGCTGTCCGGCATCGGGCCAACCGCCGACCTTTCTGCACTCGATGGCCCCCATTCCGAATGGGTCGTGTCAGTCGGTGAACTGAAATCACCTGGAACTTGATTTGTTCTGGTTGTATCCACATTATGATCAAACAATTTGCTCTGTGCCTCCGAGAAGATGTCATTCGCAATAGTTGCAGATTCCGCCAGAGCTTCTGTTTGCAGGCTGTTCTCCGCATTCTGCACGAGCATGCGATTCGCGCTGATCACCGACATGACCAGCAACACGAACATTCCCATCGTGATCATCGTTTGTCCCAGGTTCATAGGATTTCCCCTCCTGTGACCATTGACAGCGCAAGATGTGTTGTGTTGTTACGCATAAACTCCGTTCGCTTGTCGTTTCGCAACTACTATCAAAATAACTCAGGGTGTCAGGGTCCACACCCTGACACCTCTTCTCTTCAAATGAGCCAAGGTGGTGTCAGGAAATGGTTCCTGACACCCCAGAAACAAGATGTGTTTCGTTCTAGTGCATAGACTCTGTTCGTTAGCTGTTCCTCAATTGCCATTTAAGGTTTCTTCGTGGAGGGATTGGATATCCCGCGTTGCTGAACCATCTTGAGGTTTCCGTTCATCATCTCCTGGAGCTTTTCGGTATAGTTCGCGTCCGTGAAGTTTCCATGGAGAACATTTGCCATGTCAAGCATCGATTTGACCGCCGACGAAATGACGCTGTACTCCTGCTTCAGGCCTGCGAACACCTGTGCGACCCTCCGCTGACCCTCCTCAGTAACAAAGGGCTTCAGCTTCGCTTCATGTTCCTGGATGTTCAGCGAAACCATCGACAACGAATTGTTGACGATCTGAGCAATGGATGCCAGTGTACTGTGAAATGTTTCAATGGCCACGAGGCTTTTTTCGCGTTCACGCTCGATCGTTTCCCGGCGCTCCTTTTCTTTTCGGAACAGATACCGCTCAATCACGCCATCGATGAGGATGCTGATGTGATCGATGTCGATCTGTTCCTTACGAACATAATCGTATGCGCCAAGTTTCATCGCTTCTACGGCGACACTCTCGGAGCCTGCAGCCGTCATCATGATCACCGGGGTGTCGAGCTTCTGTTCGTGCATCCATTGAAGGACGTTCAGGCCGGAGATTCCGGGCATCCGATAGTCGAGCACGATCAGGTCAAACCGTTCCTGCTGAAGCAATTCAACGGCAGCTTCACCTGAGTCGGCCGAGCGCACTTTGTATTTCCCGCCGGCGGAAAGGACCTGTTTCATTGCGATGCGGAACGCATCGTCATCGTCGACCATGAGCACCGTGCGCGCTTCCATGATCTGAGCTGAAGCATTCATGCTGATCTCCTGTGAATATTCACTAGAACCTATGTCAAAAACCCAACAGCAAGTAAGAAGAATCTCTCGCAAAGACGCAAAGCCGCGAAGTCATGTATATGTTTTTTTCCACTTGGTACCTGGTACTTAATACTCTCTTCTCTCCATTCTCTGCGTCTTTGCGCTTCCGCTCTCTGAATCCCGCTCATGAGCGGAATCCAGAAGCGGGACTTTGCGTGACATTTTCAAGATGGCTCTACTCTAATCCTCATCTTCCAACGTCACACTGGCAATCTCTTCAAGCGTCGTGATTCCATTCTTCACCAATTGAAGTCCGGACATTCTCAGAGTCTGCATACCACGGCGAATTGCTTCTTGCCGTAGGGCTTCGTCATCGATGACTTCGCCTGCTTGCAGAATCATCTTACGGATGGTCTTCGTAAACGGAAGCGCTTCGTAGATTGCGGTCCGGCCTTTGAATCCCTTGATGCAACTGATACAACCCACGGGCCGGCACATCTTTGCGGTCGCGATATCTTCTTTCTTCATGCCGAGTTTCAGGAGCGCCTCGACCTCGGGCTGCTCGACGGGCGACTTGCAACGATCACAGAGTTTTCGGACCAGCCGTTGCGCCATGATAATATTGATCGAATACGCAATCAAGAACGGCTCGACACCCATCTTGTACAAGCGGGAAACGGCACTGGCTGCATCGTTCGTGTGAAGGGTTGACAACGTCAAGTGACCGGTGTTTGCCAGCTTGATGGCAATTTCCGCGGTCTGCCGATCGCGAATTTCACCTACCATCACGATGTCAGGATCGTGACGCAAGATTGCCCGAAGAGCGCCGTCGAAATCAAGCTTGGGATTGAGCTTTACCTGACGAGCTCCTTCGATAAAAAACTCCACCGGGTCTTCGACGGTGAGCACATTGACTGTTGAATCAATGATCGTGCGAAGGGCTGAAAACAGGGTTGTGCTTTTCCCGCTTCCTGTAGGGCCGGTGACGATGATCATCCCGTACGGTTTCGTAATTGCCTTTCGAAACTCGCTCAGGGAGTATGGATCGAAGCCAATATCTTCCAGCCGGGTGCTAAACGTGGGCTCTTGCAGGACACGAATGACGATGGACTCGTATTTGCTTTTCAGTTCCTTGCCAACCGTTGGAATGACCGAAACACGGAACCGAATGGTTTTCCTGTCGATCGTGAACTGGGCAAAGCCGTCCTGCGCTGTCGTGCGCTCGAAGCGATCGAGGTTCATTGCACGGTCTTTCACTACTGCGGCGACAGCCTCTGCTCGTGAGTCAGTGTTCGCATACCAAAGGGTCAGCTTGCCATCGATCCGAAAATGGAATTCCGTCCTCTTTTCACCGCGCGGAATGACGTGAATATCGCTTGCCCCGACACGGACAGCATCGATGAACACGTTCTCGATGAGGTCAACCAATCCGCTTCGGTTGATTTCCTCCTCGAGCTCCTGCTCGTACATCTCCGAGTCTTCCTGAATCTCCTGCGTGGTGTCATGAATATCAGACTCGAAGTCTGCGTACCCCGAGCGGGTGACGTTGACACGCTGCCAGAGATCTTCCCACTGTTTCAGTTTTACGTAGCAGATTTCAAATTTCTGGAACGGCAGTGATCGCGCGATTGCGTAAACTTCTTTGCGTGTGGGGTCGGGCGTGACCACCAACAGGCGCTCCGGACGTTCTGGATCCATCATGAAGGGAAGAACGCGATATTCGAGCGCCATGGCTCTGACTGTCGGCTGCATTCCGTGCAGATGTTTCCGGACAAACGCGCGCGCTTCGTCGTCCAGGTCCTCCTCTTTAATGGGCAGCTTCCGGAAAGCATAATAGTCGGCAATCTCATCGTAGATCTTGTCGCGATCAGCGCGAAGATCGTCCACCAAGACTTGGGGGAGTTTCCTGCGCTTGTCGTGCGGCTCACGGCTGATAATCTCGAGCGCGCCAAGCAGCTGGTCGGGAGAAATGATATCCTTCTCCACGAGCAGATCGCCGAATTCTCGCTTCGTTTTCTGTATCGGTGTTGTTGTCGGCACGGGCTGTTCTTATTTATCTCGAAGATCGATGATCGTGTCGGGTTGCGCCGTCATTTTCGGTTGTTGATCGTGCCTTGGTTCGATCTTGATCGTTGCCGTCTCGGAAGAGAGCAGTGTCAGGAACACCATCGAAACCATGATCACCATCGACACAGCAACCTCGATGATATTGACAAGGTTCTTCATCGCGTAACGATTTTCCATTTCATAGTAATCTGCCAGCTGTACTGCGGTCACTTTGACGCTTCCTGTCTCACCTGCGGTGCGGAACCGGGAGATGATCATGTCGGGGAAGAACCCAACCATCTCCATCGATTTCCAGAATTCGGTCCCATATTTTAACATGGTCGGGATCGCGATCGTTCTGATCTGTTTTTCCAGGAAGCGATTGCGACTCGATTCAGCAGCGTGCTGAATGGCATCAATGTTTTCGCCGGAGGTATAGAGGATTCCAAGGACGCGGCAAAACAGCTCTGAACTCGTGTTCTTCAGAATTCTCCCAATGTACGGAAGCCTGACCACCCATTTGTCGAACCAGACACGGCCGTTTGTCGACAGGATGTACGCATAGAAACTGCCCAGCGCCGCGCCAAACGCGACCAAAATCAGCACCAGATTGTCTTTCAGAATGTCGCTCACCTGCATGGTGAATGCTGTCAGCGGGGGCGTTGCTCCCATCATCGGCTTCAGCATTTCGACCATCTTGGGAAGAAGGTACATGATGTAAAAGACCAGCGCACCAACCAGGGCGAGTGAGGTAACGGCGGGGAGAATCATCGAACTCATCAAACCCTTGCGGAAATCGGCCTGTCGTTCTACAAATCGGGCTACGCTCTCGAAAATCGCTTTCATGTCCCCGCTCTTCGAAGCGATGCCCAGCATCAGAGCAGTGTCGTGTCCGATGACCTTCCCTTGCCGCAGAAATGCGTCGCGCGAGTCGACACCTTCCTTGAGGTCGCGGATAATGGCCTTGAGCGCACTCCGGAGGTTCTTGTCCCGGACGTGGCCCGACATGATCTGGAGAATTTCGTTGTAGGGGAGTTTTTGTTCGAGCAGTTTGGCACTTGTTCCGATGAACGTTACTACTTCCTCGGAAGATGCAGCGAAGCGAATATCGTAGAATCGCCGGACGTTCTTTACCTTGAAACCGAGCTTCTCAAGCGCAGCAGTGACTTCGGCTTTTGAATAGGCGCTCTGGACACCATCGATCTGCGTCGACCCTCTCAGCACACGGTAGGAGTAGGATTTCTTCTTGTCGACCGATGTCTTCTTCCATCCCTGTGTCTTTGCCAGTGAGCGTGCCCGTTCGCGCGCAGCAAAGATCGAGACCGCCGTGATGTATCGCTGCGCCGGGCGGTTGTTTTGATCTATTGCCTGGATTCGATATTCCGTTGCGGTCAATTGAGGCATCAAGTCTTCCTGAACTCAAGACTACAAGCCATCTCAAAAAACCTCACGCCCGCCTGCCTCAGGGAGTTTCACGAGGCAGGCAAAGGCGCCAAGCCGCAGTGCAACGACATACAACCAAGTCATTGCGAGGAGTCCCGCTGCTTTCTGACGGGACGACGAAGCAATCTGTCGATGGATAGATTGCTTCGCAAAGAACGCTCGCAATGACTCGTTGCTTTGGTTCATTGCGAGCAGCGGGACTTTGCGTGAGACTATTTTCTCTCACAGAGTGTTTTTGAGATACGTTCTACTCATTGCCAACGAGCGGATCACGGTACGCGCTCCCGCAGTGATGACAGTACTTTCCCTGCGGATGCAGGATCGATGTTCCGCATTGAGTGCATTGCTCGATGAGCTTTGTTCCACAGAGAATGCAGTAGAACTGCTCCTCCAGCACATGCGAGAAGTTACCACATTTTGGGCAAAGACGATAGCGGTTGACGCTTTGAGTTTCACTGGCCACGAGCATCCTTTTGGACGTCTACTAGAAGCTTGGATGAAAACCTACTATTAGCCACAAAGGCACCGAGACACGAAGAGTAATAAGAGAAAAGGAAACGATATCTCAAACCCTTTGTGTCTTCGCGGCTTCGTGGCCACACTTTTCAACCGACTCTCTAGCTAGAACACGCGA
Source organism: Ignavibacteriales bacterium (assembly GCA_026390585.1). Lineage (GTDB taxonomy): Bacteria > Bacteroidota > Ignavibacteria > UBA10030 > UBA10030 > UBA9647. The sequence continues at coordinate 18,386 of JAPLFP010000308.1, read as the reverse complement.
GAATGCCTGTGAAATACGAAGATTGGAATCAGTCGGAGGAAGGTGAAAAAGGAGTTCTTTCGAGGGTTAACAGTTGATGGGGGGTCGCTGCTCTTCGGTGCGCTATACCTTGCGTTTGCCAAGCGGGTCGTCGTGCACAAACTGAGACTTAAGCGTACGCCCCTCCTCACTCACCCAAACCTTCACCGCTGACTCGGACGTATTCACCAGGCGTTGCTCTAATCCGTTATGTACTTTCGCGAACCCATACCGGCTACCACAATGATAACAGAACCGACCGTGCGGATAGAGGATCGGCTTGGCGCATTGCTGGCACTCCCCAACCAGTTTGGTTCCGCACCATATACAAAAATGCTGGCGTTCCTGCGCCAGCGAGAAATTACCACACTTGGGACAAACCCGATATTCGTTCGAAGACATAGAGGTCGAGTCGCTAAGAGGTTGCTGCTACGCTAGCCCTTTTTCACAAAAACGCTTGCAACGCGCCAGTCACCGCGATGGACCTTGCGATATCCGCTCTTCTTCTTTGCCTGCTCGACCTGTGCTACCACATGTCTCGTTTTCCCCCCCCCGATATATACGTCAATGTCAATCTGAGCGAGGGAACTCGATTTTTTGGTGATGGTATAGTCTATCGTTCCACCAAGGGCTTTCTTCCCTGTTATCGTTTTGTTTTGAGGACCATATTTCTGTACATCATCGAGCGCAACGCTCATCGCGGCATCAACCAACCGTTCGCTTTGCATTCGACTTACCTGGGACTGCGCGGTCTGCATTGCGGTGGTCTGAACGCTCTTCAGGGAGATCGCGTAGACCCCCACGATCAGCATTGTTGCGCTGACAAGTAGAGTTTTTGAGCTCCCCATGGTTGTGCCTTTCGACTAACTGTTAATTAAGACTTGGTGGAAATGTCCTAAAATCAATGGTGGTTGTTGTTACTCCACTTTCGACGCCCTCAATCTTTGCGACGAGCGTTACTCGAACCGAATTGACGTTACCTGGCGAAGACGGCGATTGGCCGTCTGAATCGAAATACCTGAACTGCACATTTTGAAGATTGTCAGAGATCAATACACGCTGAGATCCGCTTTGGCGGTACAGCCGATGAAGCACCACATCAACGTTTTGATGAGCTACGGGATCCCACTGGGTCCGAGTGTATGTTTCCATAGCGTCGTATGTAATTGTCCACGGCGTTGATTGATCGCTCGTGTCCGCTTGGAACACCATTAGGTAGGGGTTTGAAGTCGAGAACCCCGTACCCACGGCCTCGTTAAGATCCGTGTACATAATCTCTCCGACCGCTGCAACAGTGGCCGTTGCATTTGTCCGCTGGGTGGTCTCGTACAGAGCATTATTCATGGTCACCGTCAAACCTAGCATTACGGTCACCATGGAAGCTCTTACAACGAGAGAACCAGCAAGATCTAGAAAGATTGTCATTTGGGGTCTTTGGGAATCTACTAAACTGGGAGACTTGAATCAATAGGAATTTTCAACTCTTGATACTCACTCAAAAACAGTACCACGATCTCAGAAGTTCCAGAAATACGGATTATATGGTGTTTTCGACCAACTGCTCATTATTGGATATCTGTTTTCCGGCTAATCCAGAAATGCGGGTTTAATCCTTCCGAAAATACCGGAATCTGATTCGTCAAGAAAACAGGGGACTTTGTTGCTTTTGCTGGCCGTGTCGTGTGCAGATAGAAGGAAACGTACTAAAAAGAGACATCCTCTTTCGACTTGAACCTTGCCAAATATAAGAACTTAGTCGGTTGGCTTTGAACTCTGCATCCCCCTCAACTTGATCCCAAGACGAGAGCACTTGTCATAGAGCGTCTTATCGGGCACACCCAGGAGCTTTGCCCCCTCTTTGATGTTCCAATCCGCCCGCTCCAGCGCTCTATAAATGGCTACCCTTGCTGCCGCATCACGAGCCTCCCGCTCAATGTCTGGAAGCGTCTGGCCATCCACGATCGGAACGCTGGTATCTGCAATTTCTCTCGGAAGATGGTCCGGTTCGATGGACGCACTGGGCGAAATCAGAATTGCGCGCTGAAGGACGTTTTCCAGCTCACGGACATTCCCCGGCCAGCTATATTGCATCATTTGATCCAGTGCCAGAGGATTGACCCGAATCGAAGTCTTGTTCAAAGACCTTCCGAACCGCTTCAGGGAGTGCTCGACGAGCAACGGAATATCCTCCCGATGTTCGCGCAACGGAGGCAGGTGAATCGGATACACGTTTAAACGATAGAAGAGATCAGTCCTGAACTCTCCCCGTTCTGTCATCAAATTCAAATCACGATTGGTGGCAGCAAGGACCCGCACGTCAACAGGAATCGGGCTCGTACCTCCGATGCGGTCGATCTCCTTTTCCTGGAGCGCACGCAGAAGTTTCACCTGGAGATGAACATCGAGCTCCGCAATCTCATCCAGGAAGATCGTACCGCCGTCTGCCAGCTCAAACTTGCCAAGCTTGGTCGCTGTTGCTCCCGTGAACGATCCCTTCTGGTGACCGAACAGTTCGCTCTCAATCAGTTCACGTACGAGCGACGCACAATTGACTGTGACGAACACGCGTTGACTTCTTTTGCTGGCAGCGTGTATTTCGCGAGCCACCAACTCCTTGCCTGTCCCCGACTCGCCGGTGATCAACACCGTCACATCCGTCATCGCCACGCGCTGAATCGATTCGAACACTCGCTGCATTGTCGGACTGGTGCCAACAATGCTTCCGGAGACGCGTTGGACCTCTTCGCGCAACAACTCGTAGTCTCTTTTGAGTTCACGTTCCGCCAGCGCTTTCTCAACGATGGCCCTGAGCTCCTCAATCTTCGGGGACTTGGAGATGTAACTGTAAGCACCCAGACGCATTGCTTCTACGGCACTCTCGACCGACGCGTGTGCTGTCAGCATGATAACGGGGAAATCCGGCATCGACTCCTTGACGCGTTTCAGGACATCGAGCCCGCTTTGTCCTTCGCTGAGCATCAGGTCAAGAAGCATCGCGTCGATTTTCATCCGGCTCAGCGTTTCAAACGCATCGGCTTCCGACTGTGTCGTGATGATCTTGAACGTGCCCTCCATCAGTGATTCGAAATCTTCGAGGAAGACCCGATTATCATCTAACACCAGAACCGTGCGGAGAGTCTCCATGGGTACCTGTTGGGAACGCGAAGCGTTAGGGAACGATCTGAACTCTACAAATTAAGCAATTACTTCCGAAAGATGAAAGAACACCACGGCACGAGAGAATGTCACAAGAACGCGCCTCAGGGGTTCCTAGGGTGTCAGGGTCCATACCCTGACACGTTATTTGCTCCAGACCAGCCGAGATGGTGTCAGCCCCGAAGGGCTCCTTCGGAGAAATGGTGCCTGACACCCCAGGGACTGACTCCTTGGACAACATCAACTGGCCACTTTGAGGCGCAGAAGTACGGTTGTGCCTCCTTCTCGAACAGTCTCTTTGATGCAGATATCCCCTCCGTATTTGGCCAGAATTGGGGGAATTTGGGAAAGACCCCTGTTTGGTTCTCCGCTGGACGCCGGCTCAAAAACGGTTGCCCAGACGCTGGAGTCCAAGGTTACGGTGCCATCACGCATTTCCATCATCCATCGGTCACCAGCGGTCCGAACCAGAAAGTATAATTCCCGTATGTCGGAAGTGGACTCCCGGCCAATCAAGGGAGTCTCAATCAACAATCCGATGATTCGGGCAAAATCCTCATTCGTTCCGATGGTGCGCGGATACTTCACCGACAGCGGTTTTGGATATGTCAATTTCACAGACTTCGAGGAAGCGATCCTTTCTTCGAAGATCGCCTGAAGAAGCTCACCGGGGTTGCACTGGAATTCCCGGAGCATCATCTCGCGTAGGACTCGAAAAGCGTGCAGGAGTTGATCGACATGTTTTGGGATCTCCGCTTCGTACCGGCGCGACTCCTCTTCAGAAATTCGCGCGTTGAGACTTAGGGCACCGGCGACGGTACCAAGCTCACCGGTGTGAAACATCAGGGTCTGGACAAGATTGGGGTCGACATGAATAATCTGGAACAGTTGAGCGATTCTTGTGATGGAGGGTTGCACCTTCACAAGATATTCTGTGAGCGCGGCCCTGAAGCGATCATACTGGCGAGGCGACAATGATTCATTGAGGTTCCGGCCGAAGAGCGCGACACGATTGATATTCATATGGGCCCACTCGCCGTGGGAGAACGGCTGCAGTCCCACAAGGATCTTTTCCTTGGTTTCCTTTTCGACGTTTTGCGGATCCCTCGACTGCGTCTCTCGTGTTTTTCCCATCAATTGATCCTTTCGGAGTATTTCCTGATCTGCATACACTGACCTGCGCGACTGTAGACCAAGAAGAATGCTGAACGTCGAACCGACCCCGACTTCGCTCTGGACTTCCATCGTGTACCCCAGAAGCTCACACAAAGTTCGGGAAATCGCGAGTCCAAGTCCAGTCCCTCCGTACTTCCGTGTCTTTTTGTCGTCCCCCTGAGTGAACGGCTCAAAAATCACCTGCTGCTGATCACGGGAAATCCCAATGCCGGTATCAACGACGTCGACTCGGACAGGGCGGCGTGTCGGTTGATCGACGGCCACCCGCACCCTGATTGAGCCGTGTTCGGTGAACTTGATGGCGTTTCCCAGGAGATTGATCAAGATCTGTTTGAACTTACCGGGGTCTGTTTCAATCGGCTTCATCGGACTCGGAAACTCGGCGACGATGGTCATCTCCTTGCCGATGAGCTTCCCTTCAATTTGTGCAATCGTTTCGTGGATCAGAATCTCGAGCGAGACTGGCGATCGGCGGAGGTCCATTCTCCCCGCTTCAATCCTCGACAGATCAAGGACGTCCTCAATCAGCTCAAGCAGGTGCTTGCCATTTTCCAGGATCCTGTCCAGATATGTCAGATCCTGTTCTTTCAGGTTCTTCGCTTTGTTCTTGAGCATGATGTTGGTGAATCCAATCACCGAATTCAGCGGTGTTCGTAGTTCATGGCTGACGTTCGCGAGGAACGCGCTTTTCGTCTGGTTGGCTTCTTCGGCACGGATCTTTGCCACTTCGAGCTGCCCAGATTTTTCTTCCAGTTCCTTCAGAAGCTCGCTCAGTTCCTTGTTTGCGCGTTGGAGAGCATCCTTCTGGTTGACGATTTCGTCTGTGCGCCGTGCGACAGTCGACTCGAGTTCGTGCGTTCGGCGAACCAGTCGTCTCGTTCGCAGAGAATAGGCGCCCGCAGCCGCCCCAAGAACAACGAGCGCGAGGCAAACGGTGAAAACGGTCGTTTGATAGATATACGGCCGAAGGGTGAACGATACAAATGCGCCATTGAAGTTCCAGGTACCATCCTCGTTGGCAGCAATGACCCTAAAGGTGTAGCGGCCAGGCGGAATGTTCGTGTACGTTACAGCGCGGGCGTTGCCGGTGTTGACCCAATCCTTGTCGTATCCCTCCAGCATGTATTTGAATGTCACATCCTGCGGGGAAACGAAACTGAGCGCGGCATAGCGGAACTCAATCCTGGTAACCCCGGCATCCAGAACACCTCCCTTGGAGAAGCGGATTTCGCGATTGTCGGCAAGAAGATGCTGAACAACCACCGACGGGGGAACCGTATTGATTTTGAGGTTTCGTGGATCAATAACCGCAACTCCTTTGACCATGGAAAACCAGAGCCGCCCGTCTTTTGACTTCCAGGATGAAGGCTGTGAGCCGCCATTGCATTCCCGCGCTTTGAGCCCGTCTTTCTTTCCGAAAGTCATGGTCGAGAAGTAACCAATCTTCCCTGCTGCGTAATCGTTAAGCTCCTTCTTGTTAATCCGGCAAATCCCGCGATCACCGCCGAGCCAGAGATTGCCCAGGTCATCCTCCAGGATCTGGTACACATTGTTTTCCGGCAAACCATCGCGCATGGTGAAAGAAGTGAACATCGCCCCCTTTGAACGAATCAATCCACCATCAACTGTTCCGAACCAAAGCACTTCATCCCGGTCTTGATAGAAACACATCATGGCATTACTGGAGAGACCGTCACGCGCCGTGTAGTTCGTGAAACGGTTCGATGAGAAGAAAGAGAGTCCCTCGGTGGTTCCGATCCAGAGTCCTCCCGCTTGTTCGTTGCCCACAAACCGGACAAAATTTCCGGTCAACCCATCGGAACTCGAGTACCGTTTCAACCGGCCATCGACAACCGAAAAAAGTCCGTCGCTCGTTCCAATCCACAGAACGTGGAGGAGATCCTCAAAGATGCTGTAGACGAATGCAAGTTGAGGCCTGTTCAGACTCGAGCGGACGATGCGTCCATTTCTCATTTCGCAGAGGCCCCCGCCGTACGTCCCGATCCAGAGCGTTCCTTTCGAATCTTCGCAGAGGGCCCTCACTGTATTATTCGAGAGACCGTTCTTCATAGTGTAGGATTGAATCCCGGACCGTTGAACGCGGTTGAGTCCGCTGTTCGTTCCAAGCCACATCACTCCCTTTGAGTCTTCCAGTGAGCACCAGACAACATCATTGGAAAGGCCTTCCTCTAAGGTGAACGTTGTGAACGCTTCGTCTTTGTACTGATTGAGTCCATCGGCGGTGCCGACCCAGAGATTCCCTTCACGATCTTCGAGAAAGGAAAGAACATTGTCGTTTGTCAATCCGCTCTTCGAGGTCAACGAACTGATCTTCCCTTGTGCAAATCGGTTCAGGCCACCGCCACCGGTGCCAATCCAAAGACTTCCCTGACTGTCCACAAACAATTGCATGACAACTTCGCTGGTGAGACCGTCTTTCGATGAGAGCGTCGATATTTTGCCCTCCTTGATACGGTTCACACCGAGGTGCGATCCAACCCAGATGCTTCCGTCTCGCGCCTCGCTGATGCTCCGAATGACATCCGTGAGCATTCCTCCTCGCATCGTGTAGCGGCTTTCCCGGCCGTTCTTGATGCGAGCGACACCGGCGCTGGAGGTTCCGATCCACATGCTGCTGTCTCTGGCACAGCAGAGGCTCCAGATCGTTCCGAATCTCAAATCACCTTCAAATGCATACGGTTTGAAGTACCCATCGAAGTACTGCACCGCACCGCCTCCCATGGAGCCGATCCAGAGAACTCCCTGTCGGTCGACACAGAGTGAGAGGAGAGAGTTTGAGGTGAGGCCGTCTTTGACGCTATATCGTTTGAAGCTGTTTTCTCTGTATGCCAGGAGCCCATCCCGTGTCGCAATCCACAACGTCCCTTCCTGATCCTCCACCAAAGCATAGACGCTGCTGCTTTTCATCTCCGCGGTATTGCTAGAGTTATAGATAGTGAAACGTTCGCCGTCGAAATTGTACAACCCTTCCTGCGTGCCAATCCAGATATAGCCATCTCTCGACTGAAGAATCACACGGATTGCTCCCTCCAAGGGGGTTTTGCCAGTTTCCCAAACCTGATGCGTGTATTGTGAGAGTGCCTTATGGGGATCCAGGGCAACGGGGCGCTCGGTCTGCGCTTGAAGTGACTGCGCGGGAAGGAGGAACAAGAACAGCAATACGACAATTCCAACAAAGGTCGGGCCTGCCAACAGCGGGAGCGCTCGGAAGTCATGCCGTCCGGGGAAGGACGGTTTTATGCGGCGTGGGTCAACCATCGCTCGATTGCCTGAACAAATGCATCTTCATCAACGATCGGCTTGGCAATGTAGTCGTTGAAACCAGAGGCGAGATACTGTTCGCGATCTCCGCTGACGGCGTGGGCGGTGAGGGCAATGACGGGGATCTTCTTGAGCTTTTCATCGTTTCTTAATTGAGCGAGGACTTCGACACCATCCATGCCAGGGAGAGAGATGTCGAGCAGAATGAGGTCCGGCACATTGTCCCGGAACCCGCGGAAGGCTTCAAATCCTGTCTCGTATTCAGTAATATGATAGAACTCACTGAGGAGTGAACGGACGAGAAGGCGGTTATCCTTGTTGTCTTCGATGACGACAATGGATTTCATCTGGCAAGTATAACAGCTTATACCCGTAAGTGCAAGGCGGGTGAAGCGGGTGGTGACGCGAAGCGCTGAGGCCATCCTCGACGTAGCAGGCCCACGATGATGATCCTCCAGTTGCAAGTGCGAATGTTTTTCGTTACCCTTGAAGGTAGTGGCAGTCTTGAAACTAACGAAGAAACATCAAGACCGACAGCCTTCCGACGAATCCAATCCCATCCCCACATATTCAATCAATGGAGGTCTCAATGAAGAGATCCTTGATACTACTTAGTGCTACTGCATTGTTGTTCTGTGGCGCGCTCACCGCTTTTGCTCAGATACCGAATGCGGGATTCGAAACCTGGATCCCCGTCCTCAACTCCCCGACGGGCTGGGCGACGGGTAACATTCCAGGCTTTTACACGACCGTGACACAGTCGACCACGGCACACTCGGGCAGCTCCTCTGCAAAAGGGACGGTTGTGGCGTTTGCGACGAATCCAATACCTCCGACCCTTACGACCATACCTGGATTTCCCTGGTCGCAGCGCTCAGCAGTTCTGACGGGTTACTATCAGTTCTTCCCGGCCGCCGGAACAACCGATTCCGCTTATGTTACTGTGGTGCTCTACAAGGGTCAGCTGACGGCTCCAGTAGCAGCCGGCGGCGCAAGTTTGGGGAGTTCATCTTCCTGGAAACAGTTCTCGGCGCCACTCATCTATGTGTCTACCACCGCCGCGGATACCGGAATGATCATGATTACGATCGGCGGCTCCAGTGGGACAAGCTCGCCTCCCCACGCCGGCTCGTATTTCCTGGTCGACGACCTGGCATTCAGCGGAACTGCCCCTCTCAGCGCTGTGGAGAATACTGGGAACTCGGTGCCAAACTCTTTCGCGTTGGAACAAAATTATCCCAATCCGTTCAATCCATCAACGAAGATTAGCTTCTCTCTTGCTCAACAAGGATTTGCCACGCTGAAAGTCTATAGCATCCTCGGAGTCGAGGTGGCGTCGCTCGTGAATGAGCAGAAGGATCCGGGCACCTTCAGCGTGAACTGGAACGCTGCAGGATTGCCGAGCGGAATGTACTTGTACCGGTTGTCCGTGACATCGGAAAAGGGACAAGTATTCGAACAGTCAAAGAAACTGATGCTCCTAAAGTGACGACGCTTCTCAGTCGTCATCCTGAGTCCCGTTGTCTGGGACGAAGGATCTGAATAATCGTGACGTTTCTCAGTTGTCATCCCGAGGATCGACGTCCTGAGCGAGCCCCGCTTTCAGCGGGGTAAACTCCGCGAGTCGAAGGATTTGTCGATTCGAGGGATCTGAAGCCACACACCATCACAAAACAAAAAACCCCGGCAGAACTGCTGGGGTTTTTTGTTTCCGGGATTGGAGAATTGCTTTGTGGACGCTGCTGGGATCGAATCCCGACACAAAACGTCGGGACTTCGCACAAAACGCTCAGCCGGCGGCTATGATCTCGTGAAACTGGTGGAGCAAATCTTCGCAGAAGCTTTGTGGACGCTGCTGGGATCGAACCAGCGACCTCCGCCTTGTAAGGGCGGCGCTCTGAACCAGCTGAGCTAAGCGTCCAACGCTCACATCACTTGACGTAAGATACGACATCATTCTCACCATTTCAATATTGAATATCGATACTTTCTTCTTCCTCGCTGATTTCTTATCATTGTGCAGGAGGCGTTGAACCTTTATGACTACCCGAGAATTTCTCACCAACATACCGATGTTCGAAAACCTCTCCGCGGAGGATCTCAACCTTCTTACACTGCTCTGGCACGAGCGTACGATCCGGAAGTCAGAGGTTCTGTTTCGCAAAGGGGATGTCGGGTCTTCCATGTTCATTGTTGAAGACGGAGCAGTAGAGATCTGTGTCCTTTCCGGAGAGGATCAGGAAGACATTCGTGTCTCAACCATCAATAGGGGCGGCTTTTTCGGGGAACTTGCCCTCATCAGCGGCCTGCCGAGAACAGCCACGGCAAGAGCAATTGAAGACTGCCGACTCCTTGAGATGTGGCGGGAGGAGTTCATCAATTTCTTGTCGACACGCCCCATCGTTGCCATCTCAATGATCAGTGAGATCGGCAAGCGTCTCCAGGCGACCAATGAGCTCGTGACATCCATGGCTTCCAAGAATATCAACGAGGAAATGGACGAACAGATGAGTGTTGGAGACAGACTTGCCGACAGGGTGGCGGATTTTGTCGGAAGCTGGAAGTTTGTCATCTACTTTCTTGTGGGTATTGGTGCATGGTGCCTCTTGAACATCGTTGAATTGTTGTTCAGGCCTTTCGACCCATACCCATTTGTCTTCCTCAATTTTATTCTTGCTTTGGTTGCATCTCTTCAGGCACCTCTGATCATGATGAGTCAGAACAGGGCGCAAATCAAGGATCGCTTACGAGCGGAACAGGACTATGAGGTCAACCTGAAATCCGAACTGATGTTGCAGCAGCTGCATGAGAAACTCGATGAAATCAAGGCGGCTCCCCCGCGGAAAAGAAGTGTGACCAAAAAGAAACAGCCCGTCAAGTGATCTGACGGGCTGTCCGCTCAAGTGCTTTGAAACGGCCGAGTGCCTCTTCTACTTCTTCTCAGGACTCGGGGTCGCGTAATCTTTGATCTGCTCTTCTACCTTCTTCTTGTCGCCAACCACAACTAATGTCATATCATCGGCGCGGATGTATTTGCTCGTGATCTGTTGAACATCCTGCGGCGTCACAGCGTAGACATTCTTCACGTAGTTTGCCAAATAGGAATCCGGCAAGCCGTGCAGTTTCAGATTGCTCAGCTGACCGATGATTCCCTGTGGTGTGGAGTTCTGCAGAACAAACGTCCCGGCGATGTAGTTTTGGATTCCCTTCAGTTCTTCTTCCGGAGGGGGCTCGGTCGCGAGTCGCTTTACTTCACCCAAGATCTCCTTGAGAGCTGCTCCTGTCACATCGGTGCCGACGTCAGCAATCTCCACCCAGTACGCGTCCCGATATCGGGAGGAGACCTGACTGTACGGTGAATACGTGTATCCTTTTTTCTCACGGATGTTTGCGGTGATACGCGATGCGAAGGACCCGCCGAGAAGGGAATTGGTGACCGCCATTTTTACGTAGTCTTTGTCAAACGGATTGATGACGGGAATGCCCACATAAATGGTCGATTGCGGAGCGCCGGGACGCTCCACCAAACCAAATGATTTTTGCGTCACGGGCTTGGGGACATTCACGAAGATTGCCGGACCTTTTTCCCAACCGTCGAACGCTTCCCGTACCGCTCCTTCGATCGCCTTTGCATCAAACCGTCCGGCGACGAAGAGAGTGGTCCGTTGAGCACCGAAGTTGTTTTTATAGAGCGATCGGACATCGTCGATGGTGTACTTCTCGATCATCTCCTGAGTCGGGAACACTCTGCCGTACGGATGGTTGGGATACATTGTTTTGCGGAATTCTTCCATCGCAAGGCTTCCCGGTTGAGATTTTTGAACGCTCAAATCGCGCACCCGATCCTTTTTCAGACGAGCAAGCTCCGACTCCGGCAGGAGCGGGTTCCTGATGACATCACCCAGAAGCCGGATCAGTTTCGGACCAAACTCAGAGAGTACATCCCCTGAAATCGTCGTCAGGTCGGGCCCAACACCAATATTCACATCGCCTCCCATGGCGGCAGCTTCTTGGGCAACCTGCTCGGCGGAACGGGTCTTGGTCCCCTCTTTCATGAGCTCGCCGAGAATGTCCATCAGCCAAACCTCATTTTCTTTCTCGTTGATGTTGCCGGCCCGGACGACAATCCTGACGGAGACTTTCGGAATTATGCCGAAGGGAACCAAGGTGATTTCCATTCCATTCGACAACTTGAATTGCTGCTTCGTTGGCAGCGAGAAGTCTTTCGGTTTGCCCCCTTCTGGCGGGAGCTGCTTCTGTGCTGCGGCAGGAATGCTCAGCACGAGAACTGTTATCAGAATACTCAAGACAATTCGTTTCATGGCTTCTCTCCTTATGAGCCTGATTTCGGTTCGATGATCAGAATGGTCCGGTTGGTCGAGCGCAGATATTCGCGCGCGGTCTTCTGCATCAACTCGGGGGTCACTTTCTTGAACTGATCTTCCAGTGTGTTGATGCGTGCCGGATTATCGTCAAACAGCGCAAAGGAAGCGAGGAGATCCGCCCTGCCAAATCCGAAAAACCCTCCCACATTGTCGTAGAAATTCGATCGGAGTTTTACCAACGCGCGTTCGACCGTTGCGCGATCGATCGGCTTTGAAGTAACGTCGTCCATGACTTCATCCCACGCTTTCAGAATGTCATCGGCGCTTACCGACTTGTCGTGAATGAGGCTGGCCATCCAGAGCATCGGGCCGTTGTAGTTGTGCATGTTCCCCAGGAGATTGATTCCTCCCTCGACTCCGCCAGCATACCCTTTGGCCTTGACAAGTTTTTGGATCAACTTGCTGTCGTCCCCCTGCAAAAGGATTTGATCCAACAATCCCATTGCGTAGAACTCGGGTGTGTTTCTCTCCGGCATGTGGTATGCGATGGCGATTGCCGGACGGTTCGCAAGCGTGTCTTGCTTTGTGAATCGCTTTTCCTGTTCCTGACGGGGTTCTGTCAGGTCGGGTTTTGGCGGCTGCGGTGTCAACGGTATGCCGCCGAAGTACTTCTTGATCAACGCCAGCGCTTCTTTGGGATCGAAATCTCCCACGACGGCGATGGCCGCGTTATTGGGAGCGTAGAACGTTTTAAAGAACTGCTGAACGTCGGTCAGTGTTGCCGAGTCCAGGTCCTTCATGTCACCGTAGAAATTGTGCGCGTTGTTCCAGTTGACATTGGCGTATTGTGGCATGTCGAGCCACGGAAATCCGCCATAAGGCTGGTTGAGAACGTTGACCCGTACTTCGTTCTTTACCACTCCTTGCTGATTGGTCAGATTCTCCTGCGTGATGTTCAAACCCTTCATGCGGTCCGCTTCAGCCCACAGCGCTGTTTCCAGTTTGTGAGCAGGAACGACTTCAAAGTAGTTTGTGAAATCGAAACGGGTTGACCCGTTCAGAACACCGCCGTTGCGTTGAACGAGCCGGATGAATTCCATCTTTCCCAGATTCTCCGACCCCTGAAACATCATGTGCTCAAACAGGTGAGCAAACCCTGTGCGGTTTTTCGGTTCGATACGGAAACCGATATTGTAGTAGACTGCCACAACCACGGTGGGTGCAGTATGATCGGGGGAAAGAATGACTTTCAGTCCATTGCTCAGCTTCTGGTATTCAACCGGGACGTTGTAGCCCTCGTTGTCTGCCAGACCGATCTGGAGAAGAAGCGCGAGGCACGCAAGCGTGCCTGCAACGCGTGACCATCGATGTGTGACCATGGGTACCTCTGATTGATGAGATGGAATTGTGATGAAAAGAGAGAAATGCGCTTCCCTCAATACGAAGACCAGAGCATCTATGTTGCAGCTGGATCGAGTTGCAGAGCACCCCCGACCTTTCTTCAATGAACGCTCAGGGTGCTCGAAGAGTTCTCGGTTTCCGGCTCTTTTTCCAAAGTCCGGAGCCCTGTGAAGACGGTTGTGCCCTGCGAGAGATGAGCACAAGCTAAGAAAGGTCTTACCAGACTGTCAAGACCTTTGTGACGAGTTGGATCTTTGAACCGCTTTCTGCGTCGTCGGAAGGGATTCTATGCTTCCCGCGTTATCCGTCGAAATCGTTTGTCCCTGCCATATGCGATGATGTCGATGATCTCCCCCTCAGCGACCCGCGCTTTGATGTTTTCCCAAAACCCCATCGTAAAAAGATCTTTGTGTTCCGAATTGAAGATGCCCCGAAGCGCATAAGGAATGCCGACGAAGGAGTCGATTTCGTCGACGAAGAAATCAGTCGACTCAGCGATGATCCAATCCTCCTCAGGGTTCATTTCCTCGTATTCATCCATCGCGCCTGGTTTGCGTCTGAATGTCGCGTTTTCCAGCGGGATGACATCGTCATAGTCGTACAGTACGACCCTGTTCCCTTCCGTGACTCCATAGTTCCAGGTATTAAAGAGGTCCGCCGGGAAGAGTCCGGTCGCGGCAAGATCTTTAATGAAGTAACCGAAGTCAATAACCACCTGACGGATGGCCGCAGAGTCATTCTCTTCCTGAAAATAGATTGGCAACGGCGTCACTTTTCGCTGCAGGTAGAGGTGACTGATAACAACATACTCACCCTGGCGTGAGACCGAGTTTCTGGCGGCGACCTCGAATTCATGCAAAACCTGCTCGGAATATCGCTTCGCTTTGAACCTGACGTTCTCGAATTCCTGCGTATCAACAAGTCTTCCCACTCTGTCCCGATGCGTGACAAATTTGTATCTCTGTTTCACTTCTGTCTTGTCGATTGTTTTATCAGTGATCGAGGCAGACCGGAGGAAGCAGGGCTGGTCCTTGATGACTTTGAAGACGTAGTTGTAGTTCGGGAGCGTGAAGACCGTCATCACAGCTCCCTCTCTGCCGGGAGCCGTGACGAACTGTTTCTTTGAGACGTGAACGAACCTGTGCAGATCCCTGTAGAATTCCGTCTTGCCGTGTCTATTGAAACCAAGAGCGTTGTAGAGATCTGCAACCGGCTTATGCGGCATGATGGTGCGCAGGAAGGCAACAAGGTCACTCGGTACCTGTACCTCAACATGAAAATAGGAATACGCGAAGCCGAACACGTTGTTTGCGTCAGCTTCGTCCAGCAGCACAGAATCAACATGGATTCCGGAATCATCATTGCAGCAAGGGATGATCATAGGCACAATACGCGAGCCCAGAAGTATTCTCCCCACGATGTATGCAACTTTATTCCTGTAGAAACATGGGGTGAGAATCTCCACCGAATAGCGATTGCCGCTCCGGACGAAAGGCCACGTCATCAGGTCCACTTCATTTGCCGCCAATTCAATATCACGGTCGAGGTCTTCGTACCGCGCATTGAGCTGATGGTCAGCGACGATCGCCCGGATGAGTTCCACCGTTGGACGATGATCTTCGAACTTCCTGTACAGGGGAGGACCGGGTCCTGCTACCGGAGGCCTCGTCTCGAGGTGAAAGAACTCCACCTCTCTGTCGATGCCGACGGTCTTCAGAAGCGTTCTTGTTACAGAATTGAAGAAGGTCTCGGCGATATCCTCATTCTGGATGCCGGCAATGAGTGGGGCGAAGATACGTTTGATGGCTATCCACGTTTGGCGATCGGTCGCATCACGACCAAGGATGCCTTCGATTTGAACAGCAATTTGAGACAGGACTTTTTCATACACACTGAGCCGTTCGGTCGCGTCTCTCTTTCCTCCCCGCCAGTCTCTCTGCTCAAACGTCGTCTTCGCCCGCCTCGTGATGATGAGGAATTCTGACAGGTAGGAGTTGAACACGCGGGTAATCAGAACTGCGACCTTTCTTTTGGGATCGGCGTCAGTCACGGTATCCTTCGCGATCGAAACAAAGAATTGCATCTAGCTCACTCTGTCGAGAACCTATCTCAACAACACTCTAGGGATAGGAAATATTCTCACGCAAAGTGACCCTCCTCGCAAAAAACAAAAACAACGAGTCATTGCGAACGCTTTTTGCGAAGTGATTTCTACTGTCATCCCCGCTTGCTTTCGCGTTTTGTGCGTCCCGCTGTTGTTGAGCGAGAAAGCGGGGATCCAGAACGTGAACGGCATCGGCTCGGTGCGTGTGTGAAGCTCAGTCCTGGATTCCCGCTTTCGCGGGAATGACAGGGTTTGTTTTTCATTGCTTCGTCGCTTCGCTCCTCGCAATGACTCCAAGCTTGATGTCATTGCGAGCGTTCTCTGCGAAGCAATCTGTCGAGCGCAGTTCAGATTGCCCCGCTTCTGGATTCCGCCTACGAGCGGGATTCATAGAGCGGAACTTCGTCGTCCCGTCAGAAAGCAACGGGACTCCTCGCAAGGACTGGGTTGAATCTCGTTACAGGCGCGATTTACGCCTTTACCTCGAAGGCGTCACTTTGTGACGTGACATTTTTGAGATGGCTTCTCGTCACCCGTCACTCGACGGCGGCGAGAATCCTCCGGATCCCCTCAGAAAACACCTTGTGCTCCGGCAGCAAGCTGACGACAATACACGATTTGGCCTCGATGTCGAACAGATGGCCGGGATGCGTGAGAACTCCTAAGCTCTGGAGCAACTCGAGAGCCCATTCTTCATCCGATCTTTTCGCCGGTAGGCACAGAATTGCATTCCACGCCCCTTCACAGTGAAGAAGCGTAGCAGGCGATCCGGCCGCGCACGCAGTTCGCAAAGACTCATAGTTGCTTCTCGTGCGAGTGAGAATTTTCTGCGTCATTGCTTCAGGATTGTTCAGGAGTTGCGGAAGCGCCTGCTGAACCGCAGTGCCAACGGAGAGATAGGTATCTGCGATGACCTCGAGACGCTGCACCGCCTTCGCACACTCTTCATCCGGACCCGAGACGACAATCCAGGCCAATTTCATCTGAGGAAGTCCGAGGAGTTTCGACATCCCATTGAGCGTGAACGTCAGCGTTGACTCTGTCCCTGCGAAGCTGACTGCGCATCGTTCATCGTTGGCGAACGAAAACGCACTGAAGACCTCGTCCACAATGATCGGTATTTTTCGGGCCCGAGCTTCGGACACGATTCGATCCCGTTCTTCCTTCTTCACGAATGAGCCGGTCGGGTTGTTGGGGTGAACAAGAATGAGAGCTTCAGCATTCGAAGAAAGAGCCTCATCAACCGAGGAAAGGTCGACGTGCCATTCGCCGTCGTAGGCCAGACGATAATCCTGGCACAGAACATCATTCAGACGGGCGAGGTATTCAAACAGAGGGTAGCTCGGTTTTGGAACGGCAACCACATCACCGACATTGCAGAGAAGTCTGAACAGAAACGAGTATGCTTCGCTTGTGCTCGAGGCCAGGATGATTCGGTCAGGGGTTACGGAGATGTTCTGGCGTTTGTACCAGTCGGAGATCGCCTGACGGGCTGAGAGAAGACCTTTGGGATCCGGCTCGTAGAGCATCGAACGCTGAAGTGATTCGGGACCGACGAGCTTCGATGAATGATGGATGAAGCCGCACTTCGTTGGGTTGGATTCGGTGAGATCAAGGAGTTCCTCCCCACTGGCACGCTTTTGCTGCAGGAGGGTGAACAACGGAGAGGGTCGAAGATCCCAATCTGTGCGTGTTGAGAACATGCGTTGTGCGGAATTGTACAGGACGACAGCGGCAGGGCGATGACAACTCTGCTGCTATTCTACAACTTCAGCTTTCTTCTTCGACATCCGGTTCCGCTCGTTGTGATCGAGGTATTTCTTGCGAAGCCGAATGGAATGCGGCGTCACTTCGACGTACTCATCTTCTCCGATCCATTCTATTGCTTGCTCAAGCGTCAGAATGTGCGGCGGTTCAAGGCGAATCGCCTCGTCGGAGCCGGAGGCCCGCATATTGGTCAGGTGCTTTGTCTTGCAGACATTGATGACCATGTCGTGCTCGCGCGCGTTCTCACCGACGACCATGCCTCGATAGACTTTAATGCCCGGTTCGATGAAGAACGTCGAGCGTTCCTGCACTTTGTACATGCCGTACGCGACTGAAGTACCGTCTTCGAGCGCGATCAACGACCCACGGTTCCGATGTGAGAGATCACCCTTATAGGGTTCGTAACTGTGGAAATTGTGATGCAGGATGCCCGTGCCCTTGGTCTGAGTCATAAATTCAGAACGGAATCCAAGCAACCCCCGCGCGGGAACGATGAATTCAAGGCGGGTGCTCCCCTGCACCTGAATCATGTTCTTCATCTCCCCTTTCCTCTGTCCCATGTTCTCGATCACCGTTCCGACAAACTCATCCGGCACGTCGATGACCACATGTTCCATCGGTTCGCATGTGACATCTGCAATCGACTTGTAAATGACTTCGGGCCTCGAGACCTGGAACTCGTAGCCCTCCCGCCGCATGGTTTCGATGAGAATGCCCAGGTGAAGTTCACCGCGGCCGGACACTTTGAAAATGTCAGGCGAATCAGTCAGCTCGACCCTCAGACTCACGTTCGAGCGAATCTCCTTCGCCAGCCGTTCTCCGAGATGACGGGTAGTGACATACTTTCCTTCGAGCCCTGCGAAGGGCGAATTGTTGACCACAAAATTCATTGAGAGCGTTGGCTCTTCAATCGACACGAACGGGAGCGGGGCCGGGTCGCTCGCATCGGCGATCGTCTCACCGATGTCGACATCCTCCATGCCCGCCAGCGCTACGATGTCGCCGGCACTTGCTTCGTTTACCTCGACGCGCTTCAGGCCTTCGAAGACATAGATTCTTGTCACCCGGGCGTCTTCCACGGAAGTATCCCGGTGAACGATTTTCATCGGAGACCCAATCTTGATGGTTCCCCGGTTAATGCGTCCGATGCCAAGTCT
>JAPLFP010000229.1 GCA_026390585.1 Ignavibacteriales bacterium | reverse complement strand
ATACGCTTCATCGGCCTCGAACGAAGCGAATCATCGCCAGTGATGCTACACGAGAATGGCTGGCCTGCGAGAATTCCGGAAAGAAGTCGTATCGTCGTTCCGGAATTACCGGCATCTAAGATCGACTTGGGAGCCTGAAGGCCGCTCAGCCCTTTTGCATGAACGCGCAACAAATCACCGCTCCAGTCAAATTGGATACCAAGGGCGCCCAAACATGTGCGGGTGCTCGTCGGATCGGCAGCGTTGAGAAGTCCTGCAATTTCCGATTGCCCTTTGGCCAGGGCGGAGATCATCAATGCCCGATGAGAGATCGACTTGTCGCCGGGGACGGTTACGGTGCCCCTGAGCCCTTTGGATTTGGTTATGCGCTTGTCCATACAACCTAGAAAAAGAAATCCTCACTCCTGCTTCGTCCTTGCGGGACATCGATGGTGTGAGGATTTGTGACCTGTCGAACCGTATCCGCTTAGTGTCTCTTGTGGTCCGAATGACCCCTATCGCGCGGCGAACTGCTTCGTCGTTCGCGGGCCTTGCTCATCTCCTCCTGGGCATTTTCGCCACCGGGTAGTGTGGCCTTACGACTGAGATTAAGTCGTCCTTCAGAATCGATCAGCATAAGTTTCACCTCAAGCGTATCTCCGACCTTGAACAGATCCTCAACCTTCTCAACACGTTTCGTGTCGAGTTGGGAGATATGCACGAGTCCTTCTTTGCCAGGAAGGATTTCAACGAATGCACCGAATTCCATAATCTTCTTCACCGTCGCGGTATATGTTTTGCCCACCTCCGGCAATTCGGTCATCTTGCGGATGGCGTCCATCGCCTTGTCCGCTGATTCCTTCAAGACTGCAGCAACAGTGACAGTGCCATCATCTTCGATGTTGATTTCCGCACCGGTGTCTTTTACCAGCTGACGGATATTCTTACCACCGGGTCCGATGATCATTCCGATCATATCCACCGGGACCTTGATGGTCTGGAGCCGTGGCGCGTACTGAGAGAGATCAGCGCGCGGCTGGGCAATTGTCTGGCTCATCACATTGAGGATATGGAAGCGGCCTGCTTTTGCCTGCTGCAGCGCCTTGTCCATGATCTCCAGGGTGATCCCCTGAATCTTAATGTCCATCTGAAAAGCAGTGATGCCCTCAGTCGTTCCGGCGACCTTGAAATCCATATCTCCAAGATGATCTTCATTGCCGAGAATGTCGCTCAGGATAGCAACCTTCCCGCCTTCCTTGACCAAGCCCATGGCGATTCCAGCTATGGGGCGCTTCAAAGGAACACCGGCGTCGAAGAGTGCAAGCGTTCCGGCACAGACTGTCGCCATCGAAGACGAACCGTTCGATTCGAGGATGTCGGAGAGAACGCGGATTGTATATGGAAACTCGGTTTCCGCAGGGATGAGATTCTTCAATGAGCGTTCGGCGAGGTTTCCGTGTCCGATTTCTCGTCTTCCCGGGCCGCTCACCCGACCTACTTCACCAACACTAAACGGAGGGAAGTTGTAGTGCAGCATAAAGCGCTTGGTCGTCTCAGCCATCAGACCTTCGATGATTTGCTCATCGCGTTTCGTCCCGAGAGTAGCAGTGGTGAGACTTTGCGTTTCACCCCGTGTGAAGAGGGCCGAGCCATGTGTGCGCGGAAGCAATCCGATTTCACATGTGATTGGACGTATGTCGGTGAGTCCACGTCCATCGAGGCGCTTCCCCTCGTTGAGGATGGTGGAACGCATCGCTTGGCTTTCCAGCTCATGCAGGAGCGTCCCGATCAGTTCTGATTGCTCAGGATACTTCTCCGCGAGTGCCTGATTTACTTCCTCGTACACTTTTGCTGTAGCCTCCGCCCGCTGTTCTTTTGTCAGAACAGTCCGGCTGAGTTCCTTTAGCTTGGCTTCTCCCAGTTGTTTTACGGAGTCTGTCAATCCGTCAGGCAGCTGAGACTGAGCAACGGGACGCTTTGGCTTTCCCCTTTGCTTTGCCAGGTCGATCTGTGCTCTGCACAAGAGCTTGATTGACTCGTGTCCGATCCTGAGGGCTTCGAGCATGTCCGCTTCGGAAATCTCCTTGGACTCACCCTCGACCATGACGATGGAGCTTTCGGTTCCGGCGACTGTGACGTCCATGTCGCTATGTTCCAATTCATCGTATGTGGGATTGATCACGAATTGGCCATTGAGCCGTCCGACGCGAACTGAGGCAATCGGGCCATCAAACGGTGCGTCAGAAATCATCAGCGCCGCTGATGCGGCGCAAGCTCCGAGGATGTCGCCGTCGTGCTGTGAATCGGAGGAATAAACGGTCACGAGGACCTGTGTCTCGTTGAAGTAGCCTTCCGGAAACATCGGGCGGATTGGCCTGTCAATAAGCCGGGAAGAGAGTATCTCTTTCTCCGTGGGACGACCTTCACGCCTGAAAAATCCTCCAGGAATTTGTCCAGCGGCCGAGGTTTTCTCGCGATACTCCACCTGGAGAGGGAAATAGTCCTGACCCTCTTTGATTTCTTTGGCGCTCACGACTGTTGCCAACACCATGGTATCGGCATAGCGAACCATAACGGCACCGTCGGCTTGTTTGGCAAAGCGGCCTGTCTCGAACGAGAGCACTTTACCGCCTACTTCAACTTCTTTTGTTACGATCATGACCTGCTTCTTTCTTTCAATGAGAGCTGAATTGTCAGCTCAAGGTGAGAGCACCACACGCGCAACCTATTTGCGGATGTCGAGCTCTTGAATGATCTTGCGATATCGATTAATGTCTTTTTTCATCAGATAGTCCAACAGACGGCGTCGTTTTCCGACGATCTTGAGCAATCCCAAGCGGCCGTGGTGGTCTTTCTTGTGAGTATCAAGATGCGGTGAGAGAGAGTTCAAATGCGCCGTAAGGATGGCAATTTGGACTTCCGGCGTGCCGGTGTCGGTCTCAGTCTTTCCGTATTTCTTGATGAGCTCGGTTTTTTGTTCTTTGGTAATAGGCATTGCGACTCCTTTAAAATGTGCTGATGTGTTCTTCCATTGCGTTTTCAACGTGCATACTTCGGTTGAGGAAGCGACGCGTGAAACTCCTGCTCAAGCCTGCGGCTCTCCTCTTTGTCCTTGTTCATTTGTTCAATCAGCTGTGCAGCGCTGTCAAATTTTCGTTCTTCGCGTAGACGCTTCAGGAATTGGAGCGTAATCGTTCTTCCGTAGAGATCTGCGTCAAAGTCGAGGAGGTGTGCCTCGATGGTTCGCTGGCCGTGTGTGAAGAATGTCGGCCGCACGCCGATACTCACCATGCACGCAAACACAGTGGAGTCTATCTCAACGTGAGCGAAGTAGATTCCGTCCTGAGGAATCATCTTCCTGTTGGACGAGAGCTGGAGATTCGCCGTAGGATATCCCAGTTGTCGTCCCCGGCCGTCGCCACGTACAACCGTGCCCGCTACCGGGTAGGGTCTGCCAAGCAATCGGTGTGCGCGATCAACGCGTCCCTGAAGAAGGTGTTGCCGGATCTGGCTGCTGCTCACAACTTCCTCATCGACATAGACCGGCTTCAGGGCATCGACGGAGAACTCAAATTCCCGACCGAGTTTCAGCAACTCCTCGATACTGCCTTCGCGATCTCGTCCAAAGTGGTGATCGTAGCCCTCAACCACTTCGCTCACACCAGTGCCCTGAATGACGTATCGCAGATAGAAATCGCGCGAGGACTGTCGGGAAAAATCGTACGTGAACTCCGTGCAAAAGAACACATCGACCCCCAGCTCCTCACACATCTGCTGCCGCTCTTCCATGGATGTCAGCAAATGAAGTGGTTTAACCGTCAGCACTTCCTTCGGATGAGGATCAAAGGATATGACAACACTTCTGCCCTTGCGTTCGTGTGCGCGTTGAACGACGTCGTGTATCAACTCCTGATGTGCGAGGTGGACACCGTCAAAAGTCCCGACCGTCACAACCGAATTCTTGACGTAGGTAACGTCGCTAAGCAGGTAGAGGCTGTTCATCCGTTTCGATTGGAGAGAGTTCTCTCGCGTTCTTCAAGTTTTCGAACTGGCTTATGGTCAAGGCGTTTTCCACGCGATACTCGCCAATACGTGTTCGCCTCAGTTCAACTAGTGTGGCTCCACAACCTAGGATTTCGCCGAGGTCATTTGCCAGAGTTCTGATGTAGGTGCCCTTCGAGCAGCGAACGCGGAAACTGACGTTGGGCGGAGCAAAGGAAATGATGGAAAATTCCTTAATTTCAATTTCCTTCGCCTCGCGTTCGAGGGTCTTCCCTTTTCTGGCATATTTATAGAGCGGTTTGCCATGATGTTTTACAGCCGAGAACATCGGTGGCACCTGAAGCTGTTTCCCCAGGAAACCTTGCACCGCTGCCGCAAGCTTTTCTTGTGTAACAGTGGAGATATCTGCCTGCTCCGTTACCGCCGTTTCCAGGTCGAAGCTCGGAGTGCGGATTCCCAACTGAAGCGTTCCGGTGTACTCCTTTTCCATGTCAGCAAATTCCTGAACCCGCTTGGTCTGCCGTCCTGTGCAAATGATCAGGAGACCCGTCGCTCTGGGATCGAGTGTACCAGTGTGCCCAACTTTCGGTATTCCCAGGGTTCGCCGAACCTTGTGGACCACATCGAAAGAAGTCCACTGGAACGGCTTGTCCATGAGGAGAATTGTGCCTTCGTCGACAGGCGCCTCTGACTTGTTCGATTCTTCTCCCATAGATCGTATCATTTGTCCTCACTGGGAGGATCCTTGTGGATCTTGTTGAGCAAATCTTCAATACGCATCGCATAGTCCAGCGACTCATCCAAAAAGAATGAGAGCGATGGTGTAAACTTCAGGTTCATGTTGTGACCCAGATCCGATCGCATACCTGCCTTCTCAGCTTCAAGCCGAGCAAACGTTTGTTTCTTTTTCTCTGCGGGTCCGAAGATACTGATGTACGCCTTTGCAATCTTCAGGTCCGGGCTCATACGAACATCCGTGACCGTGATCAGCCCGACCTCTTCCATTCGAAATCGGCGCTGAATCGATTCGCTCAGCAACTCCTTTACCAAGGAGGCAACTCTCTCCGTCCGAACTGACATGAAGCTTCCCTTCCCTAGGCGAGCTTTCGCTTTGTTTCAACGATCGTGTACGCCTCAATCGTGTCGCCAGTTTTGACATCGTTGTATCCTTCGAGTCCGATGCCACATTCGAACCCCTGCTCGACCTCACGCACATCGTCTTTGAATCGCTTCAGTGACGCAATGGCACCGTCAAACACGATAAGGCCATCCCGGACGAGCCGGACTTTGTTGTTCCGGACGATCTTGCCATCCTGTACGTAACATCCGGCGATCGTTCCAACACGAGAAACCTTGAAGACCTCTCTCACCTCTATCGTTGCCAGGATTTGTTCGGACAAGGATGGAGCAAGCATGCCTTCGAGAGCGCTCTTTACCTCGTTGATGGCATCGTAGATAATGCTGTAGAGGCGGATGTCGACTTCTTCCTTCTCTGCAAGCCTTCGCGCATTGAGGTTTGGACGCACATGGAATCCGATGATGACTGCGCGCGATGCAGCGGCGAGGAGAATATCTCCTTCTGAAATTCCGCCGACGCCCTTGTGGATAACGACAACCTTTACTTCGTTCGTGGATAATTTCATCAAGGAGTCAGAGAGCGCTTCGACGGATCCGTCCACATCGCCCTTGACGATGATCGGAAGATCCTTGACCTGTCCTTCTTTGATCTGCTTGGAGATGTCATCCAGCGTAATCATGCGGCGCTGACGGAAGTCCTGCTCACGCTTCAGTTGTTGACGTTTGATGCTGATTTCGCGGGCTTCACGCTCATTCTCTAGAACCACCAAATCGTCTCCAGCCTGAGGGATGCCGTCGAATCCGATCAACTGCACTGGCTGGGAAGGATGTGCAACCTCCACTCTCCGGCCTCGCTCGTCGAACATCGCGCGCGCGCGACCGCTCCACACTCCGCAAATAAAGGAGTCACCGATCCGGAGCGATCCCTTCTGCACCAGTACTGTCGCGACAATCCCCTTTCCTTTGTCCAGCTCAGCTTCCACGACGACACCACGCGCCATCCTGTCGGGATTGGCTTTGAGCTCAAGAACTTCCGCTTCAAGGAGGATGCGCTCGAGGAGCTGGTCGACATTGATCCCTGTCTTTGCAGAGAGTTCGACCGCCTTGTACTTTCCTCCCCACTCTTCAATCAAAACTCCTTTTTCCGACAGCTGTTGTCGGATTCGTTCGGGATTTGAGTCAGGCTTGTCGATTTTATTAATAGCGATGACGATGGGAACAGCAGCTGCTTGGGCATGACTGATGGCCTCAACGGTCTGAGGCATTACGGCGTCGTCGGCCGCAACAACGAGAACAACGATGTCGGTAATCTGAGCACCGCGTGCACGCATTGCAGTGAATGCTTCGTGACCCGGTGTGTCCAGGAACGTGATCTGCTTGCCGTCATCGAGCGTTACTTCGTATGCTCCAATATGCTGTGTGATTCCACCAGCCTCTCCCGCGACGACATTGGAGTTCCGAATGTAGTCGAGAAGAGAAGTCTTGCCATGGTCAACATGTCCCATGATGGTGACCACAGGAGCGCGAGGTTTCAAGTCCTCTTCATCATCTTCTGAGTCGGCAAGTGCATCCGAGGTGAACTCAGATTCGAAACTGACAGTGAATCCGAACTCATCGGCGACAAGTTGAATGGTGTCCTTCTCAAGTCGTTGATTGATGGAGACCATGATACCAAGACCCATACACTTCTGAATGACCTCCGCAACGGATACGCGCATCAGGTCCGCCAACTCTCCCACTGTTACAAACTCCGTGACCTTCATGTGCATCTTGTCGCGTTCGCGTTCTTCCTGAAGGCGCAACTCTTCCTCTTCGCGCTCCTTCTTACGCTTCTTTCGAATGGCTGCACGGGTGCTGATAGAATCATCAACCATTTCCGCGAGAGTCTCGCGAATCGCCTTGGCAACCTCAACTTCGTCCACCTCAGCGTGGCGCGTTTTCTTGCGCCGCTTTGATTTGACTTCCTCTTCATCTGCCGCGCCGATGCGGCCAGGCGTTTTCTTTGCTTCTTCCTTTACCTTCTTTTTCTTCTTCTTTTTCTTTTTCTTGTCTTCATCGGCTTCGTCAACCACAGCGGCAACAGGAGGTGGCGCTGCAATCTGCATCTTCCCCTTGATGGTCAATCCCATACGGGGACGTGCCATCGCTTTTTCCAGTGGTGTCAGAGGCCGCTTGGGTCGTGCAGGTTCCTCTTTTGCCTCGACTGGCGTCAATGGTACGGGAGCGGATTCGAGTGGTGCTGCAATTTCCTCCTGTTGAGAAGGCACGACCTCTTCCGGCACAGCCTCTTCGACAAGCGCTTCTGTGCGAACGTGTTCTTCCTTGGCGACGCTCTTCGGATGTGTGGCGATTACAGGCTCTTCTTGAACCTGGGCAACCGCGACGCTTTCCTCTGCACTGGGCTTCTTTTCCGCTTTCTCGGGCGTCTCCTTCTTGCGCGAGGTGCGAAATTCCTGGATCTTGCGTTGGTGTCGCTCAGCGACATCCTTTTCCTTCTTGAAATGCCCCATCACGGCGGACAACATATCGTCCGTTACCGAGGACATATGGCTCTTCACTTCGAAACCTTTCTTGTGCAGGAACTCAATGAGCGTTTCGCTCGAAAGGTTTAACTCGGTTGCGAGCTTGTAAATCTTGATTTTCTTCGCTGATGTTTCAGCCATGAAGGTTTCAATCCGCTTTTAATACTCGTTCACATACCAGGCTTACAACGGTTGCTTTCCATCATCTTCGGGAAGCTCTGTTGCTTCGGGTTTCTGCGCTTCTTCGGTCCCATCCGGTAGTTCATTCTTCTCCGGTGTGGCCTCACCCGTTGCCTCCGTAGTCTCACTTTTCTCGGCCACTGGTTCAGCAACAGCAGCATTGCCAGGCGAAGCACCTTGCCCCCCATCCTCAGCATCTTCAATCTCTGCATCCTCGAGGCCTTTTTTCAACAAGCCGACGATCTCCTCGATCTTCTCTTTTTCGATACCCAGTGTGTTGACCAGCTCCTCTATCGACGTGTCGATAACATCGTGGACCGTCTCATATCCTTCGTCGAAGAACTTGTGGAACATGACATCGCTGAGTTCTTCGCGGAACTCAGAGAGATCCATGTCGTATTCCTCTTCTTCGCCACCCTCTTTTATTAATTGAATGTCATATCCGGAGAGTTTTGAAGCCAGACGGACATTCTGACCGTTCTTCCCGATGGCAAGGGATACCTGGTCAGCCGCAACCGTCACATTGGCTTTTTTGGCTTCCTTGTCCAGCTGGATTTCTTTCAACTTCGAGGGCGAAAGTGATCGCGTGATAAACACGAGCGGATCATCGCTCCAATTGATGACGTCGATGTTCTCGTTGTTTAGTTCCCGAACGATTGCATGGATCCGAACCCCCTTCATCCCCACGCACGCTCCGACCGCATCAATACGATCATCATGCGAAAGAACAGCGACCTTCGCACGGTCACCGGGCTCCCGGGCAATCGCTTTGATTTCTATAATACCATCGTAGATTTCGGGAATCTCGATCTCAAACAGTCGCATGAGGAACTGCGAGTCCGTCCGCGAAATAATGACCACCGGATTTCCGGCACCCTTTCGAACCTCTTTCACGACGGCCCGAATGGTGTCTCCCTTCTTGTAACGTTCTTTGTAGATTTGCTCACTGCGAGGGAGGATCAACTCATTTTTGTTATGGATAACAAGAATCTCCCCCTTCCCCTTGCGGATTTGGTATATCTCACCTACGACGATTTCACCCAGCGATGTCGTGTACTCGTTGTAAATCGCCTCCCGTTCAATCTCCTTGATCCGCTGATTGAGGTTTTGCTTCGCACTGACCACAAGCCGGCGCCCAAAACTGTCCAACGGGACGATTTCGACAAACTCTTCGCCGACTTCCATGTCCTCGCCGGATCGTTTGCGTGCGTCTTTTGTATCGATTTGTGCAACGGGATCTACCACCTCTTCCACGACTTCCCGTTCGAGGTAGATTTCGATATCGCCCTTGTCCATGTTCACAACGACATCGTATTTGGCAGTAGGTCCGTATTTCTTGCGGACCATCATTCCAAAGATGTCTTCGACTATGCCAACGAGTATATCCTTGTCGATCCCTTTTTCTCGAACCATCTGGGAAAATGATTCGACAATTTCATGATTCATGTAAGCCTCCGAACAATAACCTCAATGAGTTGCCTACCAGGGCAGCTCTTCCTTTGATTCAATAATTTCCGAAAATCGTAATGACACCGGCTCCCCCTGGTCAGGGGCGAACGTCAACAGATCATTATCAATGGAGGAAAGCGGTCCGACGATCGTTGATTTTGAACCTGCTCGCTCGAAGGTCACTTTGAAGCGGCGACCAACGTTTTTGCGATACTGTCTCAACAATGTGAGCGGCTTGTCGATGCCAGGTGACGAGACTTCCAGTCGATACGACGTTTCGATGGCATTCTCCCGCTCAATTTCGCTTGCCAGGGTCCGACTGATCTCAGCACACTGATCAATGGTCACTCCAATGTCTGTGTCGAGAAACACCTGGAGGAGTTTTCCTCCCCTCTCGTTTCTCACTGCGATATCGATGAGAAACGCTTGATACTGATCCAAGACAGGGGCGAGCAGAGATTTGATTTTTTCCTTGATTTCCTGCATTTCTTCTGATTCCAAAAAAAATAGCCCGGAACGGCGGGCTATTTCTACAACGAGGCATTTCAATATACGCAACCCCCCATGAAGAAGCAAGGGGTTTCGCCCTAGAAATTGGTGATCATCTTGTGCACTTGATAGAATTCATCAATGATTTCTGCTGCTTTTACAGGGTCATCGAGCAGAACGAAAAGGCCGAGGTCCGTCGCCGAAATTGTGCCGGCCGGTAGCATGACTTCTTTCATCCACTTCAGCAGGCCCCCCCAGTATTCAGTCCCCATCAGGAGTACTGGGAAGGGAATTGTTTTTTGAGTTTGGATCAGAGTAATCGCCTCAAAGAACTCGTCCAGAGTACCGAATCCTCCGGGGAGAACGACAAAACCATGGGCATACTTCACAAACATGACCTTGCGAACGAAAAAGTGCCTAAATGTTATCAATCGTTTCTTGTCAACGAAAGGATTTGGGTCCTGTTCGAACGGCAATTCGATGTTCACCCCGACAGAACCTCCTCCCCGTTCTTTTGCGCCTTTGTTGGCTGCCTCCATGATGCCGGGTCCCCCGCCGGTCAGAATGTTGAAGCCGCGCTTCACGAGTTCCGAGGCCACGTTCTCTCCAAGTTCATAGTACCGGTCTCCCGGCTTGGTCCTTGCTGACCCGAAGATCGAAACGAGATTCTCCTGCTTCGAAAGCACGGTGAAACCATCAACAAACTCTGCCATGACACGAAAGATTCTCCAGACGTCATCCTGAGCGCTGAGCAATGCGCGGAGTTGATTGTCCTGTTTGAGTTCGTGAGAGGCGCTATCGAATGAATCGTCCATGTGTCACCTTTCTGTTCGTACGATGTACTACAACGACATCTTGAGGAAGTTTGCCAGGATCTGCTTTCCGTTCTCCGTTGCGATGGACTCGGGATGGAACTGGACACCAAATGTCGGGAATTCTCTGTGACGAAGCCCCATGATGATGCCTGTCGAAGTCCATGCCGTCACCTCAAGGCAGGCGGGCAGCGTGGCTTTTTCAACGATCAGCGAATGATAGCGCGTTGCCGTAAATGGTGTCGGGACGTTCAGAAAGAGCCCACCGGCACGGTGGTGAATATCCGATGTTTTCCCGTGCACTATTTCAGGAGCTTTGACAATCCTGCCTCCCAACGCCTGTCCGATGGCCTGATGCCCGAGACAGACTCCAAGAATTGGATACTCTTTATGAAGCTCCCGAACCACATCCAGTATAGTTCCGGCGTCAGCGGGAGTGCATGGTCCCGGCGATATCACAATCCGCTCCGGGTGCATACGGCGGATGTCCGAGACTGATACTTGATCATTACGGACAATTTCCAGAATGCAACCCATCTCGCCCAGATACTGTACGAGATTGTATGTAAACGAATCGTAATTGTCGATAACGAGTATCATACGTTTCAGGAAGTCCTGTCTGTTTGCTCCGTCGTCTTCGAAGTCGAAAGCAAATCGAGAGCACTGAAATTGGCCCGCAACTTCTCGAGCGTTTCCTCATACTCTCTCTCCGGCACCGAATCGAAGACAATTCCTGACCCGGCCTGGAAGCGCACAGTGTCTCCTCTCTGCACGATGGTCCGGATGGCGATGCACGAATCCAGATTCCCCGTAAAGTCGATGTAAGCTACGGTGCCACCATAGATGCCCCGCTTCACAGGTTCCAGTTCTGCTATGATCTCCATCGCCCGAATTTTCGGTGCACCCGTGAGGGTACCTGCAGGGAAGCATGAGAAGAGAGCGTCGACCGCCGTGAGCCCCTTCCGCAAACGTCCCTGAACACTTGAAACCAGATGCATGACATGGGAGTATTTCTCCACGGTCATGTACTGATCGACTGAGACGGAGCCAAAGTCGCTGATCCGACCGATATCGTTTCTCCCCAGGTCAACCAGCATGAGATGCTCCGCACGCTCTTTGACATCGTTCAGGAGTTCCTTCTCCAGCTGAATGTCCTCTTCTTTCGTTTCTCCTCGACGCCTTGTCCCCGCAATGGGTCGGGTTTCCACCATCCCGTGTTCCACTCGTATCAGCATTTCGGGCGATGCGCCAATGACATCAAACTCCCCGCACCGCAAGAAATACATGTAAGGGGACGGATTCACCATGCGCAGCGACCGATAAAGGTCCAACGGTCTCAGAGATGCCTGTTGCTCAACTCGTTGTGAGAGAACGACCTGAAAGATGTCTCCATCGCTGATGTACTCGCGACAACGGTTGACCGCTTTGATAAACGATTCCTGTGTTGTGATGTGTTGCCTCTCCCCTTTGATGAGCGCAGGCTTCAAGTCTGTCGCCACCGGCTTCGCAAGGATGCGCATGAGGCGTCGGATCTCTTCGGCTGCCTTGTCATACTCGCTCCGCAGTTTTTGCTCCGATCGGTCATCCTCGGGAAGGTAGGCATTCGAGACGATGAACACCCTGTGCTTCACGTTGTCGAAGACGAGGACAACATCATAAAAGAGGAGGAGAGCATCCGGGAGCTCGAAGCCCTCCGCTGGCATCGAAGGCACATCTTCCACCAACTGAACGCAGTCATATCCAAAGTAACCGATCGCACCGCCCGACAAACGAGGAAGGCCCGGGCTTCTCACCGTTCTTATATGGCGAAAGATTTTCTTCAGGGCTTCCAACGGATGATCATCCGGAGAAACAAGGCGGGGCAAAACCTGGACGTCGTCGTGAAGCGCTTTGAGAGAGAACTGTTTGCCGTGGATGGAGAAACTCATGAACGGATTGAAACCGATGAACGAATAGCGCCCGATCCGCTCTCCCCCCTCCACACTCTCAAGCAAGAATGAGTATGGGCTCTCATGCTCGATCTTGAGATACACGGAAACCGGAGTCTCCGTGTCAGCGGGCAATGTCTCGTAGAGAGGAATGACATTGCCGCCACGTGCAAGCGTTTTAAAGTCCTCGAATGATGTCATAGGTGATGTCTTGAAAGCGGGAGCGACAGCATCCTCCCGGTTTCCTTCGTCGTCTCGCGGCACTCAAGCAGCGTAAACGCGGATTGCCTCACAAGGCAACTTCTCCCTCGAAGGTCTCCGCCACGATTTCAGCAGCTTTCTTCACTTGCTCCAACGATACGTTGAGGTGTGTTACAGCGCGAAGTGAAGTGTAGTTTGCATCTGAAAGGATAACATTCTTTGATCGCAGAATCGCGAGGACTTCATCAGTCGACTTGCCAGTCTTTGTAATATCGAAGACAACCATGTTTGTCTGGACTGTCCTCATATCGACCACAAGCCGTGGATTCTCTGCGATCCGTTCTGCGAACGCTTTCGCTTTGTAATGATCTTCTCTCAGCCTGTCAATGTTGTTTTCCAGAGCGTACAACGCCCCCGCAGCAATAATGCCCGCTTGTCTCATCCCACCACCGAAAATCTTCCGGAATTTTCTGGCTCTCTCGATGGTGTCCTCCGGGCCAACCAGCGCAGAACCTACCGGTGCTCCCAGCCCCTTCGAAAAACAAACAGAGATCGTGTCGAAATGCTGCGCATATTCCTTCGGAGAAATGCCGCTGGCAACACTTGCATTCCACAACCGCGCGCCGTCGAGGTGCAACTTCAGACCGAGAGCCTTTGCGAAGTCCCGGATACGTTTTATCTCATCGATGGGATAGATCGCCCCCCCCGCCCTGTTATGCGTATTCTCGAGGCAAATGAGCGAGGTCCGCATCATATAGTAGGCGCCGGGACGAATGGCCGGGGCCAGTTGCTCCGCACGCAGGACCCCTCGTTCTCCGATGATCGGGTGTAGCTGAACGCTCGACAAGATCGACGGACCCGATGTTTCGTAGTTGAAGATATGCGAGTCCTTTTCGACAATCACCTCATCGCCTGGCTGTGTGTGGACCTTGATGGCCAATTGATTCGACATTACCCCTGACGGCACAAAAAGCGCTGCCGGTTTTCCCAGGAGCTCAGCGACCTTCTTTTGCAGCAGGTTTACTGTCGGATCCTCACCATAGACATCATCACCGACGGGGGCGTGCGCCATAGCTTCTCGCATCGCCTGCGTTGGTAGAGTAATGGTGTCACTTCGCATGTCAATTATTTCAGCAGTCATGGGGTCTCATCCGTTTTTCGTTGAGAAAAGAGAGTGATCAGAAGCAATAGTGCAGTACCGGCGACACAGAGAATTCCAAAGATATCACCGTGCTGTGTATAGAAGGTCATTCCATCGCGCGAGAAGATTGTACCGCGGATTGTGGCGACAGAATACAGTTTCGTTTCATCATGGATCCTTCCCGTGGGATCGATCAAACCCGAGATGCCTCCATTCGCCGAACGGATAATCCATCGTCTATTCTCCACGGCGCGAAATGAGGCATAGCTGACATGTTGGTACGCTCCAGAGGTGTTCCCCCACCAGCTGTCGTTCGTGATGATGACAAGAAACTCTGCTCCTCGCTTCACGAATTGGCGGACAAAATCGGGATAGACCGACTCATAGCAGATCACCGATGAGAAGCGAACAGCATGTCCATTCTTGAGAGGCACGGAAAACACCACCGTATCTTTTCCAATTCCCCACATACCGATTCCCACATTCCATTTCAAATATTCGATCAGGAAGCGAAACGTCTCTGCATAAGGTATCCGTTCTGCGAACGGCACGAGGATGACCTTCCTGAATACAGGCACCACAGTTTGGCCGGGGACAAACGTTGCGGTAGAGTTGAACTCCTCGTAGTACATTCCGGGTGTCAGACTCTTCTGCGCCGTAATCGGTGCGCTGAGGCTGTCGTAGTACACAATGGACGGAAGACCCGTCAGCAAAGAGACACGCAGAGAATCAAGAATTGACCGCACTGAACCGAGATAGCCAGAGTACTGTGGTTGGAGAATGAACAATGGGATCGCTGTCTCCGGCCAAACGACAAGATCAGTTTTCTCCCGTGCGAGCTTTTCTGTGTATGCGAGCAGAACTGGCATTTGCTCAGACCGCTTGGTCCATTTGTCAAACGGATCCACGTTCGGTTGGACAATTCCGACATTCACCGAGTCAATTCCTGCGTCGTTGGCGAAATGCAGCATGCGTACTTCGCCGAACAACCATGGACCGAAATAGAGGATGGTGAGAATGGCGACACTCACCAGAGCGGGGCGCGAACGAAAAGCCCATCCTCGCGTCGCGAGCTTCGTGACGAGCACGAACCCAAGGACATTGAATGTCAGCACCAGAAACGAAAGGCCATAAACGGAAGTAAACTCAGCGATCTGGATTCGATGCAGATCGTATGCTTGACTGTTCCCGAGCGTAATCCAGGGAAATGAGAACTCACTCAGCGAATGCGAGAAATCATAGCTTGTCCATGCCAAGATAAAGAACACTAAACCTGGGAGGAGTCCAAGCTTCTTTCGAACCCAGGCATACAGCAGGACGATAGGCCAGTAGAACAGCGGATGGATCAAAACAACAGCCGCCCCCGCAATCATCAACCAGATATCCTTTCCATCCACAAATCCGCCTATCCAGTACAGGGTCGCGACATGAAAGATCAGAAATGAGAGGTAAGACATTCGAAGGATCTTCCATGTTCCCTGGAGTGTCTCGAGCAAGAGCAGAAAAGGAATGAGTGCAACGTATGCCAGAGAGTAGAGTGGCGAAGGGGGAAATGCCGCGGCCAACATCACGCCCGATGAGCACGCGAGGACAAAGCGATGCATCCTGCTTTCGACGGCGATATTTCCAGTCTCAGCACTCTTCATGGTGTCACGGTCTTGGATCCGTTTCTTCTCCGCCACCATTCTTCGGTTTGCCGGAACGCAACGACTACAACGAAGCCGACGACGAGCCCAATCATCGCACCGGCAATGACATCAGAAGGATAGTGAACACCGACGTAAATTCGGGAGAAGCAGATGACACTCGCGTAACAGAAAAAGGCCCAGGTCCAACGCGGCAGGAAGTACGACAGGACCATGGCAGCCGCGAAGTTGTTGACAGCGTGTGATGAAGGAAACGAATAGCCGCTCCCGCAACCTACGAGGAGATGAACATTGACCAGCTCATGGCAAGGGCGTGGACGGTCAACGATGAACTTCAAG
This sequence comes from Ignavibacteriales bacterium, assembly GCA_026390585.1. GTDB lineage: Bacteria > Bacteroidota > Ignavibacteria > UBA10030 > UBA10030 > UBA9647. The sequence goes on along the minus strand of JAPLFP010000229.1, from coordinate 5,181 downwards.
AACGAACTGTTGAGCTGATCGCTCAGGGCGATCGTAGGGATGAGGAGCAGAGCAGCAATCATGCCGGGGCGTCCGCCTTTGGTGAGCAGAAGTAACCAGAGGATCGCATGAATCACAATGCCGATGGGTTTCCGATTGATGTCAGTGAGGAATGGAAGCACAATATCAAACAGCCAATTTCGCGTCCCCTGATTGAGGAAAAGGAACAGCTCCTTGTCTAGGTCGATGAGCGCATCGAACACTGCGGTAATGCCTCCTATGAACCTGGTTCGTGAGAATTCTGCGAGTTTTTTTGGGGACTGGATCTCCTGTAGACGAAGCGTGCCACAAGCAAGAGAATGACAATGAGGATAATGCCGGTGACAGCCTTACTGTATGTCTCCATATAGAAGAAAATGACTTTCCAATTCTGGCCCAGTTTCTGTCCGGCGAAAAGGAGGAGGAAATTCCACACCAAAGCGCTCAAGAAGCAAAGAACAGTTGTAATCGGCAGCTTCAGCTCTGACATTCCTGCAAAAAAGGAGACTACGGCGCGTGTTCCCGACAAGAACCGATTGATCACGATGATGACATAACCATATTTCCTGAACCAACCCTCGACTTTGTGAACGCTCTCCGTTGGGATGAATTTGAGTTTGCCCTTCTCCAGGATCTTCAGCCCGAACCAATCTCCGACTTTGTACATCACCATGAAACCTATCGTGCTGCCAATCGTCGTGAGAACGAGGGTCCACCAAAAATCGATGGCACCTATTCCGGCGAGGGATCCAGCGAAAACAACGATGACATCGCTCGGAAACGGGGGAATGATGTTCTCCAGGAAGGCGATCCCCGCGACAGAAAGATACACCCAGAACGGGTTCAGTGTGGACAATCTTCGTATCAGTTCTTCCACGGAATTCTGCTAGAGTAGCGAAGATATGATGGACACAACCGCGATGGCAGCACACCCTTCTCCCCTGCCGATGAATCCCAAGCCTTCATTCGTGGTTGCCTTGATTGAGACCTGCTCAGTTTCGATGCGAAGGCTTGCAGAGATGTTCTCCGCCATGGCTGCAGAGTATCTGAGGATTTTCGGACGTTCGAGTATGACCGTTGCATCGACGTTGACAATGCGGAAGTTCCTTTTTGAAAGCAACCTGCCTACGCGCTCCAGCAGGAGCAGACTGGAGATTCCTTTGTACTTTGAACTTGTGTTCGGGAAGTGTTTGCCAATATCTCCCAGCGCGGCAGCACCGAGGAGAGCGTCGCAGATCGCATGCAGAAGCACATCAGCATCCGAATGACCGACGAGTCCATCCTCATGAGGAATAGTCACGCCTCCGAGCAGGAACTTCCGTCCGGGACCGAAGGCGTGGATGTCATATCCGATGCCGACACGAGGCGTCGGAAACTCTTTAAAGGATTTCAAACGCCGAGTACTTGTTTTCGTACGTCTTCCATTCAATGCGAAGATCCTTTACGTGTGCCGAGCGTGGGCCAACCTTGACTTCTTCAATAAAGCTCTCCAGCAGAGACCGCTCCCCTTCTGCTTCAATTTCCACGTCGCCGTTGAAGAGATTTCGGACCCATCCTGGTAGTCCGAGTTTTGTAGCGTGGTGGTACACAAAATACCGGAAGCCGACTCCTTGAACGTATCCCTGGACGACAATATGTAGGCGGACATACATCTGGACATGACCAAAGTACGAGTTCTCACACTCAAAATCAAAAAGTGACCTCAAGCGATTCTGATTTTTTCGATGGTGTCAAGCGTTTGCTTCGATCTCTTCCCGATGGTCTTCGCCGTGACGAGAATGACCGTTTTGAGAGTTTTCTTGCTGATACCAACCCTGATCGCTCCCCGCAGGTGAGAATAGAGCTGACGATCAAACCCATGAGCATAAAGGACAACCACATTGGCCAGTTCTCGCTGTGGAAGTGTCAATCCAACCCGATTCATGATAAGCCCATAGGCATCTTGAGTGATTTTATGGGCTAGCCCAGGATAGAGATCGTCAAGACGCCGAAGAAGTCTTGAGATCTGCTGGCCGTAGATCCGCTCAAGAATCCGCTTGCCACGCTTCTGAGCATCGGAGCCCCGTGCTCTCAGTATGCGCCTTCTGCCATGTGGTGACGCGTGGGCTATACTCTCGAGACCGTCGAGCTCTCGGTGGACTATGCTGTGTGCTTTGTCACGCTCTCTCAGCGAGTAGAGAGCAGAGATCTTCACGAGAATGAGAATTCGTCGGGATAGTGCTCTTTGCTTTGGACGCATGCGACGAGCCGGATTGGAACAGAAAAGGGACAAAGACAACTCCGTCCCTTGAAGAATGGTTCACGTACATTCTGCACACTTCGTGCCGTGCGAGGAGTGCCCGGAGCGAGACTTGAACTCGCATGCCCTTTCAGGCGCCGCCCCCTCAAGACGGTGTGTCTGCCAATTCCACCATCCGGGCATCATTGTCACACTACTCACATGGAGCGTGAGCGTGGATGGTCTCGAACCATCGACCCTCTGCTTAAAAGGCAGATGCTCTACCCCTGAGCTACACGCCCAAACCAAAAACCTGTCTCAGAGAAGACGCGAACTGCTCTGCAGGTTTTACACTGAACACAATTTATGGAAAACCGACAAAAGAAACAAGAACCAGAGAACGAACGATCACAGTGATAGTCGAACCGAGACGACTATGCTTTCACCTGATCAGGTGTTTCTTGCATCACGTTCGGCACTTGCTTCTTTTCACGATAGAGGATTCCAAACGGAACAACGACGCAATAACCGAGAACCAAAAGTATTGGGGCAACGACCAGTGGCATTGTGCCATCCCAAGGTTGCTGACTCAGAGCAACGTAACCGAGGGCGATCGTTAACAATCCAATTCCGAGGATCTGATAGTTCTTCTTTGAGAACGGAAGAGGGGCGGGCGTTGCTTTCCGTTTTGCCGCCACCTTAGTTGTCACTCGTGCCATGCGCATCTCCTTTGCACTGCCGCAATAAAAAGCCCAGCGTTGGGGGGTACGCCGGGCTCGACCGTTTTTTGACGACAGTCAGGGGAGTAACCGTCGCCTGGGTCGAAAACAAATTTACATCATTTCCGGTGAATGTCAAGACCTCTGCCCCCACTATGCCAACGGACGCATTCCTGTAACCAATCTGCCATCAACCAGTTGCAGAACGCGATGTGCCCGCTTGGTAAGGTCGAGATTGTGAGTTGCAATAAGAAACGACAGGCCGCGTTTTTGGGCCAAATCTGCCAACAATTGATGAAGTTTCTGGCTGTTCTCCTCGTCCAGATTTCCCGACGGCTCATCTGCGAGAACAAGTGCCGGGCTATTCATGAGCGCTCGGGCGACCGCAACGCGCTGCTGCTCGCCACCAGACAATTCACTCGGCTTGTGCCCGACGCGCTCTCCCAGTCCGACCTCTTCAAGAAGTGCCACCGCCCTTCCCTGGGCTTCTTCGAGTCGCTCGCCGCGTATCAACGCGGGCATCGCGACATTTTCAAGAGCCGTGAACTCAGGCAGCAGGTGATGGAATTGGAAAATGAAACCGAGTGTTCTGTTTCGAAACGCCGCAAGTTCGTCTTCCGAGAGCAAACCGAGATCGTGGTCGTCAACGATGACCTTTCCAGATGAAGGCCGATCCAATCCTCCGAGAAGATGGAGGAGTGTACTTTTGCCTGAGCCCGATGGCCCGATGATCACAGCGATCTCAGCTTCTCTCACCTCGATATCAAGGCCTTTCAGAACATGGAGATGCTGATCCTTCCCCATGGGATATTCCTTGTGTAGCGCTTCTGCGCGGATGAGGATTCGCTTCTCGGCTATTCCCATCGGATCGCCTCCACAGGTACGAAGTGGGAAGCCCGCTTTGCAGGATACAGAGCTGCCAGCGAGCAGAGTGCAAGCGCCGTGCTTGCCACAATAATGAGGTCAAGGATGTGGACTTCGACAGGGATCGCTGGAATGATGTATACGGTCGGATCCAACGGGAAGAGGTGATAGTGGCTCTGCAACCAGACGAGAACAAGCCCCAGGGTCAAACCGAGCAAACTGCCAAGGACTCCAACGAGAATTCCTTCGAACATGAAGATCTTGACGATGCTCTTGTTTGTGGCCCCCATAGATTTGAGGATGCCGATATCACGCGTTTTTTCGATGACGGACATGGTCAGGGAACCAAGCAAGTTGAAGGACGCCACGCCGATGATAAGACAAAGGATGATGTATGCCATCCAGCGTTCCAATCTCATCACGGAATACAAGTCCCGATGCAGATCATACCACGTCATGACCCTGTACTGATGTCCAAATTTCTTTTCGATCCGACTTTTGAAATCGTCAGACTGATTGATTGAACGCAGTCTCATCTCCACTCCACTGAACCGGCTACCCATGTTGAAGAGCGATCGCGCCGCATCCAGCCCAACGAACGCGAAGAATGAATCGTAGTCTTTGTTGTTTGACTCATAGATCCCCGCCACGTGGAACCGTCGGATCAGCGGTTGGCCCAGCTGCAAAAGTGCCATTTCTGAGCCTGCGAGACTCACGATAGAAACCGTATCTCCTACGACTACGCCAAGGCGATCGGCGAGCGCCATCCCGAGGACGATTTCGCTTTTCTTCCGTCCTCCGAGTCCAAGATTCCCAAGAACGATTTTGTCTCGAAGACCCGAGACCTCATCAACCTTGTCCGCCTCAATGCCTTTGACGTTAATTACTCGGTTCAGGTTCCTCGATACAACTACCGCTTTGCCAAGAGCATAGCGCGACATACCTTGAAGGTCGCGTTGCTCTTGTGCATAGCTCAACAATGGATCATACGTCCCCGAGTCGGATTGTCTGGGAAGCTCAATTCTGATATGTGGGTCGAAATTGACCAGAATTGATGTCACCAACCCGCTGAATCCATTGAATACCGAGAGCACTATCACCAATGCCGCAACTCCGATGGTTACTCCAATGACAGAAATGAAAGAAATCAGAGTCACCAGGCCTACTTTTCGTTTGGAGACCAGATATCGCAGCGCTATGGATCGTTCAAAGCTCATGAACCGAACTTGATCATTTGAATTGGATCGCGCTTGGCCGCGATTCGTGAAGGAATTATTGAAGAAAGAAAGCACATGAGCAGTGCTAACATACTGACAATAAGAAAATTAAGCCCGTTCAGGTCAATTGGCACATGGGTCATGA
>JAPLFP010000305.1 GCA_026390585.1 Ignavibacteriales bacterium | reverse complement strand
ATCCGTTGTTTGCGGAGGTGGCATAAACACAAATCCGAAATTCTAAACTCTAAATCCTAGAGAAATTCGAAAAAGCAAAAACCAAATTTTCCAACGGTTTGGGTTTCATCTTTCGATTTCGGGATTGAGATTTAGAGTTTTTCCGTGTGGCGGGTGAATAGCGAGAGGGGAGCAACGCCTGAACACCTGTGTCGTTCAACGGGCAAGGAGGCGTGGGATCTGAGCGAGGAAGGCGTTGTTAGCCTTCCACCGGCCGCATGCATTCTGCCGCGTCGTTGCGGGGATTGCTGACGAGGGAAGAGACGCGGTAGGCTTTCATTTTTTTGGCGGGGTAGGGGACGAGGAGTTTTTTCAAATGGTCGGTGTCTTTATACGACCGGTCGAGCCATTGCTCGATGTGCTGTTCGGGCAACACGACGGGCATGCGGCGATGGATGGGGGCCATCAGCTCGTTTGGTTCTGTGGTGATGATGGTGAAGGTGGGGCGCTCGTTCCCCTCTGCATCCTTCCAGATCGAGAACAATCCGGCAAACAAAAACGGGGCGTCGTCGTTCATCCGAACGCACATGGGGTGTTTCTCTTCGACCTTTTTTTGCCCGCCGCGAACCTCTTGTGTCGTTATCACCCGCTGCCATTCGTAGAACGCATCAGCGGGGATAAGGCAGCGGCTGCCTTTGAAGTATGGTGCGAACAGTTTGCTCTGGTCCAGCGTCTCGGCTTTGGCGTTGAAGGAAGAAAAGCCCGGCTTTCCGTCTTTCGACCAGTGGGGGATTAGCCACCATTGCATCGATTCGGCGATGAGTTCGTCATGCCGGATGGCGAAGACAGGGAGTCGTTGCATGGGTGAAGCGTTGTACCGGGGAAGCTCCTGGAATGCCTGCTCTGTGGGCTTCGTTTTGTTAAGAGCGGTGAAGGAGACGAGAACCCTTTTGCCGTCGATAAGAGCGTAGCGGCCGCACATAGAAGAACCTCCGGAGAACGTGATGATTGAAAAATATGAAATTATCTCATGAGATGTCCGATATAAGAAAGAAGTCCGACATCTTCGAGAGGAAATTCGGGGTAGATGTCGGACTTCTACCCGAGGCGGAACATCTTCCAGGTCCAGTTTCCTCTCAGTCGCTGGTGCAATCGTTCGTTGCACCTCCGGGGAAGCTCTGTCTTTTGTACGGCGATCATCTTATTTATCAGCTTTCACTCAGGATGGCAGCGTACGCAATGACGCAGGGAACATCTGTTGCTGTGGTTGACGGCTGCAACCGGTTCAACGTGCATCTTCTGTCGCGCTTCGCCCGTGAACGGCGGATCGACCCGGATGAATTTCTTCACCGGATTTACATCTCCCGCGGTTTCACGTGCTACCAGATGGAGCAGGCTGTCGGCAATCGCTTGCCGCTGTTTCTCGAGTCTATCGGCTCCAACGTCGCTATGATTTTCGGTTTGCTCGATACATTCTACGACGAACAGGCTTCCTTCCGCGAAGTGCAGCAGATTTTGCAACGGCTGCTCGTGGCGCTGCAGGAGGTCAAGCGGGGAGGAGTTTCCGTACTGCTGGCTTGCACTGAATGGAACGTCCTGCCGAAAGAACGCAATCAGTTGTTTGCGACACTCAAGACGGGGATGGACAGCATTTACCGGCTGACGGCGGACCAGAACAACAAGCCATCATTGATATTGGAGTCGAGTGGAATATCCCAACAACATTCTCTTCAACACGATGTCAAACCCTACGTCGCACGATCAAAGAATGGAGGAAGCTCCGATGGAAAGCCTGTCACCAAACCTGTTCGTCAAAGACATCAACGAAACTATTGAATTCTATAAAGCGCTCGGCTTCAACCTTGTGATGAACGTTCCCGAGGCCGGGGACTTTGTGTGGGCGATGATGACATGCGGCAGCGTTTCCTTTATGTTTCAAACGTTTGCCAGTCTTGGTGACACCCTGCCTGATGTGAGCAGAACGGGGGGCGGCTCACTCTTGCTGTACATCAAACTCAAAAACATCAGAGCATTGTTTGACAGTGTAAAAGACAAGGTCACGGTCATTCAGGGGCTTGAGAAAACGTTCTATGGCGCAACGGAATTCTCGATCAAAGACAACAACGGCTTTCTCCTGACATTTGCTGAAGACGAGCAGTAATCACGAAAAAACTTCCTCAGCGGTGGAATTGAAAGGAGCGATCGAGTATGGGGCGCACGGTCCCGACATTTACCAATATCATCGACAGCGAGCTGGCAAGTTGGTCGAAATACCGGCGGGGACTTCGCAAAGAAGATCAGGAAGTGTTCGACGATGTGTTCCGCGCGGCGAGGCTTCACCTCGCGGAGAATTTCTATGCGATGCGGACCATCCCGTTTGAAAGCATCATGGTATCCATTGCTGTCGAGCAGCGGAAGTTGATCAAACAGATGCAGGATCGGATCGTCCGGCTGGAAGAGCAACTCCATCAACACTCGTGAAGTGTTGGCAACGGCCAACACTTAAGGACCAGGATCATGGCTCACACGCTCACCGGCTGGTTGTTTGACTGTTATCCTTCTCCCCAGGGCATCACACTCTGGCTGATCGACCAGAATGGCGACAAGCATCGGCGCTTTTACAAGTTTACGCCCTCGTTCTTTCTGCATCTCAGTCCGTCCGATGCGCGGCGTGCGGAGAATCTTGCCGCTCAATGTCCCGTTCCCGTGACGATCACGCGAACAGTAAAGACGGAGATCTATTCCGGTGACCCGCTGGACGTGCTCGAAGTGCATGTCCACGATCCCATGCGGTTTCGGGAGGTGGTGTGGTACTACGAGCGGTTCTTCCCACATTTTGCGTTCTTCAATTCCGATATTCTCGTTGCACAGCTTTTCCTGTATGCAACACAGCTCTTTCCGCTCGCGTTTGGAGACTATGAGTTCGATGATCAAGGCGCCCTGGTCGGTTGGACGCTGAACGATTCCCGTGAGGCGACAGACTATCAACTCCCCCCGTTTTCGATTCTGCTGCTCAGGAATGCGAACGATTTCGTACCGCCGAAATACCAGAAGCATCTTCAGCTCGAAGTGACGTATGATGACCGCACGTATGCTCTTGAGCAGGAAACTCCGCAAGACGTCCTGGAAGCGCTCAACTGGCACCTGCATCGCTGCGACCCGGATATTATTGTGACGGATTACGGGGACGCGGTTCTGATGCCGAAACTAACGGCGATGGCACAGCGGTACAAGGTCCCGCTTCTCCTGAACCGCGACGAGCAAGCAAACTACGTAACAACGAAAGAATCGAGCTTCTTTCAGTACGGAAAGATCGTTCATAAAGACGGTGCGTTTGAGCTCGCCGGCCGGTGGCACATCGATGCCACCAACTCCATGACGGTGGCAGAGGCGGATCTTGACGGTCTCTTTGAGATGGCGCGGCTCACGCAAATGTGCGGACAACGGCAGGGGCGCGCGAGCATCGGCACGTCCATGTCGTCGCTTCAGTTGTCGTGGGCATACCAGAAAGGCATTCTGATCCCTTCCAAGAAGCGTGAACCGGAAGATTTCAAATCAGCTGCAACACTCCTGCTCGCCGATCGCGGCGGCCTCATCTTCAATCCGCCCCTGGGGTATCACGAAGAAATTGCCGAGCTCGATTTCGTGTCGATGTATCCGACCATCATGGTAACGCATAATGTCTCGCCGGAAACAGTGAACTGCCGGTGCTGCACGAACAAGAGCGTGCCGGAACTTGGATATTCGATCTGCGAGAAACGCGAAGGCATTGTGCCGGCAACGCTGCGGGCCGTTGTGAAGAAGCGGGCGTACTATAAAGCGATGAAAAAAAAGTATAAAGGAAAAGACGAAATTCTGTTTCGCAAGTACGACCGCCGGCAGAATGCGCTGAAGTGGATGCTCGTGAGCTGCTTCGGATATCTCGGCTACAAAAACGCACGGTTTGGCAAGATCGAAGCACATGAATCGGTTAACGCGTTCTCCCGCGATGCCATCCTGATGGCGAAAGAGGTTGCGGAAGAGCACGGGTTTCACCTGCTTCATGCGATCATCGACTGCGTGTGGTTGAAGAAGGAGGGGGCGACCGAAAGCGACTACGAAACGCTCGCCCGCGATATTTCACGGCGGGTTGGTATCGACATCTCTCTGGAAGGAATTTACAACTGGATTTTGTTCCCGGCCTCGAAAATGGATCCCGATATTACCACGGCGAACCGGTATGTTGGGTGGTACCAGCACGGCGACATCAAGATCCGCGGCATCGAGGCCCGCCGGCGTGATACGCCGAAGTTTATCAAAACCATGCAGATAACGATGCTCGACCGGATGTCGGGGGCGCACAACGTTGAAGAAGTACGCGCACTGGCCCCCGACCTGTTGGAGATTGTGCGCGGTGCCGTTGCGTTGTTGCGCACCGGAAAGGCAAACCCGATGGACCTCGTTCTTCGCCGCCACATCACCAAAGAAGCGGACGAGTATACTAACAACAGCATCAGTGCTGTGGTGGCAAAGCTGGTTCAGGAGATGGGTGTGTCGCTTGCGGCCGGAGAGTCGATTGAGTTCATTATCATCGATCAATCGGGAAAGAAAAAACCCGAGAAAGCAAAACCGCTTGCTCTGTATGCGTTTGAAGACGGGTACGATATCGAGCAGTACACAGAGCTCACACTCAAAGCCGCCGAGACGCTGCTCTTTCCGCTTGGATATGATGTCCAGTCGCTCAAGGACGAACTTGGATTGACACCCCCTGCCCCCAAAAAATCCACCCGGCGAACACGCCAGCTTCACGCGCCCTCATCGGAATCGGCAAGGCAAATTCCGCTGTTCCGCATGCGCACCGAGCAGGAGAGGGAGCGATGACCCGCGCAACGGTTAAAGGTCGCGGGGCATCGTTCAATCCGAAGAACAGGTTTGAAACACTGGCGCTCGAAAAAGCCCCAGAAGGCTTCTCAGAGTACTTCGAAGACCCTGAAGAGGGGCGAAGCATTCTGACGAAATTCTACGTCGACCAGAGCCGTTCGATCCTCGCAAAGAACGACAGTCCCGACATCGGCTTTACCTACAGCGTCAATCCATATCGTGGATGCGAGCACGGCTGCATCTATTGCTATGCGCGTCCAACTCACGAGTATCTCGGCTTTTCCTCCGGACTTGATTTCGAGACAAAGATCATGGTGAAGCCGGCTGCAGCGGTTTTGCTTGACGAACAACTCAGCCGTTCTTCATGGCAACCGCAGACCGTTATGTTATCGGGCGACACGGATTGTTACCAGCCGATAGAAAAGAAACTGCAGATCACGCGTCGATGCCTCGAGGTCTTTCTGGAACACCGGAATCCGGTTTCGATTGTCACGAAAAATGCCCTCGTCCAACGTGATGCCGACATCCTCAGAGAACTCGCCTCCATGAATCTCGTCACCGTGACGATCAGCATCACGTCACTCAATCACGATCTCATCAGGAAGATGGAACCCCGAACGTCTATACCCGCGAAGCGTCTGGAAACGATCAACACCCTGACGAAGCAAGGTATTCCAGTTGCGATCAATGCCTGCCCGATCATTCCCGGATTGAATGATGTGGAGATTCCTTCCATTCTTGAGGCATCTTCACGATGTGGCGCTCGCCATGCGGGGTACGCCATCGTCCGTCTTCCGAACAGCGTCAAAGATCTCTTTGTCGATTGGCTCAAGCGCGAGTTGCCCGATCGGGCATCAACCATTCTCAATCGCATTCGTGAGGTGCGCAACGGTAAACTGACCTGCGCCGATTTTGGTAAGCGTCTCAATGGAGAAGGACAACTTGCCGAAACAATCGAGCAGCTGTTTCAAACCAGCTGTAAACGGCTCAGCCTCAATGAGTCGAAACTCACACTTTCAACTTCGTTGTTCCGCCGCACCACTACTCCCCAAATCAATCTGTTCTAGTGCCATCAGGCATTGATATTGCCAATAGAATGGCGTAGTTTTGCGTTACGCTTTCTGCAGGAAGAATCATTTTTCAAAACTCTGAAGCCGACCTTGACCTTCACAGTGTTTCTCTCTATTCGAATCTCATCAATCATTTGGCGATAAGACAATGATGGACGACAGGGATAGGCAACAACCACTTGACGAATCTCCGTCTTCTACCAACCGCTCTGAGAGCGGCAATGTAAGCTTGCGGAAGATCGTTGCTGCCTTCGTCCTCCTGGATATCATCGGTGTCTGGATTTTCATGGTCAGGATGATGCAGCTCGTGTCGGTGCGAGCACGAGGTCTCCGTTGGACTATCTTCGTCGGAGCTGTTGTGTTTACTGTGATCGGGATTGTTTTGGAGCGATACTTGCTTCCAGGTATTGTCGCCCGGGTGGGAAAAAAGCTTGCTCTCTACTTGATCGCAGGCCTCGTTGCTTTGTATGTCTTTTACCCGGCGATCGAGTACCTGCGGGGGGATGATGACATCTATGTTGCGAGCATTGGCTTCATCGATGGTCGAAAGCTTCAAGACGCGCAAAAGGTGGCAGCGACTCTGAAGGTTCTGAGCGGGAACGCGAAGGCATCTCGCGTTGAACTATCGAAACGCGATTACACGCGACTGAGACAACGCAGCTACAGAGTGCAGCTCCTTCAGAGTCCGGCCCAACAATACAGAGCGGAACTGATCAATGCGCGTCCCCCGGGGTTGCCCGATAGACACGTTGAACAGATGATACACTCCATATCGTCGGATTCCCTCATGCACCATGTCCATGTGTTGGAACGATTTGGAACGCGGGTGAACCATTCTCCGCAAGCCGATTCGGCAGCCGACTATATCGCGAATGCGATGAAGCGGTACGGTCTTGAGGTCGAGTCGATGCCGTTCGAGTCCCCGGCTCCGATGTATACATCTGCTGATGGGGCTGCGTCCCGCTTCGTTTCAAGAAACATCTGCGGGACACTCAGGTGAATTGGTCCATCGAACGCCGAATGCATCATCGTGGCGCACTTCGATTCGGTGAATCCCAGCGTCCCCGGTGCCAACGACAATGCGAGCGGGGTGGCGGCGGTCCTTGAAGCGGCACGGATCTGCAGTCGCTACACATTTGCGTACACAATTCGATTTCTTGCCGTTGGCGCGGAAGAAATAGGACTGGTTGGGAGCTACCACTACGCTCAGGATGCGAAAGCGAAAGGACGGAATATCGTGGTGGCGGTCAACGGTGATATGCTGGGGTATCCCATCGTGGGTGACATCAACAGGATCTATATCAGTGCCGGAAGCAAATGCGCTGCGTTCATGGATTCCGCCCTCGTCTACAATAGACGATACAATCTCAACTTTCTTGTTGACGGTCAAATCGGTGGTCTGGGGGGGAGTGACCATGAATCATTCATCGAGGCTGGCTATCCTGCTGTGGATATTTCCGAAGGGACCGCATTCGAAATATGGAATGGAATGGATCCCTATTATCATTCATCATTTGATACTTCGGACAAGCTTAATGCAGATCTTTTGCGCCATTGTGCGCAAATGATGCTGGCAATTACCACAGAAATGGCCAGGCCGCTGGCATCCCTGGCTGGCAGTCGTTAGTAGGCTCTTGCCGAATTCCTGAAGATCGCCTCCCTCATTTCCCTGAATTCTTGATTTTTTCACACTTTCTTTATACAATTGCACCGCCGCTTTCGGAGGGGGAGCACCTCGTGAAGTCTGCGGTTTTCATTATTCCCTGGTTCATGATTACATACTAAAGAGCGCCCATGGCAATTACAGTCCGCAATCTGACCAAATTCTATGGTCAGGAAAAAGCAATCAACAATATCTCGTTCGACGTGAAGACGGGTGAGATTCTTGGATTTCTGGGTCCCAATGGAGCCGGCAAAACCACCACGATGAAGATCATTACCTGCTTCATGCCGCCGAGTTCCGGAACCGTGGATGTCGACGGTTGCTCTATCGCTGATCATTCGATCGAAGTCAGACGGAAAATCGGATATCTGCCTGAAATGAATCCATTGTATCTCGACATGAATGTCATGGAATATCTCGAATATGCGGCACGACTCCATGGCCTGGACACCGCGAGAATGAGACAACAACTCGGTCAAATGATCGAGGTGTGTGGTCTCAAGGAGGTCCGACACAAGGATATCGGCGAGATGTCGAAAGGATATCGCCAGCGCGTTGGTTTGGCGCAGGCTATGATTCATGACCCGGACGTGCTGATCCTGGACGAGCCGACGAGTGGCCTCGATCCGAATCAGATTGTCGAAATCCGCAACCTCATCAAGCAGCTCGGAAGAGCCAAAACGGTTGTTCTTTCGACACATATTCTATCGGAAGTGCAGGCGACGTGCGATCGCGTGATCATTGTCAACGAAGGATCTATCGTTGCTGACGGAACACCCACCGAACTGCAGCAGAAGTTTCACAGCTCTGAGTCCGTGAGTCTCGAACTCAAAGCGGCCGTTCCGAACGCGATGACAGATATCTTTCCGAAAATCAAAGCGCTCCCTGGGGTTGAGTCTGTGGAGTATGGAGCAGCTGACGGCGATGTTCACAGGTTCTCCGTGTTCTCCGCACACGGTGTTGACATCCGGGAGGCGCTGTTCCAACAGGCGGTATCAGAGAAGTGGGTGCTCCTCGAGATGTCGCAAAAGGCAACCAGCCTTGAAGAGGTATTCCACAAGTTGACGCAGGCGTAACAAGGAGATGGAAATCGTCATGCTTCGATCTTCAGCGGACTCCGTCACTATCCAATGAACATGAATCCTGCATGAAGGTGCAGGAACAAAAACCCACAATCGAAATACTATGAGCTCAACAATAGCACTCAAACGAAATAAACTCTCCGGTTCCTGGATGAATGTTCGGACAATCTTCCGCAGGGAGGTGCAATCATACTTCAACTCGGCGATTGCCTACGTTGTCATCGTGGTGTTCCTGGCCATCATCGGCTGGTTCCACACCAACAACCTTTTTCTGGCAAACATGGCAACGCTTCGGCTGATGTTCGAGATGGTCCCTGCTATATTTCTTTTCGTCATCCCCGCGATCACGATGCGGTTGCTGTCGGAGGAAAAGAAATCGGGCACCATCGAACTGCTGACAACAAAACCACTGCACGACGTCGAGATCATTTTGGGGAAATTTCTGGCGGCATGGGCTTTGATCGGGATCGCTCTCCTCTTGACGCTCGTCTACTATATGACGATTGCACTCCTGGGGAAGATCGACAACGGGCCGGTGATTGGCGGATACTGTGGACTTATGTTGATGGCGGGAGTGTACGTTGCGATTGGATTGTTCGCATCGAGCCTGACGGAGAATCAAGTCATCGCTTTCATTATTGGATTTGTGTTTGTGTTTGCCCTTTTCATGCTGGACAAAATTCTCATTTATGTTCCGGAATCTCTGACAAGTATTGTGGAGTTTCTGGGAATTGATTATCACTTCGCCAATATCACTCGCGGCGTGATCGATAGTCGTGACATCATCTACTTTTTGTCTTTGTTGGGCTTCATGCTGTATCTGACGGTCCTGTCGCTTGGACGAAGGAAGTGGTGATCGTTGTGCCAATCAGCTATGAACATTGGAAACCTTAAAAAGTGACTGAACTATGAAAGATCGGAAAATTCAAATTTTGGTCCGTCTTGCCGTCGTGGCGGGGATCCTCATTCTCGTCAATTTCATCTCTATACGGCTATTCGGGCGGCTGGATCTCACATCCCAAGGGGTCTACACATTGTCGGAAGCGAGCAAGAAACTCATTGGCTCGCTCGACGATCGGGTGACGGTCAAAGCGTACTTCACGGAAGAACTCCCTTCCCCGTACAACAACAACCGCCGCGCTGTGCTTGATATCCTCAACGAATACAAGGCATTCGCGAAAGGAAACCTCCAGTACGAGTTTATCAACCCTCAGGGAGAAAAAGGAGAAGAGGACGCACAGCGACAGGGTGTCGCGCCCGTTGAGGTTCAGGTCGTGAACGAAGACAAACTCGAGGTGAAGCGAGGATACCTGGGTCTGGTGATGTTGTTCGAAGACCGAAAAGAGGTCATTCCTGTCGTCCAGAACCTGAGCTCGCTGGAATATGACATCAGCAGCGCGATGAAACGCCTCACATCGAAGGCGAAAAAGAAAATCGGCTACACAACAGGACACGGAGAATCAGACCTGTCAACTCTCCATCAGGCGTACCAGGTTCTCGCCCCTCAATATGATCTTCTGCCTGTCGATCTCAGCAAGGGTGAGCCTGTGCAGAATGATGTCGCAGCGCTGCTTGTGATCTCGCCTCAGACCCGGTTCCAGGATAGCGCCAAGTACCAAATAGATCAATTCCTCATGCGCGGCGGAAAGGTTGCGTTCCTTCTGAATCGCATCAATGCAAATCTGCAGAATCGCACGGGCCAGCCGCTTGACCTGGGACTTGATGCCCTGCTGCGGCAGTATGGTGCCCGGGTGAACCCGGACCTTGTACGAGACGTTCAATGCGCCAACATCTCGGTCATGCAACAACAGGGGGGTATGACCTTCCAGAGCCAGGTGCCGTTCCCGTACATCCCCATCGCTTCGGACTTCAATCCGAACAATCCTATTGTCAAAGATCTTCAGAGCATTGTGTTTCCGTTTGTGAGTTCGATCGACACGGGGAGTGCCTCCGCCCAGGGTTTGAAAGCGGAAGTTCTCATCCGGTCTTCCAAACGCAGCGGGCGGCAGACGGGATTCTTCATGATGGATCCGTTCCAGCGCTATACACCTGCTGATCTTGCCGAATCGGGAATTCCTCTCGGCATCATGGTGAACGGCTCGTTCAAGAGTTCTTTTGTCGGTAAACAGCCTGCTCCCGTTCTGACAGCGAGCCCCGAGACACGGATTATCGTGATCGGCGACGGAGACTTCATGAAGGATGAGTTCCTCGGAAGTCGCGGAAACATCACATTCTTTGCGAACATCATCGACTACCTTGCAGATGACGCGGGTTTGATTACCATCCGGTCGAAAAATGTGGCCACACCGCCACTGGACCAGGTCTCCGACGGATCGAAAAAAATCATCAAGTACACAAATCTCATTGGCCCGCCGCTTCTCATTGTTGTCTATGGGCTGTTCCGGTGGCGGCGGCGAGTTGCATTCAAGAAACTCATGGAGGCACAACTCTCATGACGCGGAATACCATTCTTCTTTCGGGCCTTCTCGTCGTCCTGCTCATCGTCGCTGTGCTGGTCATGCAGAAACCCGGAGAACGCAGTTTGTCGGGCGAGACGGGCGCGGTGTTGGCATCGATCGACTCCCTCGCTGTTGACAAGATAGAAATCAAAGCTCCTGCGAGCTGCATCGTCTTGCAGAAGAATGGCGTGGAGTGGTATCTTCAATCACCGGTCACCTATCGAGCGGACCAATCGGCGGTGGCGGGGTTCCTACACGAGAGCAAGGCTCTGGAAGTGAAGAACGTGGTCTCGAATAAGCCGGAAAAGCACTCGGTGTTTCAGGTCGACTCCACGGGGACGCTGATAACGATCTTTGAAAAAGGGGTAGAGAAAGTAGCGTTCGTGCTGGGAAAGCCAACGAGCACTTACTCAGAAATGTATGCACGTCGCTCCGGGTCTAACGACGTTCTCATCTTGAGTGGCACGTCCCCCTCTGCCTTTTCTCGCCCCGTGAAGGAGTGGCGCGACAAGACCATCTTTAGCGCGGCCCGGGACCTCATCAAAGAAGTCCGTTATCAATACGGCGACACGACATTTGTTCTCGCATTCAAAGACAGCGCATGGACCATCGGAAAGGACTCCACGCAGGAGTCGGTCGTAAACAATCTCCTCTCGTCTCTTTCGAATGTTCAGGCTGATGATTTTGTCGACACGCTTATGCAGCGCCCGCCAAGAATCACCGCACAGGTTGCGTACGCAGGTACGCAATTGAGTTTCTCCTTCCTGAAGCAAGGGGAGAAGTACCTCGTTCAATCGTTCGCATCACCTCAGTGGTTTGAAATGCTGAGCTGGCACGCGAACGAAATACTCAAACGGAAGCAAGACCTCAAAAAGCCCGCTCGATAAAATTGCACACTTTGCAAAACGGCCCATTTCGGGCAGGTGGGGGGCATTAATTCCTTGCTTGGCGCTCCAAATTTGGTTAATTTTCAACGTTCTGGCGCACTTGCGCCGTTTTTTTTCGTCTATAGTCAGAGTAACAAATGGAGGCTGAGTTCAACCTATGCATAGATTCTCTCAGTTGACGTGGATAATTCTCGGGTTGGGATTGATGCTGGCGGGTTGTGCGGGATCAGGGTCTGCGGTTGTTGCCACCATTGGCAAAGACCCCCTGACACTTGAGGATTTCGAAGCGAGCTACGCAAAGAACAACGGCGGTTGGGACAAAGGCGTTGCGTCGACACAAGAAGACCGTGAACGTTTTCTGGATTTACTGGTGAAATTCCATCTGAAAGTCAAGGAAGCGACTGAGAGGGGATTGCTGGCAGATTCTGCCATCAAGAGCGAGATGGAGGGATACAAGATCGCGGTGGCAACATCCTATATGCTGGAAAGAGAAATTGTTGAGCCGCGGATCCGGGAACTCTACGAAAGGAAGAAGGAAGAAATCCACGCAAGCCATGTTCTCATTCGGGTAGATCGTGACGCAAGTCCTGCTGATACACTTGCAGCATATCAGAAAGCGATGAAGGTCATTGATCTGATCCCAAAGAGTCTTTTTGATACGCTCGCCGTGGCATATTCGGATGATCAGAGCGCCGTGCTCAACAAGGGAGACATCGGATACTTTGCGTCGGGTCGGATGGTGCCGGAATTTGAAGATGCGTGTTATCGATTGAAGCCCGGAGAGTACACGCTCGTTCCTGTGCGATCACAGTACGGGTACCATGTCATAAAGGTACTCGAACGCCAAAAGAGCAAGGGATCGGTGCGGGTGAGCCATATTGTATGGCGATTCACCAATACCGCGAATGATTCACTCGGCCTCAAAGACACTGTTTGGATGGTGTACAATCGACTCAAGTCCGGCCTGGATTTTGCGGCCGCCGCGAATCAGTACAGTCAGGATCCGGGAAGCAACATGAAGGGCGGGGATATTGGCTACTATGAGCGCGGCAAGGTCATGCGCGAGATCGAGAATCTGTTCTATGCCACGCCGTTGGATTCAGTGACGAAGCCCTTCCGGATGCCTTATGGCTATCATATTTTCAGGATCACAGGTTACAGTGGCGTTCAGCCGTTTGAAGAGATTGAGAAAGACCTGCGTCAGTCGTATAAAGATACCAGGTACAATGCAGACTATGAGAATTTCGTACGTGGCCTGAAAAAGCGATACAAGCTCTCCTTTGACGATGCGATCGTCGCGCAACTTTCGCACTCCTTCGACTCAACGACGACACCCGCATCGTTCTCGTGGAGCGACACCCTGGCGCCTGAATTGCAAAAGAAAGTCCTTTTGGTGTGCCAGGATCGGCCTTACACTGTGGGAGACTTTGTAGAGCATGTCAATGCAGCGGCGGAATTGAAATCGATGCTTCTGCAATCGAATAATGTCCAGCAGATGATCAACCGGATGGCGGACGCGAAGATTGTTGAGGAACATGCCCGGCAGATTCCCGACCGCTACCCCGAGTTCAGCAAGTTGTTGAAAGAATATCAGGATGGCATTTTACTCTATCGCATTGAGCAGGACGAGATATGGAAAAAGATTGTCGTGAACGACTCCCTTCTTAAGATCTTCCACGGCGAGAACAAGGAGAAGTTCCGATGGCCGGCGCGTGTAAGTTTCGCCGAGGTTTATGTCACAACCGACAGCGTCGCGAATCTTGCATACAAGGAAATCAAGTCGGGCAAGAATTTCAGCGATGTCGCTGAACGGTACACCATGCGCCCTGGATACAAGGAGAAGAAAGGGGTGTGGGAACTGACTCCAATAGAGACAAATGAGGTGACACGCCGAGCGTTCTCGGTGCCAATCGACAGCGTTTCTCGGCCCTTCCAATATCCGACCGGATGGTCCATCATCAAAACAATAGCGAAGGATAGCGCGCATGCAAAGACATTTACGGAAGCAACGCCTGAACTGCTCAGCGCGTACCAGGAACATGCGTCAAAGGTCCGGGAAGACGAGTGGCTCACGGAATTGAGAAACCGGTATCCGGTTGTTCTGAAAAAAGAGGTTCTCTCTGAAGCGTTTAAGAAGACACCTGTTGCCAAGCAGTAGCTTTGTTTTCATTGGTTGCCTGCTGTTGTTCATCGGTTGCGCCCGAAAGGACTCGTCGCAGCAGCCGCTGGCGCGCATCGATGACCGGACATTGACTCTTGAAGATGTCAGGGCCAGGCTCGATTCCTCGCGAGGTGTGACGGCTGCCCAGGTTGGTGAATACACGCGTCGCTGGATCAATGATGAGATTCTCTATCGGGAGGCAGTGCGAAAGGGACTGGATAACTCAGAAAGCGTGCGTGCTCAACTCGAAGAAGTCCGCCGACAGCTTGCGATCAATGCTCTGTTGCAGGAAGAAATCTACTCCGACAAATTGCAGCAGTCCACAGCAGAGGAAATTGCTCAGTACTACAGTGCCCACAGTAAAGAGTTCACACTCTCCGCGGATGTATCTCTCGTCAGTTATGTTCTCTTTCGCGACCGCGACGCTGCGAATGCATTCCGCACAACAGTCCTGAAGGGCACTCTCTGGAAGCAAGCCATCAGTCAGGTGCTCGCGGATCCCCAGCAATCGTCTCAGATCGTTGCGAGGATCGATTCCGCCTACTACAACCAGAACACGCTGCTGCCCGCTGAACTCTGGCGTGTTGCAGCTGCCTCTGTAAAGCCGGAGCCATCGTTTCCCATTCGTACGAACGAAGGCAGTTACGTCTTGATTGTCTGGAAGTTCGGCCGCCAGGGACAGGTTGCCGATCTTGCGTATGTGGAAAACGACATCCGCAGTCGATTGACGATTGAACGCCGTCGACGCGCCCTCACATCGCTCGTCGAGACGCTGCGATCGAAGCATACGGTAGAGTACCTGTTGAGTGAGGAACCCGATTCAAGCTCATCACGTTCTGTGAAATAGGAGAAGGTTCAATGAAGGGTCGACAGTCATCATTCGTTTCATCCATCGCCCGGGCAACATTCCTCACCATGCTTGCCCTCGGCCCGTTGAAGGCGCAGCAGAACGTCGTCGATCGGATTGTCGCTGTCGTTGACAAAGAGATCATTACGGAATCCGATGTCCAGGAACGTATCACCTATGCTGCCCTGCAAAATCGACTCGATCCAAAATCACCTGACCTTCGTCGCCAGGTACTGGAAAACCTGATCGCCGAGAAACTGATGCTTGCTCAGGCGATCCTCGATAGCGTGGCAGTGACGGAAGAAGAGGTCACACGATCCCTGGATCAGCAATTCCAAAATTTCGTGAAACAAGCGGGATCGGAGCAACAGCTGGAAAAGGTCTACGGAAAGCCGGTCTCCAGGATGAAGAGAGAATTTCGTCCGGAAATGCGGAAACAGTTGCTCATCCAAAGACTTCGCCAGCAACGCGAGCAAAATCTCTCGGTTGCCCGGAGGGAGGTTGAGGAGTTTTTCGAAGCATACAAAGACAGTCTCCCTAAAGTGCCGGAAGAGGTCGACATCAGTCATATCTTTATCGTTCCGAAGGCCGACACATCGCTGGAGAACAAGACACGGCTTCTGCTGAATGCTCTTCGCGACAGTATCGTTGCCGGCGGCGATTTTGCCGGTTTTGCCCGCCGGTACTCCCAGGACCCCAATGGTGCCACTGGCGGCGATCTTGGTTGGGCAAAACGAGGCGTCGCGTTCGTGCCGGAGTTTGAAGAGGCTGTCTTCGCTTTGAAGGAAAAGGAAATCTCCCCGGTGGTGAAAACGGAATTCGGTTTCCACCTCATCCAACTGTTTGAGCGGAGAGGCGAGTCGGTTCACGCACGGCACATCCTTCTGCGAACAGAAAAAGGTCCTGCCAGCGATTCAGCCGCGGTTCACCTGCTGGGTGCCCTTCGGGACAGTATTCTACAAGGAAAATCGTTGGCCGAGCTTGCGCGCAGGTATTCTGAGGACGAGGACACAAAATCCATCGGCGGAGATCTTGGCCAGATTTCCGTTGATCAGTTGGAAGCAGATTTCTCGTCCGTGGTCAAAAATCTGAAACCGGGGGAAATCAGTCAGCCTCATCGCATAACGATGAAGAATTCGTATGGCTATCAGATTGTCCTTCTGAAGAAACGCGTCGCGGCGCATTCTGTCAATCTTACAGATGACTACAGACGGACAGAACAAATGGCCCTGTACGTCAAGCGCAACAAGATGAACGCTGCGTGGCTCGAAGAACTGAAGAAGAGCATCTACTGTGAAATTCGGACCCAGGAGTAACGGTCGAGCATCACAGACTTCATGCAGCGGTGTATCCGTCAACGCTAACAGGCTCAGAAACTCATGAACGACGTCGAAGCGGTAGGTAAGCTCTCCAAAGCGTACAGTGACATCCGCGCGGAAATCGCGAAGATCATTGTTGGACAGGACCAGGTTATCGAGCATCTCCTCGTTTCTCTTCTCTCCCGGGGACATTGCCTGCTCATCGGTGTACCGGGCCTGGCCAAGACACTGCTGATCAAGACGCTCGCCGAGGCGTTGGATCTCAAGTTCAGTCGTATCCAATTCACGCCTGATCTCATGCCGAGCGACATCACCGGCACGGAAATCATCGAGGAAAATGTCGCAACAGGTCAAAAATCGTTCAAGTTTGTTCACGGACCTGTTTTCGCTAACATTCTCCTGGCGGATGAAATCAACCGCACTCCCCCCAAGACCCAGGCAGCTCTGCTCGAAGCTATGCAGGAGCACCATGTAACGGCTGCAGGTCAGACTTATATGTTGCAGGAACCCTTCTTTGTCCTTGCAACCCAGAATCCCATCGAGCAGGAGGGAACCTACCCGCTTCCGGAAGCGCAACTCGACCGGTTCATGTTCAACCTGTGGCTGGAATATCCGTCATTCGATGAGGAGGTTGCCATTGTAAAATCGACGACAAGTCCCTACAAGCCTGACCTAAAACGGATTCTCAGTGCAAAGGAAATCAGCGCATTCCAGGATCTTGTCCGGCGGGTGCCAGTGGCCGACAATGTCATTCAGTACGCTGTGACGTTGGTGAATCGAACGCGACCTTCTGTTCCCGGATCTCCATCATATATCAAGAGCTGGATCCGGTGGGGAGCCGGACCGCGGGCTTCACAATATCTCATTCTCGGAGCGAAGACCAGGGCGATTCTCTCCGGCCGTCATACGCCGGATATCAACGACGTGAAAGCTCTGGCAGCACCTGTGCTCAGGCATCGCCTTGTAACAAGTTTCAACGCTGAGGCAGAAGGGGTCTCTGCGATTCAGATCATCGAAAGACTCGTGACCGAGTCGTGATTGGGGATGCATCACATGGAGGAGAGGTCATGAAGCAAGGAAAGCAGAGGCACAACGTAGTTCTCTGGCTCACGCTCCTAATTACGGCAGTCAGCGTTTCCGCATTTGCCCAACAAACGCAACGCTACTGGATCACTCTGAGCGACCGCGGCCCTCACGTTGAGCTTTCAGAAGTGAGCGCCCAAGCCCTCGGGATTTCGGACCATGCGTTATGGAGACGCGCCAAAGTTCTTCCGGCTGACAAACTGGTCGATGAACTCGATCTCCCCATTAACCAAGCTTATCTCGATCAACTCCAGGCCTCGGGAATAAAAATCCGATCGACATCGCGTTGGTTCAACACCGTCTCCGCTGAACTCACGCCAACCCAGCAAACGACAGTTTCATCGCTCCCGTTCGTTGCTTCCGTTGGACCTGTTGCGGTATTCATAAGGCACGAGCCTGAAGTCTCCACATCGACCGCAACGCAATCGTTGTCGAAACAAGCGACCACCGCTGACTTAACCTATGGTCCATCACTGACTCAGCTCTCCAATATCAATGTTGTGGCGGTGCACAATCTTGGGATCAATGGCGCCGGAGTGGTCATCGGTATGCTGGACAACGGCTTCAACAATCGCAAGACCCATCCGGCGTTGAAAAACATCAAGGTCATTGCGGAATACGACTTCGTGTATCGGGATAGCAATACGAGCATCACTCCGGGGGAGTACTCTGATCCTCTGGAGGACCATGGAGAGTGGACGCTCTCTACGATCGGCGGCTTTGAAAATGGAAAATTGATCGGTGTGGCATACGGGGCATCATTTGTCCTGGCCAAAACGGAAATAGATAGCAGCGGATCATCGATTGATTTCCGGGTAGAAGAGGATCTCTTTGTTGAAGGTCTGGAGTGGGAGGAGCGTCTCGGTGCAGAGATAGTCTCATCATCCCTCGGCTACAATGTTTTTCTCGACGGGCCAAGTTACAGCTATCAGGACATGAATGGCCGTACTGCCACTACAACAAAGGCAGCGCGGGTTGCAGCACGCAAGGGTGTACTACTGGTTACAGCGATGGGTAACGAGGGGAACTATCAGTCTGGTAGCTCCACAGGTACACTGATTGCTCCGGCTGATGCGGACAGCATTGTCTCTGTCGGTGCTGTATCTAGCAATGGAGTAATTGCCTACTTCAGCTCGACAGGCCCCACCTCCGACGGTCGGACAAAGCCGGAGGTTGTTGCCCAGGGAGTGAGCGTGTATGTAGCGGGCGGGTCCGGCGGCTATCAATACTCGAATGGAACCTCCTTCTCCACGCCCTTGACAGCGGGAGTTGCTGCACTTGTGCTTTCGGCACACCCAACGTGGACTCCAATGCAGGTTCGCCAGAGACTGATCCAGACAGCAAAAGGGTTGTTCGACAACGCCGCTGGTATGACGGCTCGGCCGAACAACTTCTTTGGCTGGGGAATGGTCGATGCGTTGAATGCCGTTCAGGGTACTTCATCAGGTGGCAATAACGGCAATGGCGTCATCCCGACCGAGTTTGTTCTTCACAACAACTACCCCAATCCATTCAATGGCTCGACGGCCATCGTTGTCGATGCTCCAACCGAACAGAAAATGGAACTCGCCATCTACAACCTCTTGGGGCAAAAAGTCCGCACCATCTATGAGGGGAAGTCGACTCCGGGCTCGAGCACGTTCTACTGGCGGGATGGTGTGGATGATGCCAACAACCATGTGGCAACAGGGATCTACATTTGCCGGCTGAACGTTGCCGGTGGCGTGTTCTCGCAGAAGATCGTCTACCTTAAGTAGAAGCCATTTCAAAAATGTCACGCAAAGACGCAAAGGCGCAAAACTTATTAATATTTTTCCCTTTGCGTTCTCTGCGACTTTGCGTGAGTAATTTTGAGATGAGTTCTAGACTTCGCACCTCATAGGTTTTGGACAAACTCCGATGCCCGATCTTCACCTCGCCACGTCTCTCAATACGTTCCTGATACTCTTGGCGGCGATCGGAGCCGGCGCTTTTGCGTATGTTTCCTACCGCGTCACTCTTCCACCTGTTTCCCGTCTGCTTCGTTCCACTCTGACAACACTCCGGGGATTGAGCCTGTTTTTGCTTTTCCTGCTTCTGGGCGAACCTCTTCTCTCCTTGGTGTATCATCACTCTGAGAAACCGGTCTTTGCAGTTCTCGTCGATCAGTCAAAAAGCATGACAATTCAGGACAGGTCCGGGGACCGAAAGGAACGCTTGTTGAAGGCGGTGGATGCGCCAGCGTTCAAAACGATATCATCCACAAGCGATATGCTCTTTGGGGCATTTGATACGAAGCTCCATCTTCTTCAGGCAATCTCCAGAGATTCACTCACCTTCGCGGGTGAAGGAACGGACATCGGCGGAGCCTTGAAGCAATTGAAGAGCCTGATGGCCGAACGAAACCTGCAAGGCGTTCTTTTGTTTACCGATGGGACAGTCACCGCCGGACCCAGCCCCCTCTACGAAGCTGAAGAGCTCGGAATCCCGGTCTTCGCCGTTGGCATCGGGGACAGCAGCGAACCGCACGATGTGCTTGTCCGCAGAGTCGCTGCCAACACCATCACGTATGTCGGGAACAGAGTGCCGGTCGACGCAACAATAAAGAGCTCGGGAACATCAAACGAACGTGTTGAGGTGACGCTTCTCGAGGGAGGGAAAACACTCGACCGCAAGACGATCACACTCGAGTCCGGTACACGGGAGTACGATGTTCCGCTTTCGTTTACCCCTGATCAGGAAGGGACACAGAAGTTCGCAGTCGAGGTCTCTCACCTTGCAGGAGAAATCAGCTATCAGAACAACCGTTCTTCGTTCTTCGTGAAAGTGCTCAAGAGCAAGATGCAGGTGGTGCTCGTTGCAGGGGCTCCCAGCGCCGATGTGAGCGCAATTCGCCGGGCACTTCAGGACGATAAGAATATAGAGGTGAAGACGTTCATCGGACGGGGGGGCGGGCAATTCTACGAAGGGCTTCTCACCGACCAGGTGCTGCGGGACGCCGATTGTGTGATTCTTGTCGGCTATCCCAGAGTCGGTGATTCTGCACCTGCGCTGATAGCGATTGCTCGTGCGGCGGAGCTGGGCAAGGGATTGTTTTTCATTCCGAGTCGTTCGATCGATTTTCAGAAGCTCAAGACTCTCGAACCATACCTGCCGTTTGTCGTGACGGCACTAACGGAGGAGGAAGGGCAGCTGTTCTTCTCATTGTCAGATGATCAACGGAATCACCCAATTTTTCGTACGTCGATTGCGGATGTGTCGAGCAAACTCCCGCCAGTGTTCGTTGCCGGACTCTCCTTTCATGCCAAACCTGAGGCGGAAGTTCTTGCTCATGCTAGGATTCAAAACGTGACGACAAACGATCCGTTGTTTCTTAGTCGTCGCGTAAATCGATCGAAATCTCTCGCCCTCGCCTGCTACGGGATCTGGCGCTGGAAAACATACTCGGAGGGGATCACTGGGGCTGAACCGGTTCTTGAGAACTTCATGAGTAACAGCGTCCGGTGGCTGGTGACTCGTGACGATGAGAGGCCTGTGCAGGTGCGCCCGACAAAGGAGGTCTTTGGCGGATCGGATCCCGTTGAGTTTACGGCACAAGTCTACGACGACAACTACAAACCGATCGAAGCAGGGGAAGTTTCTCTTTCTGTAACGAAGAAGGACCAATCAAGCCAGCTCACCCTCATGTCACTGGGAAACGGGCGTTTTGAAGGGGTAATTGATCCCTTGCCTGAAGGAGACTACCGTTACACCGCCAGAGTTGTGGCCGGCGGTCGGCAGCTCGCTGAAGAGAAGGGGACGTTTTCTGTCGGCGGGTTGAATGCGGAGTTTCTCGATACAAAGGCCAACAAGCATCTGCTCCAGCAAATAGCACTCCGTACCGGTGGGCGATACTATGAACCCGAGGATCTCCATCGGCTCCCGGATGATCTGGCGTCGCTCGCCGGGTACAGGGTTCGGGAAGTGAACATGTCACAGCAGCTGGAGTTGTGGAACAAGACCTGGATGCTCGGCTTGCTCATCGGTCTCTTGGCTCTAGAGTGGATTCTCCGGAAACGTTACGGAATGCTCTAATCATCACACTATCATAACGATACTATGAAAACAAACCTTCGCTTTGTGAGATGTGCGCTGTTTTTATGTCTGACATTTTCCTGCTCCGATCTCCCGTCACAGTCGATCACCAGGGTCGACAGTTTCTACATGCCGAGTCTCGGCAGGACGAAGAAATTGTCCGTCCTAATGCCGGCGAAGTATGATCCACGACTGCGCTATCCAGTTCTCTATCTTCTCCATGGGTACAGCGGTGGTTACGACAATTGGGGCTCGAAAACAAAAATCGCAGAGTATGTCCGCGACATTCCGATGATCATTGTGATGCCAGACGGAGAGAATTCTTGGTACGTGAACTCAGCCATGGAGCCAAGCGATCGGTTCGAAGACTACATGGTCAACGATCTGCCGAACTACATCCAAAAGGCGTATTCCATCGACACAACGAAACAAGGGATCGCCGGTCTCTCCATGGGGGGATACGGAGCGTTGGTGCTCGCATTGCGACACCCGACCAAGTACCGGTTCGCGGGTTCATTGAGCGGAGCAATCGCTTTTCCTCGCGGTATGACCGATACGACCCGCCAGCCTGAACACTCGCTGCTTCCAAGCCTTCGGCGTGCGTTCGGGGAGAAGCCCGGCGCTCCGCGCACGGCGTACGATCTCTTCCTCCTCTATCGACAAACATCAAAAGACTCGATGCCGTATATTTACATGGCCATGGGGACTCAGGATGCTTACAGGAGTTTTCTTCCCGCCCACAGAGCGCTGACTGATCTTTTTCGTGGGGCTGGGGTTCCTTATGAGTACCACGAAACGCCCGGAGGACACAGCTGGCAGTATTGGGATGCGGAGATCCAGCCCCTGCTGAAGAGAATGCGCGAAGTGCTGAAGTTCTAATCCAAAGGATACGATGCGACCCCGAAATGGTTTGATGAAGTTCACATCTACGATTGCGATCCTTTTGGTGATGAGCTGTGTGCAGCTCGCACCATTTTCTTGGATCAGGGTTGATGCTTCTCAGATTCTCCCACAAGAACGAACTCTGGAGAAACCATCAGACGTTCCGTCACAATGGAAGGGGCTTGTCGGCGAGTACGTGCTCGGCAGCGATACGCTGTGTGTTCTTGAACGCGAAGGAACTCTGTGCCTGCTAGCGAAATTGAATCATCTCTTTCAGCTGAGCCCGAACGGGAGCGACGCTTTTGCCATCGGGCAAGGCTGGCCGTATGAAGAAAAAGTTTGTATTTTCAAAAGGAACCAGGCTGGTGCAGGAATCTCGATTGAAGCCGGCAACAAGTCGTACAAGAGGGTGTTCTTCGGAGAGGAGAATGGAAGGTCCTTTCGTATCACGCCGTTGAAACCGGTTGACGTGCTGCGGGAGAATGCGATACGGGCGACCCCTCCGAAAGAAGTTGGCGAATTCCTTCATTCGGATCTCGTGGAGTTGATGCGTCTTGATTCGACGATTCATCTCGATATTCGGTACGCAACGACGAACAATTTTGTGGGAGAGAAGTTCTATTCACAGGCGAGAGCATTTCTTCAGCGTCCGGCAGCCGAAGCGCTGGTGCGCGTTCACCGTTCGCTGCGACAAATGGGCTACGGGCTTCTGATCCACGACGCCTATCGTCCGTGGTATGTGACCAAGATGTTTTGGGATGCAACGCCGGTTGAGCAAAAGGAGTTTGTCGCAGATCCTTTGAAGGGGTCCCGCCACAACCGGGGGTGTGCCGTTGACCTCTCACTGTATGATCTGAAAACGGGACAGCCGGTCGAAATGACAAGCGGCTATGACGAATTCTCCCACCGGGCCTATCCGGAATATTCGGGAGGAACGTCACTGCAGCGATGGCATCGGTTCGTGTTATGGCAAGGCATGGAGGCGGAAGGTTTCAGAGCCTTTGAATCGGAGTGGTGGCACTTCGACTATGAAGACTGGAGACACTATCCTATCGGAACGATCACGTTTGAGATGATGCACTAATGGACGAATCTGGAGTTCGTGAAAAGAAATCGATAGCCCTCAGTTCCGTGATGGCCGGTCTTGCACTCACAGGAATGAAACTGATCGTCGGTCTTTCCACGAACAGTCTCGGAATCCTGTCCGAAGCAGCACACTCAGGGTTGGATTTGCTCGCGGCTATTATCACCTATATTGCCGTAAGTGTCTCCGATAAACCGGCAGACAAGGACCATCAGTACGGGCATGGGAAGACGGAGAATATCTCCGCCTTGTTTGAAACGATGCTTCTGGTTGCGACGTGTGGATGGATCATCTGGGAGGGCGTCGAGCGCCTCATAACCGGTTCTGCTCACGTCGAGGCAACCGTCTGGAGTTTTGGCGTCGTTGTGGTTTCGATTGCAATTGATTTCAGCAGGTCTCGTGCACTCACACGAGTTGCGAAGAAATACCGGAGCCAGGCACTGGAAGCGGACGCGCTTCACTTTTCGAGTGACATCTGGTCGTCGTTGACCGTTCTCGCCGGATTGATTTTCGTGTCATTTGGCTACACCAGTTTCGATGCGGTCGCGGCTTTGGCAGTTGCCGTTATGGTCTTAGGGGTCAGTTACCGGCTTGGCCGTCGCACGATCGATGCGCTGATGGACCGTGTGCCTGACGGACTGGCTCAACAGATTGAAGAAAAGATCAAAGCCGTTGACGGGGTTCAAGAAGTGAGGTTGCTGCGTGTCCGCATGTCGGGATCGAAAGCATTTGTGGATGCTACCGTAGGGCTTCGCCGGACGATGCCGTTTGAACGGGCTCATCAGATTGTCGACGAGATTGAGCGCACGATCCAGGCGGTGCATCCTCAGGTTGATGTCACGGTTCACCCGGAACCCATGCAGACGCAAGATGAATCGGTCCTCGACAGAGTCCGGATGATCGTTATCGAGAAAGGGCTTCCTCCGCCGCACAATCTCGAAGTCCATCGTTCAACCGGAGGGTATTTCATCGACTTCGATGCGGAATACAAAAAAGGGAACACGTTTGTCGAAGCTCACACACTGGCATCCGAAATCGAGCAGCAGATCCGGAAAGAGATATCGTCGGTGGAAAAGGTTACAATTCACCTCGAAGAATATCTCGCCGATCCGGGAGAACCCATGCATGCAACCGAGGACGAACGAGCGCTCTGTAGCGCCATCGAAAAGCTTGTTCTGCGCGATCGACGTGTTCTTGCTTGCGCGGACATCTCTGTCTTACGACACGCTTCCGAGTACCACGTCACTCTGACGTGCCGGTTGGACAGCGGGAAAACGTTGGAGGAAGTGCATCAAATTATCGCTGAGGTGGAAGCGAAACTCTATCAGGTGTTTGGACAGGTTCGTCGGTTCACCATTCACGCGGAGCCCGTCGGGCCGAGCTGATTTGTGTTGATAATTGGCGGGTTCCTGCGTAATTTTGCCTTCATTCTTTTCGATCAACAATTCCCCTGACATGGAATCAGCGATTCCGGCGATTCATGCCGAGAACATAAGCAAAACGTACAATCCTCGCTCAAAGACTCCTGTGCACGCGCTCAACAACGTGAGCTTTCAGGTACGGCAAGGGGAGATCGTCGGGCTCATTGGTCCGAATGGCGCAGGAAAATCGACACTTCTTCGTATCCTTCTGGGTTTTCTCGGCGCCGATAAGGGTGGCTCTGCATCCATTCTTGGGAATCACCCTGAATCACTGGAGACAAGAAAACAGATCGGCTATCAGGCCGATTCGCAGTTCCGGTCGGGCACAATTTCGACTCAATCCTTTCTTGATCTCCACGCTCTTCTTGTTGGCTGCCCGCGTCCGTCTGAAGAAGTTGCCGGATTGTTGGAGCACTTCAGTCTGACGAATGCAGCGGGGCGAAAGCTCTCTGCGCTCTCAAAGGGAATGCGGCAGAAAATCGAACTGGCCGTCGCATTCATCGGTTCGCCAAAAGTCGTCTTTCTGGATGAGCCGACCGCTTCGATGGATCCCCCGTCAGTGTTCGAATTGCGTGAATATCTGACTCAGCAAAAGGGAAAAGGGACAACGGTGTTCTTCAGTTCTCACAACTTGACGGAAGTGGAAAACGTGTGTGATCGTGTTCTCTTCATCCTGGATGGAGCACTGGTTGCAGAACACTCACTCGTGAATACTCCGCAAGGCTTCCTCGAAGAGGCATTCCGGAAGCACCTGGTGGAAAGGAAACGGACGTGAAGGGCGCAATCCGAAAACTCTTTCTGATTGAGCTGCATCGACTATGGCCCATCGCTGCGTATTTCGTACCGGTGATGCTTGCATCGCTCTCTGTTCTTATGACATTTGCAACGGGCAGGATGCAGCGGCAGTACAATGTCGCCCAACAAGCAATCATGTTAAATCTCAATTTTGTGGTTCCACTGGCATCAGCAATCTTCGCGATCGGATCGGTGAGCAACGATGTCAAAGATGGATGGCTCCGAACGTTATTGATCCGCCCCATCACCCGGCAGCGCTACATGGCTGTCAAGCTGGCTGCGGTGTATTGCTCTCTCGTCATAACGATCGTTGTCGCCGGTATTCTTCCCAACGTGGCTTTCGCTGTTTTCTTCTCAAAGACGCCAGTGCAATTTGATCTTGCCCGGGTCCTCTACATTCATGCGTTGATTCTCCTTCAGGGATTTCTCTATGTGGTGATCCTGCTTTTCCTTTCGTGTTGGCTTCCTGGCGTCTTCAATGTCATTGCGCTGACATTCTGGGCAATTCTTGCATCTTCGATCAGCTCCTACATCCAATATGTCCACTGGATGGACAAGTGGCTCGTCATCCTGAAAGAATATCTCTTTCCCAGCGGATTCTGGGATTCGATCGATGTGGTTATGGCGAGGACGGGGACGCCCGTTGCCGAACTCTCCTGGGGGTTCGGAGCATTGGCGATCTTTCTGGCTCTTGCGTTCTGGAGTATTTCTGTGATACAGGTTGACAAAGGCTCTGAATAGTATCATGAATCAACGCGATATCACATACGCCAAACGGTTTGCAGTCGTCGGGTGTATCTTGCTGATTGTTGCGGCAGCGTTGGAGTATTGGCCTTCGAGTACTGCATTGCAGTGGCTTAACATCGATGAGGCAAAGGCGGTAGCTCTACGTCAGCGAAAGCCCGTACTTGTCGATGTCTACGCGGAATGGTGCGGTCCGTGCAAGAGTATGGACAAGAACGTTTTTCCGGATGATTCTGTGCAGCTCATTCTGAAATCAAGGTATGTTCTCGCGAAGATCAATGGCGATGATCCCGTTCTTGGTGATACCCTCAGAAAACAATTCCACATCAAGGCATACCCAACCTACATTGTGTTGACTCCAACAGGCAGAGAACGAAAGCGCCATGTCGGCTTCTATCCGAGATCGCCCTTTATCGAGTGGTTGAATGACTCGACTGGTGTCCAGATTCTCCAATGGCAGGAACTTGACAAGGTGGTGATGGAAGCGTCTCTTCAAAAACGTCGAGTCATGATTCTTGTCCTGAATTCCAGTGAAGAGATCGAGTCGGCGAACGATATGTTCGAAGAACAAAAGGTGGGCGAAATCATCGGGAAGCATTTTGTTCCGACACTCCTCGTGAAGAGCAACAGTTCAGATCGTACCGCGATTGAACAGCTCGGATCGACAGGACAGGAAGGTATGGGCGAAGTCATTGTTTTGGAAAGTGACCGCAAAGAGGTTGGACGCTTTCGAATCGACAGTCAAATGGAGTTCAACAGGACCGCCCTTGCGAACAAGTTGACGGAGCTTGTCGCAAAATAGCCGGAGGTGCGGTTGCCCGTACATGAGGTCTTTTGCTTGTCCAGTCAAAAGTGGCTATCTTTTCATTCAACAAACTCTCACTGACAGATTCTCGATGTCATCACAAAATAAACTCCGCATTCTCATCGTCGTCGCGCTTCTCGTGGGTTGGTTCATTGTTTTTTTTCTTAGGTCGGGAACATCGTGGGGGTAGAAGCACGAGCTCAACGGCGCCGTTCGCGAGCTTCGTTCAACGCTCTGGATTGTCGTTTCATGACTGACTAACTCAAGGAGCTTCCCATGACAGAATCGGCTACCGCCAAAACCAGCGGCCGCTTGCTTTCCCTGGATGTCTTTCGGGGTGCCACCGTTGCTGGCATGATGATGGTCAATAACCCCGGTTCCTGGTCGAATATCTATCCACCCTTCAAACATGCGGCCTGGAACGGCTGGACCTTCACCGATCTCATCTTTCCCTTCTTTCTTTGGATCGTCGGCGTTGCAATGACGTTCTCCTTCTCGAAGCGTGTCGAGCAAGGGGCCGATCGCAACAAGCTGATGATGCATACACTCCAGAGAGCGCTCTCGATATTCGCGATTGGACTGTTCCTGAACGGGTTTCCCTTTGGCTTGATTTTTGGACATCAGTTCAGCTGGGCGGCCATCCGGATTCCGGGCGTTCTCCAACGCATCGCCATCTGCTATCTCGTCGCCGGATCGATCGTGCTATACACCAATCGACTCTGGCAGATACGATGGACGGTCATATTCCTCGTTGTGTATTGGATTCTCATCAAAATCGTCCCTGTTCCAGACTTTGGGCCGGGTGTGCTCGAACCAAAAGGAAGTCTGGCGTGGTACATCGATTCTATACTTTTGAGTGGTCACACGTGGGCGGGTGCCCCCGCACCTGGATTCGATCCCGAGGGAATTTTCAGCACGCTTCCAGCCATTGCAACGACCCTCTTTGGCGTCTTGACCGGTCACTTCATCAGGTCTGACAGGACGCAACATGAGAAAACGGCCTGGATGTTTGTCTTCGGAAGCGGACTGATTTTCATGGGCCTGCTGATGGACAACTGGCTGCCGATCAACAAGAATCTCTGGACGAGCACGTATTCTGTCTTCATGGCCGGTCTGGCAATGAACATCTTTGCGTTCTGCTACTGGATCATCGACGTCAAGGGTTACAAGGGGTGGACGAAGCCATTCCAGATCTATGGATTGAATGCGATCACGATGTTCGCGATCGCAGGACTTGTTGGTCGCCTGACAGTACTCATTAAATGGACTGGTGCAGACGGCAATCCCGTTGCTCTCAAAACATGGTATTATCAGACGTTCTTCTTATGGATCGGCGACCCGATGTTCGCCTCTTTCCTGCATTCGGTGGCGTTCATGCTCGGGCTGTACCTCATCGCCTGGGTGATGTACAAGTACAACATCATCCTGAAAGTCTGACGAGCAATCAGTGGCCGCAGAAACAACAAGGCCCGCTTCCTGCGAAGGAGGCGGGCCTTGATATTTGACAAACGTGGATACTACGCCGACGGCTTGTTCAGTTCAAGGTTTAAGGTGATGGTCACGATATCCCCCGCAATCAACCCACCGGTCTCAATCGCTTTGTTCCACTTCAGACCATAGTCGAATCGGTTCACAGACGAGGTTGCCTTCCACGAACTGACGGTAGCACCCCAGGGAGCTTTGATCGTGCCGTTGTACGTGGCATCAAACGTCACCTTCTTTGTGACGTCGCGGATCGTCAGATCACCGGTGATCTTGTATTTGTTTTCTCCGACCTTCTCGAACGAAGTGCTCCTAAACTTGATCTGCGGAAACTTTTCGGCATTGAAGAAGTCATCGGTCTTCAAATGTCCGTCACGACGTTCGTTGTCCGTGTTGATGCTGGCAACCTTGATTGTTGCCTCAACCGCTGCGTCGGAGTAGTCATCCTTGACCGACGTGAAAGTGATATCAAAGTCCTTGAAATTGCCGGTCACCTCTGAAATGACCATATGACGCACTGAAAAGCCTATGCTCGAATGCGCTTTGTCCAGCGTCCATCCGGATTTCTGTGCCATCAGAGATCCTACGCTGAGGATTGTTAATGCGAAGAAAAGAATGAAACGTTTCATGCTATCTCCAGTTAAACATTGAGAAATGTTGAGTTGTTAGATAATCTCTATTTGAATGCCGTCTGCGTCGTGGACCATAATTCCCTGTTCGGACTCATTCGACCAGTACGGTGTCTTTCGAAGACGGGCTGCAAGAACCTGACCCGCATCGCCAGAGCCCACGCGAATACCAAACCGTGCAAGTCCAACTATCCCATCTGCTGACGGCGATCCGCCTCTGCTGTTCTAGACATTCAACCCGATGTGGTGATGATACCCCCCGGCGGCAACGAAAAGGGCTCCAGGAAATGACCGTTGTGTGACGTCGAAACCGAGCGTCTCGCGATAAAATTCTTCCGCGGATTGCAGACTGGTGACCTGAAGGTGTATGTGCCCGATGGTGAGTCCACTTCCCGATTGCCGTTGGGAAGGACTCTTGAGCTCGGACAACAGGCTCTCGAGGTCGAGTGGCTCGGTGATCATCTCGAGTTCACCGTTCCTGTACGGCCATTGTTCGGGACTCCGGTCGACGTAAAGTTCGATCCCGTTGCCATCCGCATCTGCCATATAAAGAGCCTCGCTCACTCCATGGTCCGCGAAACCGTGAAATTGCCAGCCATACTCACGGAGCCGCTTGAAGGCTGCGGCCAAATCTCGACGCGTTGGATAGAGGAGTGCCAGATGAAAAAGGCCGGCGGAATGGGCTGGCGGGAGTTTGGCGGTCCTGTCTTCTGTCAGCAAAACGAGAGGAGTTCCATCCTTCGAAGCAGATAGGGCAATCGTATTGCCACGAGACCAGGTCTCGCTCAAACCTACCAGATGCGTGTAGAATTGCAGCGAGTCGGATGCATCGGGTACCAGAAACTGGGCATACTCGATTCGGGTAGAATCTGGCAACCGGTTTGCGACCTCTATCACCGATGACGCGTGCTGAGATACAGGTTTCACTGTGTTGTTCCTCAGTTCATTGAAACCTTGATGAGAGACATCAAGGATGTGTTGTGAAACATTAATGGGTAAATCGTCGGCTCAAAATACTCGAAGAGCGGGAATGCCGAAAGGATCTCCACCGCTTCGCGTTCATCGTGAGCGTTCAGGGCAATCCAGAGTTTTGTGCGGTCAAGGGAAAGAGAATACCCCATGACGACCCCTTGTTCGAGTAGCTTCTCGATGTGGGACTGTTGAAGCGGAATCAAGGCAAAGAATTCCGTGTTCGGGTCCGAGGGGAGCGATATATCGATCATGAACTGGGCCATAAGATTTCTCTCTCTTGAGGTTATTCAGCTGCAAAATCTGTTTTGGCAATTAAAACAAGCTCACTGTCCAGGGCTGCGGAATAGCGAGCAGGGTCAAAGCAGCACCGAGCAAAGCCACGTTCTTGGTGAAGTTCACCGTCTCTCCCATCTTGGCCATCGGATCTTGTACCTTCCAGAAGGCGTGCATCATATACGTTGTCGGAATGAGGAATAAAGCAAGCGACACTACTCCAACGGTAGGATAAACGCCGAGGAGAATGCTGAGTCCCCCCACGAGCAACAACACACCACTGAATGCAACAGAGGCTTTTGGCATAGGAACGCCTTTCATCTGTGCATACCCAGACATCATTGCGATGCCCTTGAAGTGATTGATACCGCTGTTGATGAAGAAACCTCCGAGCAAAATACGGCCGATGATGAAAATGGTAGATTCCATGAGGGATCTCCCTTCTAGTTTGTTGATGGTTGAGTGAGTAAAGAATTCTGGGTTCGAATATGGTATGAGGGTTTTCCCCATTCTTCAGTGTAGACCAAATCCTGCAACAGCTTTCTCGAGCGTGGAGCCTGTTCCCGCTTCCGCAAATCGTCCGGCAACGTCGCCGGCTGGTCGGGATATCCGACAGCAAAAACAATGACGGGTTCAAATCCCTCAGGAATGGATAAAAGCTGCCGAGCCTTGTCCGCGTCAAAGCCGCCCATCTGATGAACAGCAAGCCCAAGAGCACTTGCTTGGACTGAGAGCAGGGCGACCGACTGTCCAAGATCGTACCACGAATGCTGATATGGCGTTCCTGTTTTGGTGTACGTAGACTGCGCCAGTGCAAGGACAAGCATGGGAGCTCGCGCTGCCCAGCGGCGGTTGCCTTCCATCAACGATTCAACCAGAGCGGAAAAGACTCGTGAGTCATCCTTTGTGGCAACGATGAACCGCCACGGTTGCTCGTTGGCGGACGACGGAGACCAACGCGCTGCTTCAAACAAGCTGGCGAGTTTCTCTGAATCAATGGGTTGTTCCGAAAAGGCACGCGGGCTCCTGCGATTGGCGAGCAATTCATGAATAGGTGCCTGTGTGTTGAGGCGCGCAGGAACAACTACATCTGTTTTATTGTCTTCGGTTTGAAATGTCATTGTTTGTCCCTTAGTGAGAGTCCTAGTTTCTTGAGCAATGTTGAAAGCTGGATTTGTTCCTCTTCCGACAGTACGGAAGACAATTCTGCAACCCGTTCAGCGTGTTTTCGAAAAGTGGTTTTGAATGTGGATTCGCCCTTGGGTGTCAACTGGACTTTGATGACGCGTCGGTCTTCGCTGCTGCGTATGCGCTCAACCTGTCCTTCTTTCTCAAGGTTGTCGAGTATGACGGTGACACAACCGCCGGTGACAAGCATTCGCTTTCCGATGTCGCCGATCGTCAGTGGTCCCAAGTGCCCAAGCATCTCGAGCACGCCAAACTGTGGTTGTGTCAAACCATGCTGCTCAATGTCCTTTCCCGTCAGTCGGCCGAATGTCGTGCTGGCCCTTGCGAGCTTTACCCACATTGTGAGAGCAAGCTCAGCTTTCCTTCCGTACTGTTCCGTCGTCCTCATGATCTGTGTCTCTATGCCAAATAGTTTATGATGGAGTATTTCAAACTTAAACTATTTGAATTCAAGATAAGTTCCCAAGTACTGGCGAATCACAAAAAATGGCGCAGGATGGCTGTTTTCAGCAAAATCCGACGATCAAAACCAGCGGAAGACGGAAGGCAAATGCAGTATGCTGGAGCCCCAGGTACTCTTGGGGGGAGGAGGAGATTGTCCTTTTGCCGGTAGATTTGGCGCTGGAGTCGTTGTTGAGGGTCAGACTTCACAGAGTGCAACAATGTAGTTATGCCCATACTTCTTTGCGCACTTTGGACAGGTGGTATAGTAGAAGTAGTACTTCTTCGATTTCTGCTTCATCGTGTCGAGATAGCGTTCCATTTCCTTGATGTATTTCGGTACTCCTGAGTACGGTCCATCAAACACCATGCTCACGTAGGTTCCGGATAATCTCACAGCATTCGCTCCTGGGGCGTCTTTCTTCACTGCGATGTAGAGTTCAGATTTCCACGGCGAAGGGTCATAAGCCAGAAGGAGAAAGTCTTTGATGTCGGGGGCAATCCCCATGTCCTGTGCCTTCTTCCACATGCGGCTGACCGCTTTCGCGTACATCAAAGGCAAGGGCATATGGAGAAACTGCGGAATCGTCTCGGTGATGAACAACTTGTCGGTCCACTGATGCGTCACCTGTTGCCATGGCTGCGGATCGAATTTTGGGCAGCAATCCTTAGTCTCGTTCATATCGTACCTCGTTTTCGGTGGTCAATGGGTGTATCACGACGTTAGATATCATTTCGACCTGATGCACTGGACATCGCAAGGAGAGTTTGTACAGTCTTCCAGTTTCGCGTTGTGGCCGCAACCTTTAGATGCTTTTCAAAAAAGACGTTTGAGAACGTGGTCTTTCCGTAGCCGTTCAGGCAATGCAGATAGATTTCAATGCCGGATATCTGGTATGTGTCAGTACTTTTGTCCGCTACCAATGCCATCGCTTTGACGAGGGCCAGTGCAGGTCGGGATTTCAAAAAGGTGACATAAAGTTTACTTTCGTCCGTTCTTGTCGTGCCGAGAAATGGACATTTACTGATGACCTTGCGAAAATCAGCGGGTTGTCTGAGGACAACGGTAACCGGGAACCCGAAAGACTTCTCGATGGCCTTCTCAATCGATGTGCCAATCAAAACCGGGTCGTTGTCTTTGGACTGAAAGACGACGTTGCCGCTCTGGATGTATGTCGCCATGTTCTTCAAGCGCAACGATTCGTACAAGGCTTTCAGCTCGGTCATCTTGATCATTTTCTGTCCGCTGACATTGATGCCTCGAAGCATAGAGATGTACGTGTGCATGGTTGCAATCGCGCGATGTGTTGTTGTGGTGGCGATTTGCCGCGAAGAGACCGCGATCTTAGCGACGGATGAAGCCCACAGCGCGTCCTTTCATTACTTCTTTGCCGCGCTGATTCAGGCATATCCAGTCGGAAGATGCTTTCATGAGCCCTCGGTCCTCGTGGAGATTTGTTATGGTTACCCGGCATTCGATGGTATTATTGGCGTACACGGGTCGGAGAAAGTTGAACGTCATTTCCTGTGCGACAAAATTGAGATCGCGGCCGATTTTTGTAGGCAATGTACCGGTGAAGAGCCCCTGCGCCATAAGCCGGCCTTGCTCATCGGTCTGGACGTGATGAATACCTTCATCTCCGGAAAGTTTACCAAACAGCCGGATATCCTCTTCCGTGAAGGTGCGTTTGTATGTGATGACGTCGCCAACGTTCATGATTGTGCTCCGCAGTTAGAGGGAGGGCAAGCAAGCTCAGATGTGATCAAAAGGAGCGGCTCTGTCTCTTTCACTTTGAGTCCTCGCCACTGACCACTCAAACAGCGCCGATCTCAAGCAACGGACCAAGAAGATTCGCAGCACCACCATGCTCAACGATCCGGCCATCAACAACTCTGTCGATATTTACTCCCGTATACCTAACGATCTGTTCTGTCGGTTTGATGCCAAGCCATGTGCCGCGATGAGTGCCTTGTGCCGTGATGGATGTGGCAACGTATTCACCTTCAGCAATCTGACGCTCAACAGTGAGGGTTAAATCCGGATAGGTCTGACGAACTTCGAGAATGTGCTCTTTGGCTCCGTCGACGCCCCTTGGGGTATCGTTTTCCTTCGAAGACTTTAATGTAATTAGTTGATATGTACTGTTCGATTCCGCTGACGTTGCCGGTGTTGATCACTTCCTCAATATACTTACGAACGAGCAGCTTGTTGTCGGTTGCGGACATTATCGCGTTCCCTATAGAATGTTACTGAGCTTTTGCCGCTTCGATGAACCGCCGGAAGGACTTCAGTCTCAAAGTATACTCAGCGATCTCAATGCCCACTCCAACTCCAAGTCCAATGAGAGTGCCAAGTTGGAAATTGTCCACCGCGGCGTTCGGGACCGCACTCAGGCGGAAGTGGCTGAATGTAAATTGGAGTACTGACAGAAGCAATATGACGAGAGCATTGAACGTTCCAGTCAAGAGTGAGGCCGTAACAACGCGCTGTAGTATCCCATTGAACAAAGGCCGCTTGACGACGATCATGTAGACATAGACCGCGGCTGAAATGCCGGCGATGTAGATTAAGAAAACGATGAACATCCACCAATTGTGGACAGCAATGAGTGTGCTAACAACATTCCAGATGAGAGCTACGGCAAGAGCATTTCGGTAGGACGAGCTCTTCGAGATACCATAGAAGAGACCTGCAGAGATACTGCTAAGGGTGAACTGAAAAGGCGGTTTTGTTGGGACAAAGATCAAAGAACCATAGAAAAGAAAGCCAGTCGCCATGCCGATGACGATGACAAAAAGAGCGCGATAAACTGTACGGAAAATATGATTGCCGGAAAATGACATAAGGCCGATTCCTTTCAACGGAACGAAAGCAATGGCGGGTGAGTGAGCCAGCAAAGCTGCCCTTCCCCCCTGTACACCTCACAGATGGCGGTTTGTCATGTGCCCGTTTCTGACGGCGATGCTCGACACTTGCTTTGAAAATTAACTGACACTCCGGAGTATGTCAAGCCGAGCTCGAGCAGATGGGTCGGTCTCGAAATGCTTCAGGAGCTCCTGGCAGGCGTAGTCAGCACAAAAAGCACAGCTCGCGAGTTCTTTATCGATTGCACACTCTCTTATCTTGCAGTTCACACAGCCAGAGAACAGCCGATCTGTTCCCGAACGGCATCCATCGCAGTCGGTGATATCTCGTGGTTGCAGATTCATGCCGTACTGCTCGCGGCACATTTGAGCTATAGTGATCCTCATCGTCTGACGTTTTGAAAGATCTTGCTCCAAAGTCGTCAAATGAATGGGGCACGTGTCGCAAGCCAAGCCGCAGTAGGCGATCATTGTATCCATACTCAGTCTCTTTCCGCCGCCGGAGACGGCGATCAGCGTTCTGCGGTTTATGAAGTCTTCGTTGATGGCTTGGAGGCGATTTTGCCTATTGTGAGACGCTGGTCAGCAATGTCGAGCGTGTGTAGCTCTGTCGGGATTGCGCAGCTGTCCCGGAGTTTGCTAACGCTTCTTGGCGATGACTGCATACCTCGAGTGCTCTGAGTTGAAATCGCTCTGGGTATAGTCACTATAGATCTTCGACACTTGAAAGCCATTGTAGTGAAGGAGCATTTGAATCTCCGACGGAAAGAGAGTCTTAGTCTCGCCCACCCGCCTTCTCTTCCTGGTTTCTCAAAACCAGGTCTTTAGCCGATATTTCTGATACGTATCTCCATACCGCACTGCAAGTCTGGCATCCTCAAGTCGTCTCCAGAAAAGTATGTTTGCGATACCTATCAGACCGACGGAGAGACTGGCGATCGCACCGTGATAGATACTCCAACCGAGAATCCACAAACCGAAACCAGTGTACATCGGATGTCTGATCCCGGTGAAAAATCCAGTCGTAATGAGATGATCGATGTTCTCCAAACCTTTGAGTTGGAGTAACGCTCCTATCGCGAGTATCATTCCAACGACGAAAAGGGCAAGTCCACTCCATCGGACAGCATCCGGCAAGTTGACCTGAAATGGATCCAACGGGCAGAGGGCAAACCAACAGACCCAGAGAGTACACATTGTTGTGAAGATGAATGCAAAAACGAGCTTGCTTTCTGGATTGACCTTACCAGCCTCTTTGAGAAGTTCATAGCCTGATCGGATCGCCAAAGAAAGGAGAAAGAGAACGATTAAAATGAAATAGCCATTGTCCATTGCTTGAATGCCTCCTCGTATGGCGGGCATCCCCCCTATACGTTCTCGTTCGGGGGCGGGTTGCCGTTTGTCAGCA
Organism: Ignavibacteriales bacterium; assembly: GCA_026390585.1. Lineage (GTDB taxonomy): Bacteria > Bacteroidota > Ignavibacteria > UBA10030 > UBA10030 > UBA9647. The sequence continues at coordinate 2,281 of JAPLFP010000305.1, read as the reverse complement.
GCATATTTGTGTGTGGTGCTCGGTGTTTACCAGATAGCATCTTTACTATTGCGCTTCCAAGGTTTCAGCCTCGGGATCCACCTTGGAACGTTCCGTTTGTATTCAAGGTATTCCTCGCCGAATCTCTTCACCAGGCCCGGCTCTTCCAATAATACAAAATAGATACTATTGATGATAAAGAACGTAATGAGCCAGATGAAGATCCAGAATGAATGAAAAATCAGCGTTTCTCCGAGCAAAGCAGTGAGCACGCCGGTGATCATAGGATTTCGAACATACGAGTAAAGCCCGCTGACAACGAGCTTTCTTGTCGGGTTCCACGGTGCGAGCGATCCTCTCCCAAACCGAATAAACATTGATGCTGTAGTAGCAAGAAAAACCAGCCCGACACCAGCCAATAAAGCTCCAACGACAAACACAATATCGACCACGACGACCAAGCTACTCTCAATGGCAAAGGGCACGACTACCAAAACAATAAAAGGTAGTATCAATGAGAACAACTGCTTCAAAGCAAAGTTCATAGGCATACTCTCACACCAACTTGCGCCTAACGTCTAGGAAAACCGCCTGTCCGCCGTAGCGGAGCGAAGGCGGGCAGTGCCGTTGTCCCGAGGCGATTATGATAGCGTCGGGATGAGCAACTCGAGACCGTGTAATAAGTGTGCAATGTTCTTTGACAAGAACGGTGGCTGAGGAACTGGCCAACCATCGATCCAGAGAAAAGATTTCCGTGCCGTCTAGGTGTGCTGAAGGGCCAGGATTAACTTCCTAGTGCCCACGATGTTCAGCACACGCCTGATATTGTAGCTGAGGTTCATCAAGGCTACTTCACCTGCAATGTTTGCAAGCCCGCGGAGCAGCAAGGCACTGTAGCCCCAGATTTTCTTGATCGTACCAAAGATGTGTTCAATGATCGCTTTGCGGTGTTTGATTATCTCGGGCTGGCTGGCCAAGCGCTGCTTCAAACGATCCAGCACAGCCTCGTGTTCCCAGCGATTGATATAGCGACCTCGCGGGGAGGTGGTACAGGCACTCCTAAAGTGACAAGCGATGCAAGCCTCGGTGCGGTAGATGCGGATGCGCCGTGCATCACTCTTGTCGGTAGTGCAATAATAGCCTAGCGTTTGCTCCGCCGGACATCGATACGTGTCGGTCGCTTCATCATACACAAAGCGGTCGTGATAGTAATCGGGTGTGGGAACGTTTGTGTGCTTGGGGATCTTCGGAGCTGGGATGGACACATAGGTTGTGATGCCCTGATCGTCGCACGTCTTGAGGTCGACGGTATCATAATAGCCCGCATCAGCACAAACGGTCAGGGTTTCAACTCCGAGCATCTCTTTGGCCGCGGCTGCAACAGACGACAAATGATTATTGTCGGCGGCATCTTGGGTTAGTTCATAGTCGATGATCAGAGAATGCTTTGCATCGACAGCTGCTTGCATGGCATACGCTGGTGCGATGCGATGTTCGTTCTTCATGAGCCGACAGTCTGGATCAGTGAGCGATGTATACTTGGCACCATTTTCATCTAAGCCCTGACGAGCCTCTTGGAGCTGTGCTTTCTGGTTGTGCAGCCGAGCAATTTTCGCTTGGAGTGCTTCTTTCGTCACAGACGGTGAGGCGGTTGTCTTCTCGCGCTGATCGCTCTCTTCCAATTGTGCAAGATACTGACCGATCGATTCACTGATGCGAACAATGGTGTTGTCGAGCTGCTCTCTGTCTTTGACTCGGTCCCGTGCATTGGAGGCCTTGAACTTGGTGCTATCGATTGCCACCAGTTCTGCGCCAAACAACTCGAGCTTAGAGCAGGAGAGCACAAACTGTTTGAATACGGCCCGCAGTGCTTCGGCATTGCGGCGGCGGAAGTCGCTGATGGTCTTGTGATCTGGTGTCAGGCGCTTGAGAAGCCACAGCAGTTCCAGATTGCGCTTTGTCTCCCGTTCCAACATCCGGCTGGAACGGATGCGATTCAGATAGCCATACAGGTACAGCTTCAACAAGTCTTTCGGATTGTACGCTGGCCTGCCAGTCTCGTTGAGATTCGCATGCTGGAAGCCCAAGCTCACTGTATCGAGGCTATCAACAAAAACATCAAGGAACCGCACAGGATTGTCGGCGCTGATATAGTCTTCAACCGCTTCTGGAAACAAAGCTATTTGATCGCGTGGGGTGCCGTTGACATGTTCCATGAGCTATCCTGAATACTGGCAGTTCGGTCTTCTCGACGTAGAACGTACTTGTTCCAAAAAGGTTCCTGAGTTTTTACACAAACTCG
>JAPLFP010000279.1 GCA_026390585.1 Ignavibacteriales bacterium | reverse complement strand
AGAATTTCGGGTCCGAACGAATGGAATCCTTCGCTGAAGGTCGGGGCGGGAACACCACGGGCAGCAAATGAGACATTATCCGATTGATTGAAAAGACCTTTTTGTGCAACGGGTTCGGCCATCACCGTCAAACCGTATCGTTCCGTCCCCTGTTTGAGGGCGGGCTCGGCACTCGTCCTGTCGAGACCTACAACTGTGACGATAGTCGTATCGTCATAACCCGCACCATCGATGTTCAAATCGAAAACAATTTTTCCCATTGGCACGGGCGGTTCAGCAGCGAGGCGCCTGCTGCCAAGCATCCCCAACTCTTCCCCGGTTACTGCAGCAATGATGACAGACCGTTTTGGGGGATCAGCTGCAAGCGATTTGGCGGCAGCGATCAAGGCAACTGTGCCCATGCCATTATCCCTGGCGCCGTTGTAGATCGAATCAGCGTTAGGTCCCTCCGGTTTTCCCACTCCGATATGATCGTAGTGTGCCGTCAGAAGCACATATTCGTCACGGAGCTTTGGATCCGAACCGCGTATGAACCCAATGACATTTTGCGCCCGCATCTCTTCCTGACGGATGCCATCAGTCTGAAGCACGATCTCTCCCCCCGACTTCGCCTGCGCCTTCAAAGCGTATGCCATGGAAGTGTCTTCCACAACAAAGTGAGAGAACCCGACAGCGACAGGACCCGTTTCGATTCCAGACCGCGTGAAAAACGTAACAATGGATTTCCACTCGCGCAATCCCTGGTAGAGTTCGACAAGCGCGACAGCTCCCCGGGCTTGCGCCGCATGCCGTTTCGCTTCAGCAACGTTCGTGAGGGCAGCGAAAAGATTCGTTTCCCCTTTTTGCCCAAATCGTGTGAGAGCTACCTTGCCTTTGACGTCAACTCCCTTGTATTCGTCGATCCCCTTTGCGCTGTCGACCATTCCGTAGCCAACATATTGAAAACGTCCACTCCATTTCAAGGATCCACCGCTGCGAAGGGCCATTTTGCTGGGTTGACTCAGTGAGTCTCCCAGAAGTACGATCGTGCTTTTGGCAGGCGGCATTCTTCGAAGGAGCGGCACGCGCTGGAAGTATCCATCTGCAGATTGAAACGTGCCGAGACCTGATTTCTTGAATTCGCCTGCGATGTATCGCGCAGCTTCATTGTTTCCCGGCGAACCCGTCATCCTCCCCAACAGCTTGTCCGACGCGATGAAACGAAGGTGCGCCGCCATCTCCTCCTGGTTGAGTTGGTCTTCAGGATAGATAGTTTTCTTCTGCGCCGGAGATTCCGCAGCGATAAGGACAAGAAACAGTGCCGTGAAAAGCGCTTTCCATGATTTTGAAAAAGGTACCCTCATTTTGTGCTTTCGGATATTGGTTGATGAAAGAGCTCGGGATTTGATTTGCGGGATGAACTCATTATCGCATGAAGAGGATTGCGACTCCCCCCACGGCGATGGTGGCCCCGACGATCGCTCTCCAGGAGATATGATCCTTCTGGATGTACTTCACGAGGGGGAGCATGAGAATCGGGACCGTCGCCATCAGCGTGGCAGCAATCCCGACGGTCGTGTTGGCGACAGAGACAAGACTCAGGGTGATTCCAAGAAAGGGACCAAGGAATGCGCCCAGCAACGTCAGCCACAGCGCTTTCCTGTCTTTCATGAAGATCGAATACGCGTTGTCGTACTTGCCGGCAATCCACGCGAGGGGCCAGATCACAATCGTGGACGAAACAATTCGGACAAGGGTTGCGACAAAACCATTGATGGGACCTTCGTTGAACGCCATCTTCGCCATGACAAGCGCGACTCCTTGACCTGCCGCCGCCAGGAAGCCAAACACTATTCCCTGAAAATGGCTGCGCCGTGTTCCTGTGATCGTCTCACGACGTTCGAACACGACAATCGCAATTCCGAGGAGTGTCACAACCATCCCGAGCACCGCCATCCAGCTCAGGATTTCACCAAGAAGCACATAGGCAAGAAGAGCGCTAATCGCCGGAGCAACCGACATGATCAGCATTCCCATTCGGGCACCGATGATTTCATACGATTTGAAGAGGAAGGTATCGCCGATGACCAAGCCGATGATGCCGCTGATGACGAGGTTCCGAAGCTGGGAGGATGAAAGGTGGATGTCGCTGCCGGTGATGACAACTGCCACAAAGAGCAGGGCTGCTGCGAAAATGAGACGTGTGACGTTCAGTCTGATCGGCCCCACCCTCAGCGTCGCCGCAGAGAATGCCAGCGAGCTCCCAGACCAGCACACCGCTGTTAACAATCCGCAGAGCTCACCGATGAAGGGCATTCTGCACTATTCCTGACTGCAGTTCGATGAGATCGATGGTTCTTTCAAGCTCCTTCTGTACCTGCGAACAGTGAGTGGAGATTCAACGATCCGGCGTGCGATTTGCTTGCGAGCGTGACGTACGTCCTCGCCAACGCGTCCTTCCCTGCCCCAAGGACCGTGCTGACAAGTCCCAACGCTTCGCCGAACTCGCTCGGGGGTATTGTCTGAACAATTCGCGTCCACATTGCTTCTTCGAGAACGTTAAAGGCTGTTTGAACCTCGGCGAGATCGAACCCGGCGTTGAACCGTTCGCGTGCGATAGTCTCAGCATGAGCAATCATCGGACCCAGATTGCGTTCTTTGACAGCTCTGGTAGTCAACACGAAGAGCGCCTTCAACCGTTGATGTGTGTGCTCTTTGCCATCGCGGAGGTAATTCTTCAAATGCGTGCGCTCGACGGCCTGGTTTGCTGCCGCCAGAATCTCATCAGATGAATCATGAAGAAGTTGAGCAAGCTCCATACTACACCTCTGCCAGTTGCGTCTATTGAATTTCGAGATAGTCTTTGTCGGGAAGCTTCGGAAATGGCGCATGCGGTTCGGTCTGATACCAATACGCAACGGAAGCGATGTCATCCTGAAGCGGAAGATATCGTCCCTCGGATCGCCAGCCGAGAGCCTGAATCGTCACTTTCAGATCTTTTTCGAATCGGACGGGATCCATAATGTGCCACCGATAGAGACCAAGGCGCTCTTGTGAACGATAGACCCCGTCAGGTCGGATGACCTGCGCCAGCCCTGCGTAGGGCGAGGTGAATTCCTGATATTGGTGAGTGATTGGATTTTCAAAACCGTATGAACCGCAGAAATAGTCCTCAGTACCGGTTCCGCAGATCGTCGGAAAATTGTCATCTCCATCAAGGAAGAATTTGATCTCACCTTCTCCCCACCAACCTCCATTGTTCACTCCCCATGCCAGGTAGGTTCCCACATAGTGGCCCCACCCTTTCACACCATCGAGGATGGTGTAGACGGATTTGAAGGTAAGCGGATTGACGCGACGAAACTGAGCATGGAAATAGCCAATATCTGCCGGGATATCTGTGAGCGTATAGTCGACCTGATAGTACAGCGTCATGTCGCTCTCTCCGATATTCTCCATTGTGATTTTGCACGATTTTCTGAATGGCATTTCCCAGTAGCAGTTGAAAGCGCTTCCCGGATTCACAGCAACAGGGACCGAGGAAATCGGGGCGAACGATCCCCAACCGTTGCCAAAGAAATCACCCACCGGCACTTCCACAGAAGGTTCGTTCTCTCCATCCCAATAGATGCGCATGATGGTGTAACGCCAGGTTCCGGACGGAGTCATCCAGATATGTTGGATCGCGCCCGGCCCGGCGATTTCAGCCATTGTGAAGACCGTCTTTTTTGCTATCCGGACTGACGGGGAGATTTTCCATCCCTGTCCCAACTCTCTTCCGGCCTTTTCGCCTGTACCGGTCGTCGCCATCCCCGCTTTTCCTTTTTCCCCCGTGAAGTTCTCAGCGGAGATAGACCGGGTCTTGGCTTTTGAGAGGCGCGAGAGATTGCCCAAACCCATATGCAAACCATTGAAAGAGTTGCCTTGTGCAAATGCCTCGGTCGTCATAAAACCTCCGATGATGAGGAAGCAAAGAATTCGCATCACGCAGTTCATAAGAGTCCTTCCGTTTGACAATGTTGGATTTCTTCAGAGCGTTCTATGGAGAGACAGGCTCGCAGCCGTCAGAATCTCATCAAGGGAATCATGAAGAAGTTGAACGAGTCACAACCAACCTCTGCGATTTCTCCTATTGAATTTCGAGATAGTCTTTGTCAGGGATTTTCGGGAACGGAGCATGCGGTTCGGTCTGATACCAATACGCAACCGAAGCCATATCATCCTGAAGCGGAAGATATCGCCCCTCTGATCGCCACCCCAGAGCCTGGATCGTCACTTTCAGATCTTTCTCGAATCGGATGGGATCCATGATGTGCCAACGGTAGAGACCAAACCGCTGTTGAGAACGATAGAGCCCGTCAGGTCGGATGACCTGAGCCAGTCCGGTATAAGGAGAGTTGAATTCCTGGTACTGGTGAGTGACTGAGTTTTCAAAATCGTATGAACCACAGAAATAGTCCTCGGTGCCAGTTCCACAGATCGTCGGAAACTTGTCATCTCCGTCAAGGAAGAATTTGATTTCGCCTTCTCCCCACCAGCCTCCATTGTTCACTCCCCAGGCAAGGTAGGTTCCCACATAGTGGCCCCACCCTTTCACGCCATCGAGAATGGTGTAGACGGACTTGAAGGGAAGCGGATTGACGCGCCGAAACTGAGCATGGAAATAGCCAATATCTGCCGGGATATCTGTGAGCGTATAGTCGACCTGATAGTACAGAGTCATGTCGGCATCTGAGATATTCTCCATCGTGATCTTGCACGATTTTCTGAACGGCATTTCCCAGTAACAGTTGAAAGCACTGCCCGGGTTTACAGCAACAGGAAGCGAGGAAATGGGGGCGAAGGATCCCCAGCCATTGCCAAAGAAATCACCCACCGGCACTTCCACAGACGGTTCTTTCTCTCCATCCCAATAAATACGCATGATGGTGAAGCGCCAGTTCCCGGTCGGAGTCATCCAGATGTGTTGGATCGCGCCCGGCCCGGCGATTTCAGCCATTATGAAGACCGTCTTTTTGTCTATACGAACCGAGGGGGAGATTTTCCACCCCTGCCCCAACTCTCTTCCGGCCTTTTCGCCTGTACCGGTCGTGGCCATCCCCGCTTTCCCTTTTTCTCCCGTGAAGTTCTCAGCGGAGATAGACCGGGTCTTGGCTTTTGAGAGGCGCGAGAGATTGCCCAAACCCATGTGGAGTCCGTTGAAAGAGTTACCTTGCGCGATTGCCTCGGTGGCCATAAAACCTCCAATGATCAGGAACCAGAGAAATCGGACCATGCGGTTCATAGAAGTTCCTCCATACAACTATTGTGGACTTCTTCAGGAAGGATGCAGATCGAAGGTACTGGTTCCATGGTACACTTGCAACTCAGACGCATCAGAAGTGCGGGCTCCTCAACGGTCGAGGAGCCCACAACTCTCGCATCATTTGAAACCCAGCTCACGCCACCTTTTTTGAGCCATTGAGCGCACCTGAGAAGTACGCATCGTAGGCACTCATGTCGAAATGCCCGTGTCCGCTCAGGTTGAAGAGGATCACTTTTTTCTTTCCCTCGATCTTCGCCTGATGAGCTTCCTGAAGCGCCGCCTTAATCGCATGAGACGATTCCGGTGCGGGGATAATCCCTTCCGTGCGAGCGAAGAGAACAGCCGCCTCGAAGACCTCGTGCTGTTCGTATGCCTGCGCTTCAATCAATCGATCCAGATACAAGCGACTGACGATGGGTGACATTCCATGATAGCGCAAGCCGCCGGCATGGATCGCGGGCGGGACGAAATCGTGACCGAGAGTGTACATCGGAAGGAGCGGGGTCAGGCCCGCAAGATCGCCAAAGTCATAACGGAATTCACCTTTGGTCAACGTAGGACATGACGCCGGTTCGACGGCGATGGCACGGACCGTCTTGCCGTCGATCTTATCCTTGATGAAGGGAAGTGCAATGCCTCCGAAGTTCGATCCACCTCCAACACATGCGATCACGACATCGGGATAGGCTCCGGCCTTTGCGAGTTGCAGTTTCGCCTCCAAGCCGATGATGGTCTGATGCAAGAGCACATGATTCAAAACACTGCCCAGCGAGTAGTTTGTATCCTCTCTGCCAGCGGCATCTTCCACTGCCTCGCTGATCGCGATGCCGAGGCTCCCGGGGGAATTCTTATCGCGCTGAAGAACTGCTCGTCCAGACGCCGTGTCAGTGCTGGGGCTCGCCACGACTTCACCGCCCCACGTGCGGATCATCGATCGGCGGTATGGCTTCTGGTCATAGCTGACGCGCACCATGTAGACCTTACAGGCAAGGCCAAAGAAGTTGCAGGCATAGCTGAGGGCACTCCCCCATTGTCCTGCTCCGGTCTCTGTCGCAAGTCGCTTGATTCCTGCCTGCTTGTTGTAGAAGGCTTGAGCGAGAGCCGTATTGAGCTTATGGCTGCCGGCAGGACTCACCCCTTCGTACTTGTAGTAAATCTGAGCTGGGGTATCGAGTGCCCGCTCAAGTTCGAGCGCCCGAAATAGCGGTGTTGGCCGGAACATTGTGTATGCGCTTCGAACCTCATCGGGAATCTCGATGAACCGTTCTGTGGTGACCTCCTGCTTGATCAGCTCCATTGGGAAAATGGGAGCAAGATCCTGCGGGCCGATCGGCTGTCTTGTCCCCGGATGCAAGGGAGGATCGAGAGGCTTCGGCAAGTCGGCCAGAATGTTGTAGTACGCCGACGGAATCTCGTTTTCTTCGAGTGTAATTTTGCGTTGCATAGGAGAACCTCCATCAATGAACAGTGAGTGACTTTGTGAAAACGATCGCTGGAGGTTCCGCCGAGGTACGGGAAGGGTACAAAAAGAAACGGTGGAAACTCCATTTCGCGTTTCCACCGTTTGAGAAGATAATCGAAGACTAGGCTACGGTACCTGAAACGCGAACTGACGCCAAGGCCACCGCCACGCCCAATGCTGATTGAGATATGATTTGTCTGAATTCATTCTATTGACAGTATAGCATTTTGCTGCATCGATGTCAAGCCTCTACCGAATGTTTGTTCGGGCCGCTCCAGCCTGACCTGAATCAGCGCCGCTACTAGGGAATTTCATAATCTGTTTCAGTTTACGGTAAAAAAACCGTACCTTTGTTCAAATAGTCGTGAGTCTACCAGACCCAATCATTTCACCTCCAAAGAAAGGATTCTTCGTTGAAATCATCCATCACCACACTCGTGTTCTTTCTTCTCCTTCCTATAGCCCTTTTCACCCAGCAAAAAGAGACCCTCCAAACGATGAAGGGGAAAGTCAGTTACAGCATTGGCATCGACATCGGCCGGAACATGAAGCGCCAACTCATTGAAGTTGACCTCGATCTGCTCATGCGCGGTATCAAGGACGGCCTGGGAGATGGGAAGGCTGCATTATCAGACAGCGTCATGCAGCAGACGATGGCGGCATGGCAAAAGGAAATGATAGCCAAGATGAACGAGAAGAACAAGAAAGAAGGAGAAGTTTTCCTCGCCGAGAACAAAAAGAAAGCTGGCGTTGTGACTTTGCCGAGCGGACTGCAGTACAAAATCCTGAAAGATGGAACGGGTAAGTCACCGAAGGCGACCGATACCGTGGTCACAAATTACCGCGGCACGTTGATCAATGGCAAGGAATTTGACAGTTCCTACAAGCGTAACCAGCCTGCAACGTTCCCTTGCAATCAGGTTATTGCAGGATGGACAGAAGCTTTGCAGAAAATGAAGTGAAAGCACGAACGTTAATAATTGCCGTAGCACCTTCCATCCGCCTTACAAGCTCTTTATTGTCGACTGCTTTCGTGACGTAAGGAATAACTTCACCATAAGG
>JAPLFP010000202.1 GCA_026390585.1 Ignavibacteriales bacterium | reverse complement strand
GGGATTGTTTTTTGTTGGCGAATGTGTGGATGTGACAGGCTGGCTTGGTGGATACAACTTCCAGTGGGCCTGGTCATCGGGTTGGGTGGCCGGGCAGTGCGCGTGAACTGGCAAGAATCCCGACTTCTTCCTGAGCGATTTCACGTAAGAAGTCGGGATTCTACACAGGGACTCAGTATTTTGGCGTGATGCCGAGATTGTAGAAGACGAACGAATACAGATCCGCCGTTTCCTCGATCGCCTTTGTCACGTTGCTCGCCCCGTGTCCTGATCGTGTCTGAATACGGATCAGGATCGGATTCTCTCCTCTGTGTCTCTCCTGAAGTGTTGCTGCATACTTGAACGAATGCGCCGGCACCACGCGGTCGTCGTGATCGGCCGTGGTGATAAGCGTGGCTGGATACCTCAGGCCTTCGCGGATATTGTGCAGGGGAGAGTATTGATAGAGGGCTTTGAATTCCGCTTCGTTGTCGCTCGACCCGAAATCAGGGATCCAATTCCAGCCAATCGTAAATTTGTGGAATCGCAGCATGTCCATGACCCCCACCGCCGGAAGAGCCACTCTGAATAAATCGGGTCGTTGATTGATCACAGCGCCGACAAGCAGTCCGCCGTTTGAGCCTCCCTGGATGGCGAGCATCATAGGGGAGGTATATTTGTTTGCGATGAGATACTGGGCTGCAGCAATGAAATCATCGAAGACGTTTTGCTTCTTGAGTTTTGTGCCCGCTTGATGCCATTTCTCTCCGTACTCTCCACCCCCCCGGAGATTTGCCGATGCGTAGACGAATCCCTGTTCGAGGAGCGCCAGCCGCAGAGAACTGAAACTCGGCGTCGTGGAGATATTGAATCCGCCGTACCCGTAAAGGAGTGTCGGATTCTTTCCGTTCAGCTTGATTCCTTTCTTGTAGACAATGAACATCGGCACTTTCGTACCGTCTTTGCACTTGTAAAAGACCTGCTTCGTCTCGTATTCGCCGGGTTTGAAATTTGGTATTTCCGGAGCGCGAAAAAGAGTGCTCTTCTTTGTCGCAATGTCATATCGATAGATTGAAGGCGGAGTCGTAAACGAGGTGAATGTGTAGAAAACAAACTTCTCATCTTTCTGTCCGCCAAACCCTCCCGCGATGCCGAGAGCGGGCAATTTGATTTCGTTTTCTAATTTTCCATCGAGGCTGTAGACATGCACACGGGTCGACACGTCTTTGAGGTATGTCACAAAGAGTTTTCCCCCTGCGGCTCCCGCTTGTTGAAGTGGCTCAGGCTTTTCTGGCAAAATGGTTTTCCAGTTTTGTCTCTCGCGGTTCTCTGGATCGACAAGAACCACTTTGCTGTTCGGTGCATTCTTGTTAGTGCGTATGAGAAACTTGTCACCAACGTTGTCAATCACGCTGAACTCATCGTCACCGATCGTCGGGACAATCGGATGAAACACTTTCTCTCCCTTGCTGAGATCGCGATAATAGAGTGAATTCCCCTGTTTGCCTGAACCTCGTTCGGAGCTCGTGAGAATGGCGAACCGTCCGTCCTCTGTCGTCCCGACGTTGTTAAACCGCTCTGGATGAGCGCTGTCTTCATAGATCAACTCGTCGGCCGATTGCGGAGTCCCCAGTTTGTGGTAATAGACCCGGTGATTCACGTTCTTCGACGAAAGCTCTTTTCCCTTTTCTGGGGCGTCGTAGCGACTGTAGAAGAAAGCATCGCCTGCCCAAGAAGCACCGGAGACCTTGATCCAATTCAACGTATCGGAAAGATAGGTCTTCGTGTCGATCTTCATCACGTAGAAATCCTGCCAATCGGACCCGCTCCGTGAGATTCCGACGACTGCATACTTTCCATCTCTCCTGAGAGCGAACGCGCCGAGACGTGAGGTTCCATCGGCCGAAAGCTTGTTGGGATCGATCAGCACCTCCGGAGTGCCATCCAGGCCCTTCTGGACATACAATACGCTCTGGTTTTGAAGGCCGTCGTTCTTGCGGAAGAAAAAGTTCTCTCCTCCTCGAAATGGAGCCGTGTATTTGGGATAGTTGTAGAGATTCTCAAGCCGTTGTTTCACTTGCTGCCGATAGGGTATTTTCTCGAGGTAGCCAAACGTCACTTTGTTTTCTGCCTCGACCCATTGAGCAGTTTCTGTTGAGTTGTCATCCTCCAGCCATCGATACGGATCGGCAACCTTCACGCCAAAATAGGTGTCGACGTGGTCGACCTTTTTCGTTTGCGGGTACTGAAGCTGTTGACCAGTGAGTTGCGCCGGTAAAAGCGCAAGGGCCGCGAACACGGCGATCAGGAGAATAGAATTGGTGCGCGCAACTCTCATAGATCCTCCTAGAAAAATGTATAGCGATCCGCGAATCAATTGGCTAGTGATTTAGCAAGCGTGTCGAACAAAGCAGGGAGTTCTGGCAGAAAGCGTTTCTTCTCCTTACTGGGGGTGTTTTGTGGCACGAATTGCACCGAGCCCACAAGTGTCTCAACATCGTATTCGCCAAGCGTGTAGTCAAGCAAGAGAAATCCGATGTGGCCTATCACTTGTTCGTCAAAGTGCGCTTCGTTTCCAAGGTAGAGCGTCACGCCAACCTTGCCTTCTTCCGGTTCCAGCGTGAACTGCACTGCGTCGGATGAAAAACTCATATCTCCGATCCCGATGATGCAAGGCTCCGACCTGTGGGGTCGGAACTTGATGACCTCCCATCGCGCAAGATTTGGCGCTGCGTCCCCAAGCTTCACGACGACCGGGAACGCATCCCGGTGCCCATCTGCGCTGATGATGATCTGTCGTTTACCGTGTTGGACTGAGCTTATCTCGAACGAGAGTGATCGGTGTATTCTGTGGAGCTCACGAGCAATTTCTTCGATGAGTGGTCCCTGGTTTCTTTCAAAGTCGAACAAGCGATCGTCATTCTGTTGAAACCACTCCCAGAACCGAGTCTCAGGTGATTTTTTGGGGATGATAGGCTTCGGCATCTGTCGCAGACATGAGTGAGAGGTGTAAAGCGGGAGAACGAAAAGCGCTCTCATCAATATATTGAAAACGCTGAGGAAGGGCAATGAGAGGAAGGGTCGCCGAGCGAAACTGCAAAGAGATTGCGAAATCCGGGGAAGGCCCTATTCGTATCGCAACGATTCCACTGGGTCCAAGCTGGCAGCTTTCCGGGCAGGGAAAAAGCCGGCAATCAATCCGATCGCCGCAAGAACTCCGCTGGTCATCAACATTGTGGCGAGTGAAAGGACCGGCTTACCGAGGAACTGCATCGCGCTGATCCCGTCGCTGGCTGGGATCGTCCTGACCGCCGCAATAACGCCATACGAAAAGAGCATTCCAACTCCTCCTCCGATGAACGCGAGGAGCAGCGCTTCGAAGATGATTTGCGAAAGGATATAGGATCGTCTTGCCCCCACAGCCATCTTGATGCCGATTTCATGGGTCCGTTCCTTCACGACGACATACATAACATTCGCAACGCCGACGCCGGCAATGAGGAGTGTCAGGAAACCGACAGAGAAGAGGAATATGGAGACGCCGAGACCGATCTTCCGGCTGATTTTTTCGGCTTCGATGAAATCCCAAATGCCGATTGCGCGTTCGTCAGTCGGGTCAAACTTGTACTTGCTTCCGAGGACTCTGAAGATCTCGCTCTTCACGCGCTCCTGCTGACCGGGATCTGAAGGCCGAATGAGAAGCGAATTGACCCAGGTATTCCCGTAGGAAGTCCGAAATGTTGAGTACGGCATAATTGCGCGGCGGACGTCGGGCCCATTGTTCATCGCCGTCTGGAGCTTCGTCTGCATAATGCCGACGACAGTGAATGGAACATTGTCGACCATGAGTATTTTGCCGACAGGCTTTTCTTCTTTGAAGATATCTTTCGCGATGTCGGGACCGAGGAACATCACACGCCTCTGGTCCATGACGTCGATCTGATTCAGGAATCTCCCCTCGGCACTGGGGTACATTCTACGCATTTCCTCGAAAAACGGGTTGACCCCTTCGCATTCAGTGGTGACTGAGGTCTTTCCATAGGTCAGAGTAACATTCCTTCGATACTGTGGAGATACCAGATCGATCGCCGGTATGGCTTTCGCCAGGAGCATAGCATCATCTTCTACCATGCGGATCCGGCGTCCCTTTGGCAGTCCGTCAAATACCAATCCAGTCTCACCACCATAGACAATCAGAATCCTGTCGCCCGCATTGAGGAGGCCTTTCATCATCTGATCTCCGAGGCCTTCTCCGAACGAGAGAAGAAGCACCACTGCCACCGTTCCCCACGTGATGGCAACGAGCGTAAGGATTGCACGCGTTCGGTGTGCGTTCAGATCTTGGAAGAATTCTTTGAGAAGCTCAAGGTACATCTTCGATTTCCGATTTATGATTTATGATTGGTGATCCTGGATTCCCGATTTCAAATCGGAAATTGGAAATCGCCAATCGGAAATGGATTCAGGCTCTTAAACACTCCACTACGTCCAGATTTGCTGCCCGGCGTGCGGGCATGAGGCCTGCCATCAGTCCGATGAAACTGAGAATGACGATCGTCGCCAGCGCTACTTCGGTTGAGAGTTCGGGAACCCCAACATATTCCTTAATAGGCACGTACTGTAGGACAGTGATGATCCCATATGCTATCAGGAATCCGATGGACGATCCCAGACCTACCAGGAAACAGGTTTCCATGAAGAACTGGAAGAGGATGTTGGAGCGCTTTGCGCCCACAGCACGCTTGACGCCAATCTCTTTGATCCGTTCCTGAACAACAATGAACATGATGTTCGCTACCCCTAGTCCAGCCACGCCGAGGGTGAAGCTGCCGATCAACCCCATAAAGACGTTGAACCCAAGGAAAAAGTAGAAAATGAATCTGTCGAATTCCGAAGTATCCCAGATCCAGACTGCATCCTTGTCGGTTGGATCGAACTTGTAGCGCTTCGCCAGAACTTCGCGCACCTGTTGGGTTACTTCCTCTCCCTTTGTCGGATCCGCTACCTGGTAGATGATGTTGTTGAGATAGATGGTTCCGAACACTGAAGAATGTGTCGATGCAGGAATGAAGATCCGGTCCTGGTCGCGTGAATTATACGACGAGCTTTGGGTTTTCTTCTGCATCACGCCGATGACCATAAACGGCGTGTCACCGACATAGACGAACTTTCCGAGGGCATCGCTTTGTCCGAAAAGGAACTCTTTGACTTTATCCCCGATGACGCAGACCCGCCGACGATTCTGCATGTCGAGGTCATCGATAAACCTGCCCCCTTTTTCTGGAATGATATTCCGCATGTCGGCATAGTTCGGGTAGATGCCAGAAATGAGGGGGGTCAAAATATTCTGTCCGACGTGGGTCACTGTTCTGCGGCCAAATTCCGGACTGACGGCGTTGATGCCCTTCACCTCGCTTGCGACAAGTTTTGCGTCGTCCTCTCTGAAGCTCATCGGTCGGCCAAGCCCGAAGCCTTCCCATGCTTTCGTCGTTTTGCCGGGCCATACGATCGCAATGCTTTCGCCAATGCCATGCATGTTGATCGACATCTGCTTCTTGAAGCCGACGCCGAATGCGATCAGCACGATGATCGTTACTGTTCCCCAGACGATGCCGAACATCGTGAGGAACGCCCGCAGCTTCTGCGCCCGGAGATCGAGGACGAATTCTGATATGATGGTTCGCAGATGATTCATGAGAATGAGGAGTCAGAATTCAGGAGTCAGGAAACAGAATACGGGAGTCGGGAGATAGAATTCTGATTTCTGGATTCTGACTTCTGTCTTCCGGCGTAATTTCTTTCTGCTAATCGATCTTCTTCACCGGCTTTTCAAACACTTCCTCGCCTTCCTTCAGACCGGAGACGACTTCAATGTTGATCGCATCGCTCAAGCCGGTTTTTATGAGCTTCTCCTGGTCCTTGTTTTGACCTGCAGCAACCTTTACCAATGCAGAGTCATTGCGGAATGTGATGACGCGTTCCGGCAGGGTTAGAACATTGTTCTTTTTCTGAATGATGATATTGGCATTTGCCGAATAGCCCGCACGGAGCACAGAATTCTTGGCGCCTGGAATAAGGATCTCGATGGGGAACATGGTTGCGTTGTCCTTCTTCTGAGCCTTCAGCCAGATCTTGCGAAGGAAACCCTTGACCGTGTCTGCAGGAAGTGCACCAACTTTGATTTCAACTTCCATGCCCTCTTTCATCTTGCCGACATCGATTTCGTCCACAAGTCCCTTGAAGAGCAAACGATCCATATTTGCCATCTTCATCAACACAGTCCCCTCCATGTAAGAGGTTTGCGGTGTAACAGGGTCTCCTACCTCAATCGTCCGATTGAGAACAAAACCGTCGATTGGTGCTTTGACGATCGATTCGATCTCGGTATCACCGATCTTTACCTTGCCACTCTCCATCAATGCGACATGCTCATTGGCGATCTTCAGGCGTAATTCCGCACCGTCATACAATCTCTGGAAGTCCTCGTACTCCTTGTCCGAGATGAGCTTGTTCTTGATAAGGATCTCTTGACGTGCTCGGTCCTTCTTCAGATTGTCGACGTCGACCTGTGCCAGCTGAGCCTGTCGCTTGGCGTCGGCGAGCTCGAGCGGGGTCGGGTCGGGCCTGACCTCAAGGAGTGGTTGTCCTGCCTTGACGAACTGTCCAACGTCAACGAAGATGTGTTTCACGACGCCTGATACTTTCGACTTCACTGAGATCTCAATCTCCGGCTCGATGGTTCCGACAGCCAGCGCTTTATCGACGATTGTGCCCGTTTTCACCTTCACCTTTGGGAGCTGCTCGTCTTTCGAGGACTTTGAGCTACCGAAGAAGAGTACTGCCGCTCCGACAAGAACGATGACGGCAAAGGCGGAAATGATGATTTTCTTTTTCATGGAAAGCCTCATGTGAAATCCGGTATGCTTGAAGGGGGAAAGATGTGGTCCAGGTCCTCTTCGGAATACGCCCAGGGGTGCCAAATGTTACGGCAAACGGATGAATTCAAGATTCATCTGGAAGGGCCCAAAAGAGCACACTATTAGACTGAGGGAATGAAGAAATGGTTGCAGGTGACTATTAGGACACTACTGGTGGTGGGTTATCGATGCTGCGAATCGATCGACACGGGCGAAGTAGTCGTCTCCCCCCATGAAGAATGTGTCGTTGTGGTCGGCGTTGGGTATCTCGTAGAAGTCCTTCGGTTCGTTTGCCGCGTTGAAGAGCTTCCGACCCAATCCGATGGGAATAATGGAATCGTGAGCCCCATGGATGAGCAGGATGGGAATGGAGAGAGTCCGAATCTTTTCAAGAGAATTCAGTTTGGTGTGCATGAACAATTGCACGGGCAGGAAGGGATAAACGATGCGCGCTACATCCTTTGCGGAGGTAAAGGTCGACTCGAGGATAAGGCCGGCTACTTGTCGGTGTGTTGCGACGTCAATGGCAACAGCACCGCCGAGGCTTGTCCCCCAGAGGAACACTCGTTCTGGCTTGACTTCCGGGAGGCTCACCGCGTAGTCATACGCGGCAAGTCCATCTTTGTAGATGCCATCCTCAGTCGGTGTTCCCTCGCTCCGTCCGTATCCCCTGTAGTCGTACATCAGTACATTGAAACCGTGGCGCTGCAGCGAACGAAGAAGGAGATACCGATGGGAAATGTTGCCGGCATTGCCGTGGGAAACAACTAGCGTCGCCCTTGCGCTTTCTGCGGGAGCAAACCATGCGTGGATCGTGACGCTGTCCTTTGTCTTTATCCAGCAATCACGCAGATTCGGGATGGATCGCGCTTGATCGTATGCTCCCTTGGGATACTTCTGAGGGAAGTAGATGAACTTCTCTTCGAAGATCATAAGTACAATTGTCCAGATGATGAGGGCCGATACGGCAGCGATGATGAGTGATCGCAGCAGCCCGAGGCCGCGTCGCACAAGTCGATTCATATCACTCACAAATAAAAAACTTGTGGTGAGCGAAGTCAAACCATCAGAAATCAGAAACTGTAGACTGTAGACTGTAAACTGTAAACTGTAAACTGTAAACTATTTCGTATAATAGTCGATCATTCGTTCGATTGCGGCTTTGCAGACAGGATCAAAGCCCACAAGGCTGAGAGAAAACATCCTGCAGTCGAGTGCCGGCCGGTACACTCCTTTTGAAACATATCCTGCCCCTTCAAACGCTCCTACTTTTCCGACCAGCTGAGGATTCTCGATGATGGCTTTCTCCTGGCGAAGAATAGGCTCCCTCTTCTCGTAGTAATCCGGTGCAAGCCGATCGAGTTTTCCGCGAATGCTCTCCAGGCTGTCGTACTTCGCCTTATCCCACGGAGTCGGAAGGGGGGTGCCCTTGGAGACCAGATCCTTCCACTTCAGGTTTTCAGGATCGTTCAATGCCGTCAGGTTTGGTTCCCACGGTTCGATTCCTTTGGAGTAGAAATCGTTGTACGAAACCTGCGAAGTATAGTACTCATCACCCAACCCGGCGAAGGAATGACCGAATTCATGAACGAACATGTAATCCATTTGCCATTCCTGGCCTTTGACGTCCGGTTGCGTGTAGGTTGTTTCGTACAGATTGTAGATACCGCCGCCGCCGTAACGCTTGTCGTTCAGGAGGATGGCGATCGCATCGTATGGCACGGCTGAGGCAATGTCATGGATGACCCGATTCTCTTCTGTCAAAACATAACGGGCGCTTCCGAAGGTGTTGTACATCGTCCCCAACGCGTTTTCTTTCCATTCATTCTTGTCCGGTATGTCGATTCCGGATTGTCGTGACTCGACATCAATAATCCAAACATTGAAACCGTTCTTGTGCTCTTTGAACGGGCTGGTCCCGAGCAACACGTCGCTTAGGTGTTTGGCATCGTTGTGGAATTTCTCCATGTCGGCTTTCGTATAGCCGTCTGGTAGAATAAGAAGGTCGACCTTGTTTTGAGGTGCTCCATTGTCGACAAGTTTTGTGACTTTAAATGCAGGTGTGTGAGACTCTTTGTGAACCTGGGTTGGTGATTTCGGATCGATGATCGTCGAGAAAACCTCGTGAAACACCATCTGTTTGTCGCGACGCGAGATTGTCACCTGCACCGTATTCCTGGGGTAGGGGAACCGGACAGTCTCATGAAACGTGCGGTAGATTCCAGCCAACGCTTCGTCCGTTGTTTGCCATTCGTTGAAGTACGTGGAATAGCCTCTGCTGAAGATGAGCTGCGCACTCGCAAGGTCGAAGACACGCACCAGGTATTCGCCGAGGCCCAATGGATCCAGCAGTTGTGTACGTGTGCCGGGCCATTCCCCCTCCTGATAGACCTGGTTCAGACTGATGGTTTCCTGACCCTTCGTACCAGTGTGGTATACGTCGACACGAAGAGTTTTATCGAGGAACCAATGGTCGTATTGAGCGAGGGCTGGAGCCGTTACCGCAAAGATCAAAATGATCAAAGTGAATGTCAATCGTTTCATGGTTGGGACCTCGGTGATCGGTGAGTAGAGCACCACCCTTGCCCCTCCTCAGAGAAGAGGGGGGATTCAGCTGGGTGGATAATGGGATGCGTTCTTCTTCAACGATTCGACGATGGCAATTCTAACCGTCGCTACAAGGTGTCAGGATC
>JAPLFP010000245.1 GCA_026390585.1 Ignavibacteriales bacterium | reverse complement strand
CCGGCCGGAGTGATGTATGTATCCCCTTGCGATTCAACAATTCTAGGAATGCGTTTTCAATCAGCGTACGTGCACTTCCTCCATCGACATTCAGGATGATCTGATCAACACCTTTCAATGACGTTCCGAGTTTGCCGACAGTCTCTTCCGCAACACCTCCTGCCTGCGATCGAAGAACCAGCGTTCCGCTCATCCTGGCCGTCTGAGCATGGAGCACGGCGACAGCGAGAAATCCCGCTATGCAGCATACCACAATCGTTCTCAGAGCAATCCTTTTGTCCAATGAAGTAGGCGTTGAATATCCTAAACGTGTCAGTGGATTCCGCTCGTCGCCAGTTCTTCCAGCCGGGCGATTCGCTCTTCCGTGGGAGGATGAGTCGAAAACAATTTCATAATTCCCCCACCCAGCAATGGATTCACGATAAACATATGTGCTGTGGCTGTTCCGGCGTTTTGCATTGGGACGCGCTCGACACCGCGCTCCAGCTTCCGAAGAGCGTTGGCAAGACTCAAGGGCTTCCCACAGATCTTTGCGCCTCCCTCATCAGCCGCGAACTCACGAGAACGTGAAACCGCAAATTGTATCAACATCGCCGCTATGGGCGCGAGGATCAACAGCAAGATTTCGCCGATCGGGTTTGAATTTTCGCGGTCCCTGCTGCCGCCACCGAAGATCGAGGCAAACATCGCCATCCTGGTAAGAAAGATGATTGCACCAGCCATTGCAGCGACAATCGTTCCGGTCAGGATGTCCCGGTGCTTCACGTGCGCCAGCTCGTGACTAATGACCCCTTCGAGCTCATCCTCACTGAGCAACGCCAGAATTCCTTCGGTCGCAGCCACAGCTGCGTGTTCAGGATTTCTTCCGGTGGCAAATGCATTCGGTGACTCACCTGGAATGATGTAGACTTTCGGCATCGGAAGCTCGGCCTGTGTAGAAAGTTTCCTAACGATTGCATACAACCGCGGTGCTTCCTCTTCCGTCGCTTCCTTGGCGCTATAGCTCATCAAGACCAGCTTATCCGAGAACCAATACATTCCGAAATTCATCAAAAGCGATATCCCAAAAGCAAGAACGAGTCCTTGTTCCTGCCCAAGCCATTGGCCGACGAGCATCAACAATGCCATCATCAGGACCATGAGGCCAACAGTTTTCACAGTACCCATCAAGTATTCTCCTTTTCACGCATTATCACAGAATCTTTCATACGGTTGTAATTTATGAAAAAAACCCAGCAGATTCAATAACATTCAGGCTTTGCGCCCCTTGAGGCGCTTTCGGAGGTTCTTACGTTGGACGAACGAAAGGTGAAAACAGTCGCAAAGCGCTACGAAGGGGAGTCTTCAGACGTCTGAAGACCATTAGCAGCGCGAACGCGGGCCAAAGCACGATGCGTAATTGCAAGATCTTCGTCAAGAAAGTGGCGGGAGAATCTGCGAGCTCTTTGTATCTCAAGCGAGTCTATTTCGGCGAGGATGAGATCTTCTTTGAAGAACCGCGCTGATCCGGCCATCGAGCCGCCCGGAGTGACGATACAGGACCCACCCCAGAAATTGACACCATCTTCATATCCGACGCGGTTGCAGAACAAGACATAGGAACTTAGAAGTCTCGCGTATGTTCTGTGGTGTTCATGGTTCACCTGGGCGTTCGCCATCTCCTGGCCGCCAGGGGACATTCGGGAGGGACTCGCCGTCAGAGAAAGAATCACCTCGGCCCCATCGTATGCAAGGAGATATGGCAGCGACACATGCCACATGTCTTCACAGATGAGGATTCCGAACCTCCCGAGCTTCGAGTCAAACGCAGCGACATGATCTCCCCTGCTGAAGTAACGCCCTTCCTCAAACATACCATAGGTCGGAGGATAGATTTTTCGATGGACATGACGCACAATGCCATCTTCAAGGAAGAGCGCGGAATTGTAGATTCCGTGATTGGACGCACTCTCTACGAGTCCCAACACGATCGATATTTCCTTGCTCGCCTCTTTCAGGGGATCGAGCCGTCCATCTTCAAACGGATCAATGGCAAGATCCCACGCCAGATCGCGAAGTGTATACCCCGTCAGGCTCAGTTCGGGGAAAACAACAAGCTGTGCTCCCTGCTGTTTCGCCTTCTCAACTGCATCCAGATGGTGCTGGAGATTGGTTTTCAGATCACCGACTTTGCAGTCGATTTGTGCGAGCGCTGCTTTGAATTTCATGAGAAGAAGTCGATCAACGGAGGTGACTGAATGGTTTGGAACTACCCACTAGGAAATATCCACTTCGTCTGACAATTCGTTCTTGTCGCCCGGCTTTGCAGGAAAGTGCGTGGCAAGATGTTCCCCGACGGACCGTACGGCATCGAGCAGTCCTTGACGGAATTCCTTCTTCGCAAACGTTGCCGCCATGGTTTCGGCGACCGAGTCCCACGACCTGGGTGCAACCTTTTGGTTGATATGTTCATCCGCCAAAATATAGAACTCTCTCGATTCCAGCAAAATGAAAATCAGAATGCCGATGCGTTCCTTCGTTTTCACCATGCCCAGGTGGACAAACTCCTGTCGCGCCAGATGCTCCACAGACAGCGATTTGTCTTTCTTTGCTCGTCTCTGCCGAATGCCGACACGGATTTCACCCGAGGTCCCTTTTTCGGCCTCTTTGATCGCTTCTACGATGTCCTTCAGATCTTGTTTCGACAAAAAGCTTTTGACAAGGTTGGCCACACTTCACCTCACGAGAGATCGATCATTTTGATGTCTTTGATATACTGAACTGTCTTGTCTTCTTTGAGATTCACTAGCTTTTCCATCTTCGATTCAATCCGTTCCACGTTTTCACGAATGATCCACAGATACTTTGCACTTTTCACGGTACTCCCATTCTTAATGAGTGCATCTGCAATTTCTTTCATTTTTCCCAACGGAGAACTAATCTCGCTTGTAATACCTACAATCATCTCCTGCATTGCCTCCAATCGCTTCTGCCTGATCTCGAGTTCAGCAACTTCCTTCTGAAATTTCCGCTTCTCCACCACGGACAGGATCGTCTTTGGCAGTATGGGCGTACTGATTTCCTCCTTCACGAGATAATCCTGCACACCCAGCTTCATCACCTCGACGGCGAGATTCATGTCCTTGTTCACCGTTAGGAACACCACCGGGGTATCAACGTTTTTTTCCTTCAAGGCTCGCGTGATCTCCAGGCCATTCATTCCAGGCAAGAAGTAATCCATCAGAATCACATCAATAGCTCGATTGTTCACCGCTTCGTCTATTCCGTCCGTTCCGTTTTCCTTCCAAATGATCTCAATTTCGGCGTCATCGAATCGGCCGAGGTAGATCTTTACGAGCTTTGCGAAGTCGAAATTGTCTTCCACCAACAGGACGGTGATATGGTTCGCAGATTTCATACCCTATTTCCTCAGTGGTAGTTTCGCCGCAGATCCCCAGTAAGCCTGAATTGTCTGCAGGACGGGGTTCACATCGTCAAGGATTGAGGATTTTGACACATAGCTGCTTGCCCCCAGCTCATACGCTTTCCGAACATCCTCTTCCCTCTCGGAGCTGCTCACGATGATCACCGGAATACCTTTCGTCCCCTCTTCCGATTTCAAAAGACGAAGGACCTCACGTCCGTCAAGACGTGGAAGGTTTAGATCGAGAAAAATCAAGTCGGGCCTGATGTTCCCCCCAGAGTCAGTGGTTTTCAAATACTGGAGAGCACTGCTTCCATCATCGAAGTAGGTAAATTCATCCTTGCGACCGGTTTTCTTGAACGCCCATTGCAGGATTCTCGCATGATCATGATTGTCATCGATCAGCAGAATTCTGAGCGACTCATCCCCTTGCTCCACTCTCTCCCCCTACGCCGTTGGTATTGTGAAATAGAATGTCGATCCTTGGCCAACTGTTGAGTCGACCCAGATCTTTCCCCCATGTGACTCTATGATCTTCTTGACGATGGTAAGTCCTGCTCCGACTCCCTCATATTCATCTTTCTTGTGGAGACGTTGAAAGATGAGGAAAATTTTCTCGAAATGCGCTCGCTCAATGCCTATTCCATTATCTCTCACAAAAATCGTTGTTGCTTCGGGACCTACGGTTGCTCCGATCTCGATCCGGGGAATCGGTTTGTCGCAAAATTTCAGCGCATTCGCCAGGAGATTTCGCAAGACGATCCGAAGATGTGTATCCACGGCGGATACGCTCGGGAGATTCTGCTGAACCACGATCTGAGCTTTCTTCTCTCGAATCGAGAATTGCAGCTCCTCCAGCACATCTCGCATCAGGTTGGAGAGAGCCACCGAACTCCGATTTTCCGAGACTTTGCTTACACGTGACAACAGGAGAAGGTCATCGATGAGATGCTTCATGTGCGAGCAGGAATCGACCACCGCCTGCAGGTATTCCTGTCCGATCTCATCGAGAGCATCCTGATACTCCGCCCGCATCATCTTTGCGTATCCTTCCACGCTAATGAGCGGTTCTTTCAAATCGTGAGAGACGACGTACGTAAAATCATCCAGCTCTTTGTTCCGCGCTTCGATTTCCTGTGACTTACGTATCGTTTCTTGATACAATTGTGCTTTCTCGATCGCGAGTCCAGTGAGATGCGCGATACTCTGAACGAGTGTCACATGCTCGTCTGAGTATGCCTTGACCTTTGATGAATGCACAGAGAGCACACCAATCGTCTTTTGCTTGGACACCATCGGCACCGTCATCGTCGAAGCAAAGGACCGATCGGAAGGAGCGTTGCCTGACCCAACTCTTTGATGAACCGTGTCCCGCAACTCCAGCAACGGCTTTCGGGAAGAAATCACCTTGGCAGTCGCCAACGATTTGTCCAATGCAGTGGGCCCATTTCGCACTGGCATCTCGACGCGTTTGCCGCCGATCGTGTCCACGCTGTAGATCGTCATGACTTCTTTAAGGTCCTCGTTATACAGATGGATGAGGAATGTGTCTACGGGAATGACCTTGCCTAGTTGCTGAAATGTCGTTCGGGCAATATCCTCGGAATCGAGGGAATTCGTCAGAGCGCTGCTGAGGTCGTACAGAACCTGTAATCGTTGCAGTTGCCGGCTGAGTTCTTCCCGAGAAGCCTGTCGTTCGCTGATGTCTCTCGCGATGTTGACCATCAACACTGGCTCGCCGCTGGTGTTCCTGAGGAGAGTCGTGTTCAAACTCACTGCAATGCGCTCGCCCCCCTTGCGGATCCAGGTGATATCAAAGTCTCTCAGTACATTGTTCTCACGCAGTTTTTCCAACCAGCCGATGTACGATCGCAGATCTTCCTCCGGAACCCAGGGATAGGGAATGTCAGCCCCAAAAGCCTCACGCCGTGAGAATCCTGTAAACCGTTGAAACTCGTCATTCACGTCCAGTACTTTCCCCTGCAAGTCGGTAATGACGAGAGCATCCACCATCGAATTAATGACGTTGCGCAGGAGGCTCTCTGAATCGGTGAGCCGTTTCTCCAGTTCCTTGCGATCGGTAATGTCATTGATGGACAGATTGAGCGCCGGGGCTCCCTTGTACCAAATGTGAGCAAAAGATGTCTCGACATCGATCGTCGAGCCCCCTTGTCGAATCATCCGCGTCTCGAATCTCGTCGGAACAGCTTCACCCCGATAGACACGATGCTGAAGAAGGGAAAAGAACATCCTCGAACCTTCGTCGAGAAAATCTCTCATTTCCTTCCCGACGATTTCTTCGCTCGAACGATATCCGAGAAGCTTGCAAAAGGTAGGATTGATGACTTCGATGCGGTCATTCTGCAGTATGCAGATTCCATACGGAGAGTGCTGAAACAGCGCCTGAAAGTCGGTATCTTCGTTCCCCCATGGTAACGGAAAGAACTCTTCCAGGAGTGCATTTGTGCCAGACGGGTGCCACGCGTTGTGAGCCTTGGCGGCGGGATCCATGATGCGCGTAAGGCTGATCAGCCACATGTCGCGTTCAAGAGCGTTTGCGCGCAGCCGAAGCCGAACGGGTGCGCTGTCCTTCTGCCTTACACGAACCTCTGCGTCCAGGATCTCTCCGCCTAAGAGGCGGGTCTGTATGCTTCCACCGGGCGCCGGATGAGGGAGTTCGAACACCTCGTCGAGTTTCTTGCGAAGGAGTGCGCTTCTGCGCATCCGGATCAGCTTGGACGCATTGTCATTGGCCTCAACACACTGCCCATTCCGGTCAGCAATCAGCATCGGGACGAGCGACATCGTGAACGCGGATTCAAATGCACGCAAAGGTGACAACTCTGTTGAGGCGTGTTTCCGGCGCTTCGCGAGATGCCGAACTTTCGAGGGCTTCCGCACGGGTGTGCGATTTCCCCGGCCATATGATGAAGGAGTTGACCTCACAGACGAGAGATTGTCTTCCCTTGGAATTCCGATATCTTACACAAGATGTCTACCAGCTACCTGTAGCACCACCACCGCCACTCATGCCGCCACCACCACTCCACCCCCCACCTCCTCCAAATGAACCGCCGCTGAACCCTCCGCCGCTACCAGATCCCCCATATGGCCAACCCCAACCCGACCCATACCTGGAGCCGCCGGAGCCGATGACATAGCGCCTTCGACCCGACAGGAATGGCAAGACAAAGGCACCTATAACCCCAAAGAATATCATGATCATGATCACAGTGATCATCGGCGCACTCTTTCCTCTGGCCTGCACCTTATATTCTCCTGCAGTCGCAGCAATGATCGAGGATATTCCGGACGACAGACCACCATAGAAGTTGTTGGCCTTGAAGTACGGTTTGATATCTCTCTCGATGATCTGCGTGGTCAAAGCATCCGTCAGAACTCCTTCGAGTCCGTAGCCGGGAGTGATGCGAATCTTGTGATCGTCCTTTGCGACAACAATGAGAACGCCATTGTTCTTTGACTTCGTGCCGATCTTGTTCTCATCGAATACTTTCATGGAATAGTCAAAGATATCCGAACCGTTCAGCGAGTTTAGCAACAGGACGGCGATTTGCGTCGAGGTCGAGTCTTCAAATTGCTTCAATCTCGACTCAAGAGACCTCCAATCATTGTAGCTCAGTGTATTGGTGAAGTCGGTTACTCGCTGATGTAGAATCGGCACCTCGTTCTGGGCGAATGCAGTTGCCAGGCCGAGCATCAACAACACGGAGAGGAAAGGAATCCGAACTTTTGTCATGGGTCTTCCTTAGAAATTCACTTTTGGCGCCTGCTCCGCACCTGCGGCTGCGGAGAAATATGATTTCTCTTTGAATCCGCTCATCGATGCGATGAAGGAAGCCGGGAAACGCCGGATCATGGTGTTGAATGACTGCACCGTTTCATTGAATCTCTTTCGCTCGACGGATATCCGATTCTCGGTTCCCTCAAGTTGATGCTGCAGTGTCAAGAAGTTCTCATTCGATTTCAACTGAGGATAATTCTCAGTCACAACGAGCAATCGAGACAGGGCCGAGCTCAACCCGTCCTGGGCCTGCTGGAATTTGGCAAATGCCTTCGGATCGTTGAGAACTTCAGGAGTAACACTCAGCTGACCGACGCGTGACCTCGCGTTGGTGACACCTTCAAGAACCTCTTTTTCTTGCTTGGCATATCCTTTTACGGTTTCCACAAGATTCGGAATGAGATCATACCGTCTTTGGTATTGGTTTTCTACCTGGCTCCATCCTGCTTTTACGCCTTCTTCTGCCGAGACAATTCTGTTATAAGTCGAGACTCCCCAGCCAACGCAAAGGAGAATAGCCAAAACGATAGCACCAATGACGCCCAATGTGATTGCCAGTGTCCGATTCATGCTATGACTCCAATTATGAGTGAAAGAACTTTTTCCAGGCGTTCGAGTGTCTCAGTTCGATTCACGCCTCATCCGTCATACGAACAGAGTGTCGGAGTGTTACTCCAAAAACGCTCTTCTCAAAGAGTGGCTGCCCAGTCGAGCATTGAATTTCTTGGATTTGCGCAGTTTCTATAAAGAACTGTACGAGCATTGTAGCAAAACTTGCATGCAAAAACAAGGATGGTCACTGTCCCCTCTCTGTGCAAGATGCAATTTGCGCTCCCTGCATGTATGTTCTTGTGCTGCAAATCAACCGCGTTAGCGCAAAAAAGAAAAGGCGACAGATGATGCGTCGCCTCTCCAACATTTCGTCAGTTTCTGGGATGGATTATTGCAGGAGTGCCCTCGAAATCACAATTCTCTGGATCTCAGAAGTTCCTTCGTAGATCTCAGTGATTTTTGAATCGCGGAGAAACCTCTCTACGTGATATTCACGCATATATCCATAGCCGCCATGGATTTGCACAGACTCAAGTGCACATTGCACAGCGATCTTCGATGCAAACAACTTCGCCATTGCAGCGGCTGCTCCGAAAGGCTCCTTCCTGTCCTTCATGCAGGCCGCGTTGAAAATCAGATAGCGGGCCGCCTCGATGCTTGTAGCCATTTCAGCGAGCTTGAATTGCATCGCCTGGAGTTCCGCGATCGGTCGATCAAAAGCCTTGCGCTCATGGCTGTATTTGATTGCCGCTTCCAGCGAGGCTTCTGCAATCGCGAGCCCCTGGGTTGCGATTCCAATTCTACCACCGTCAAGCGTCTTCAGAGCGAACTTTATGCCCAATCCCTCCTCCCCAATCCTATTGACAACAGGCACCCGGCAATCCTCAAACGCAAGAGAGACCGTATCCGAGCTCCTGATCCCCATCTTCTTTTCCTTTTTTGCCACAGCAAACCCGGGCATCCCCTTCTCGACGATAAAGGCACTGATTCCCTTGGTTCCTTTTGCCTTGTCTGTTGCCGCAATGACAAGTACGACATCAGCGTTCGATCCGTTGGTGATGAAGTTCTTCGTGCCGTTTATGACATAGAAATCACCATCACGTCGGGCAGTTGTCCGCTGGTTCGTCGCATCACTTCCCGCTTCCGGTTCAGAAAGTGCGAATGCCCCCAATTTCCGGCCAGAAGCAAGATCGATAAGATATCGCTGTTTCTGATCTTCTGTGCCGTGTGCATCAAGACCCCAACACACAAGAGAATTGTTCACTGACATGATGACGCACGCTGAGGCGTCAACCATTCCGATTTCTTCGAGTGCAATGACATACGACATCGTATCCAGGCCTGCCCCCCCGTACAGCTCGGGGACCATCATCCCCATGAATCCGAGCTCCCCCATTTTCCGAATGCTCTCGTACGGGAACTCTTCTTTCTCGTCGCGCTCGATCACGGATTTCGCCAATTCCTCGCGTGCAAACTGACGGGCAGTCTCGCGAATCATCTGCTGTGTTTCTGAGAACTGAAAGTTCATTGGGTTCTATGATCCAGCTGTGTAGGAATAGAAACCTTTTCCAGTCTTACGACCCAAATGGCCGGCAGCAACCATCTTTTTCAGCAACGGACAAGGTCGGTATTTGGAAACCCCTAACCCCTTGTAGAGTACTTCCATGATCGAAAGACAAACATCAAGACCGATGAAATCGGCAAGAGTCAATGGGCCCATCGGATGGTTCATTCCCAGTTTCATCACTGTGTCAATTGCTTCAGGGGTCGCTACCCCTTCCATCACACAGTACATAGCTTCATTCAACATTGGAAGAAGCACACGGTTCGATACAAAACCGGGATAGTCGTTGACCTCTACTGGAACTTTGTCGAGAGACTCGGCAAGTGACTTGACCGCCAGAAATGTCTCGTTCGAAGTTGCCAAACCACGGATAACTTCTACCAGTTTCATCACAGGTACGGGATTCATAAAATGCATGCCAACAACCCTGTCAGGTCGCGAGGTAACGGCTGCAAGTTCGGTAATTGAAATCGAAGAGGTATTCGAAGCGATGATGCAGCTAGCTGGCGCGAACTTGTCAATATTCCTGAAGAGTTGCTTCTTGACCGTCTCATTCTCCGTGGCTGCTTCGATGACAATATGGGCCGTTTGTGACGCTCCCGGCAAATCCAACGTCGGATGAACTCTCCCGAGAATGAGCGCCTTTTGCTCTTCTGTGATCGCCCCCTTTTTCAGTTGGCGGTCCAGATTGCCTCGAATCGTATTCAACGCCCGATCAAGGAATTCCTGCTTAACATCACACATCGCCACCTGGTAGCCATACTGTGCGAACACATGAGCGATTCCATTGCCCATTGTCCCCGATCCAACAACCGTCACACTCTTCATGTTTTCTGAACTCATAGCGATCTACCTCTCAAACCATGCTCGATTCAGCCGATTGTTCAGTTCAACATTTCCACAATGAGTGCACTGGCTTCTCCGCCCCCAATGCAGATAGCGGCCATTCCTCGTTTCATGCCCCGCTGCTTCAGAGCGTGCAGGAGGGTCACAAGAATCCGTGCTCCACTGGCACCAATAGGATGTCCAAGCGCAACAGCTCCGCCATTGACATTCAGCTTGTTGGACTCAATCCCAACGATTTTCTGAACTGCCAGCGACACCACTGCGAACGCTTCGTTAATCTCAAACAGATCAATGTCCTGAACTTTGAGCCCTGCTTTGCTCAAGACTTTGGCGATCGCATCCGCTGGAGCAGTAGTGAACCACTCGGGTTTCTTTGCCGACGATCCATGGGCAACAACCCGGGCGATCGGCTTCACGCCGAGTGCCTTAGCCCGATCGACCGACATAAGAACAAGGGCTGCTGCGCCATCATTGATCTTCGATGCATTCGCCGCAGTAACGGTGCCATCCTGCTGAAAGGCCGGCTTGAGCTTTGGAACCTTGTCAAAACTCGTCTTGAACGGCTCTTCGTCCTGCTCGACGATCGTATCGCCCTGTTTCCCCTTGATCGTGACCGGGAGAATCTCACTCTTGAATCTTCCCTCCGCTATCGCGCTCTGTGCTCGTCTGTAACTCTGAATCGCGAATTCATCCTGTGCCTGACGTGGAATAGCACATTCCCTCGCACAGATCTCGGCCGCGTTTCCCATATGGAAGTCGTTATAAACATCCCACAGTCCGTCGCGGATCATCGAATCAACCAGTTTGCCGTGACCCATCCTGTAACCGTCGCGTGCCTTCTCCAACAGGTACGGGCTGTTCGACATGCTTTCTACTCCCCCTGCGACCACGACCGCGGCATCACCCAAGGCAATTGCCTGGCTACCAAGCATGACAGATTTGAGTCCTGAACCACACATCTTGTTGATCGTCAGACACTCTACGGAATCGGGCAGCCCTGCAAACAATGCAGCCTGGCGCGCGGGCGCCTGACCAAGCCCAGCAGTCAGGACATTGCCGAGGATGACTTCGTCAACATCACTCTTTTTGATCCCCGACCGTTTCACTGCCTCTTCGATCACCAATGCACCCAGACGCGGTGCTGCCAGCGAACTGAGCGAGCCCATAAATGAGCCAATAGCAGTCCGGCAGGCACTCACGATGACGACATCGTTTGCCATAGACGCATTACTCAATTGTGTAGAAAGACTTGGGGAGTTTGTGTTTAGCGCTTGTGAAGCTCAGCTGGTCTCCCGCTCCGAACGATCAACTGTTCATCGACTTGAGGAATTCCTTGTTGGATTTTGTTCCTCGCATCTTCTCCAGCAAGAACTCCATCGCCTCAACCGGTGTGAGATCACTCACCAACTTTCGAATGATCCATACCCGATTCAGTTCCTCAGGATCCTGCAACAGTTCCTCTTTTCGTGTCCCTGATCGATTGACATCAATTGCTGGGAATACACGACGATCGCTGATTTTTCTGTCGAGCACGATTTCGTTGTTGCCCGTTCCTTTGAACTCTTCGAAGATCACTTCGTCCATCCTGCTCCCTGTTTCCACAAGTGCAGTTGCGATGATGGTAAGGCTTCCACCCTCTTCAATATTCCTCGCTGCTCCGAAGAACCGCTTGGGGCGGTGCAATGCGTTTGCGTCAACGCCACCAGATAGGATTTTGCCGCTGTGGGGAATCACTGTATTATGGGCTCTGGCGAGACGGGTGATGCTATCCAGAAGAATCACAACATCCTTCTTTGCCTCCACGAGCCGCTTTGCTTTCTCAAGAACCATGTCTGAAACTTGAACGTGACGCTCAGGCGGTTCATCGAACGTCGAGCTAACGACTTCGGCAGCGACGGTTCGTTCCATGTCCGTCACCTCTTCCGGCCGTTCGTCGATCAAAAGCACGATCAATTTCACTTCCGGATGGTAGGATACAACGGTGTCAGATTGTCAAAAAGCGTCCTCTCTCGGATCACATCCGGGTGATCGTCGTTGACTGCCTCCACCCTCAGAAGGGCGAAGAACCGTTCCCCTTCTTTTGGAGGCCGAACCTGGCCACTGACGCTATCTCCCGTCCGGAGGCCAAACTTCTTTATCTGCGAAGGCGAAACATAGATATCATCAGGGGATGGCAAGTAGTTGTAGTTGACGGATCGCAGAAATCCGTATCCGTCGGGCAACACTTCAAGGACACCCTTGCTGAAGGTCAGACCGTCTTTCGTCGTCTGCGCTTCGAGAATCTTGAAGATGAGTTCCTGCTTACGAAGATCGCTGTAACCAGAGATGTTCATATCCTTCGCGATCTGGTTCAACTCAGCGATCTTTTTGGACTTGAGTTCAGTTATGTCCATTGGCATGTTGGAAAAATCCTATAGAGGGAATAAAGTTGGGAAAGTGTGCAAGATGAAATCCTCAATCACTAAACTGAGGAAGTCCTTCCATCGAAGTATCAAAGGTTGGGAGGAGCGACTTGACGAATTAGAAGTGAATTGGATGGATAAATAGACGCCGGGAACAGAAGAAACCCAAAGACTTCACGACTAATATAGCCCATCCCCCACTTATTGTCAAGCCTTTTTTCGGCCTAGCACTGGTAATGCCTCACCGACAACAAAATGAGACCCCGTCACGAGAATGAGACCCTTTTTCGGAGCAGACTCGAGTGCGAGGTGGATACCCTCTTCCACACTGAGCG
>JAPLFP010000214.1 GCA_026390585.1 Ignavibacteriales bacterium | reverse complement strand
TTCTGAAGAACGGAAAGTCTAGGGCGTATGGAAACTGGGCCGAGGACTTCCCAGAATCTGCTACTTCACCTCCACGCCGTGCATCGAGGCCTTCAAACGGCCGAGAAGTTCTCCTTCCTTTTGACCCGACTTGTTTTGTTGCTGCGATTCAAAAACAGCCATTGCTGTGATGTTGACGATGTCCGACACATCAGAACCCGGGATCAGCAGATAGACAGGCTTCCTCATGCCAACCAGCATCGGCCCGATCGCTACCGCGCCTCCAAGTTTCGCCAGCAGCTTATAAGCGATGTTTGCCGACGTGAGATCCGGGCAAATCAGTACATTTGCCGCGCCCTTCAACGAAGTGAACGGATACACTTCCGAAATGATCTCTGATGATACCGCGGTGTCGGCCTGCATCTCGCCATCGACGATGAGGCCCGGTGCGCGACGTTTCACAATTTCAGCCGCGATCCGAACCTTCTCAGCCAACGGGTGCTTCGTTCCACCAAAATTGCTGAACGACAACATTGCAACTTTCGGATCCATGTCCATTTGCTTCACTTTTTCGGCGGCGAGCAGAGCGATCTCCGCCAGATCCTCTGAGCTCGGCTCGATATTGACCGTTGCGTCAGCAATGAAGACCGTTTGGTTCTTGAAGACCATCATATAGAGGCCGGCGATAATCCGTGCTCCATCCTTTTTGCCGATGATCTGCAACGCCGGACGAACAGTCTCAGGATAGTGTTGCGTAAGTCCGGAGATCAGACCGTCTGCGTCATCCATCTCGACCATCATCATGCCGAACACATTGTGTGTCTTCATTTGATGCTCGGCGTCGATGCGTGTAAGCCCTTTGCGTTGCCGCATCGCATAGTACGCGGTGATGTATTCATCAAAGCGCGGCGACTTCCCTGGATTGATGATTTCGGCTCCCGTCAGGTCCAACCCAAGATCGGCAGCACGCTGCTTAATGAGGGTACGGCTCCCAAGAAGGATTGGCTTCGCAACGCCCTCGTCAAGGATCTGTTGTGCGGCACGTAGGATCTTTTCTTCCTCTCCTTCCGGGAACACGATGCGTTTGGGCTCGGTCTGCGCCTTGTGGACGAAGAACCGCATGATTTCCCTCGACTTGCCGAGTCGCGCCTCAAGCGAATCACGATATTGTTCGAAGTCTTTGATAGGCATCCGTGCGACTCCGGTTTCCATAGCAGCTTTGGCTACCGCCGTCGCTTCCCAAATCAGAACGCGCGGATCGAAAGGCTTCGGAATAATGTAATCCCTTCCAAATTCTATCTTCTTTCCGCCGTATGCGCGAATGACGGAATCGGGAACCTCTGTCTTCGCCAACTTTGCCAACGCGTGCGAGGCCGCAATCTTCATTTCGTTGTTGATCATCTTTGCCCTGACATCCAATGTCCCGCGGAAAATGAACGGGAATCCAAGCACGTTGTTGACCTGGTTCGGATAATCGGACCGACCGGTCGCCATGATGACGTCGTCGCGTGCGCTCGTGGCATCTTCGTATGTGATCTCCGGATCCGGGTTCGCCCTTTGTAAGGATTTATGCCCTCTTTGCGGCCTTTGTAGACGACTCCTTTCGTGTCGCAGAGAATCACATTTTCTCTCTTGATGCCGAGGCTCTCGTAGAGTTTCGCGCAGGCAATTCCCGCCGCCCCTGCGCCGCTGAACACAACCTTTACCTTGTCAAGTTTCTTCCCCACGATCTCAAGGGCATTGACCAGCGCTGCACCGCTGATGATCGCCGTACCATGTTGGTCATCATGGAACACCGGGATGTTCATGGTCTTCTTGAGCTCTTCTTCAATATAGAAGCACTCCGGAGCCTTGATGTCTTCCAGGTTGATGCCCCCAAAGGTCGGCTCTAACATCTGCACGGCCTTGATGATGTCGTCCGGATTGTGAGAGTTGAGCTCTATATCAAATACATCGATGTCGGCAAATCTCTTAAACAGCACTCCCTTCCCTTCCATCACCGGCTTTCCGGCAAGTGCCCCGATGTCTCCGAGACCAAGAACTGCCGTTCCGTTCGATACTACTGCAACGAGGTTTCCTTTTGCGGTGTAGAGATATGCATCGTCCGGATTGGCCTCTATCTCACGACACGGTTCTGCCACACCTGGTGTATACGCCAGGGAGAGATCACGCTGCGTTTGACACGGTTTCGTCGAGACTACCTCGATCTTTCCCCGGCGACCGAGCGCATGATAATCGAGAGCTTCTTGCTTACGTATCATAGCGATGCTCCTTTCGAACGCCTCTGCGGCTTCGATGTCGACAACGATTTTTGACAGTTTGGGCAAAGCTCTGCGAGCGGATCCTTCTTGAGCGCCCGTTCCGGAATGACATCACCGCAGCGGATGCAACTCACGACCTGCTGTTTTCCGGCATGTCGGAGCAGTTGGAGTTCGGTACCTTCGAGCACCATGTGCTCGCATCGCTTTGTGGGATCAGTATTGCACAGCTTCACGGGAAGCTGACACACGGAGCAAACGAATTTCTCCCCTTCAGCAAATGAACTTGACGGAGAAGATACTGCAATTTCCGTCAACACAGTTCTCAACTTCTTTACAGTCGATAGTTTCGATTTCCGCTTCGACGTTCGCGCCATGGTCACCCGCACGTTTCTTCTGGAGAGGGATTGTGTAAGAGGACTTATTTGAATCGATTCAGTGCTTTCATGTAGTTTGCACGTTCAAAGGCTGCTGGATCGGCCACCGAGGCCTGACTCATACTCCCCTTCATCTGTTCGACGGAGAGGTATTCATGCTCCACCATCCATTTGTTGAGATCTTCCAGGACTGTGGTGACATGTTTTGGTCCGTGGTGCAAGAGCGCCGAGCACATCATCGTAACATCCGCTCCCGCCATGACCATTTTGATGACATCCGACGCAGTGTGGATGCCTGATGTTCCTGCAAGGCTCGTCTTCACGACTCCATGCAGAATGGCGATCCACGTTAGCGGCAGACGGATTGCATCAGAGGTACTGAGCGTGATGTCAGGTTTCACCTCGAGAGCATCCAGGTCAAAATCCGGCTGGTAAAACCTGTTGAAGAGCACTAATCCATTGGCCCCCGCCCGGTCCAGACGAGCCGCCACATGCGCGAGGGAACTGAAATACGGACTCAGCTTCACTGCGACAGGAATCCGGACAGAGCGCTTCACCGCATGGAGCACATTGATGTAGCGATCTTCCACTTCCTGACTTGTTAGTGCCGGATCCGTGGGAATGTAATAGATATTGAGCTCGATAGCGTCCGCGCCAGCCTGTTCCATCTTCTGAGCATAGTCAATCCACCCTCCAGCGGAAATCCCATTCAAACTGCCAATGACAGGGATTCCGAGGGATTGCTTGGCTTTGTGAAGCAGCTCAATGTATTGTTCGGGACCGAGATTATACTCTTCCGGAGTTGGGAAGTAGTCGACGGCTTCCGCGTGACTGTTGGCGCCGGACTTCACATAGTGATCGAGTTCAGCAGCCTCATGTTCTATCTGCTCTTCGAACAGCGAATACATGACAACGGATGCACATCCGGCATCTTCGAGACGCTTCATGCTGTCGAGGTTGCGAGAGAGTGGGCTCGCCGAAGCAACGATAGGATTCTTGAGTTTCAATCCGAGATACGTAGTTTTTAGATCCATTGTACCGTTTCCTTCGTTCAATTTCAGGGTTCAGTGTTCTGTTCACAGCCGCATGCAAC
The DNA here is from genome assembly GCA_026390585.1 of Ignavibacteriales bacterium. Classification (GTDB taxonomy): domain Bacteria; phylum Bacteroidota; class Ignavibacteria; order UBA10030; family UBA10030; genus UBA9647. The sequence continues at coordinate 25,032 of JAPLFP010000214.1, read as the reverse complement.
TGTGCCTTCGCTATGCTGTCGGCGTCTTGTCCTTTTCTCCGTCACCGCCGGCGAGTTGTTCCAACATTGCCCACCGGCTTCGGATATCCTCGACTGCGAGTTTGCTAAGATCTTTGGCACGATCCGGATAGATCTTCTCCAGCATGTTGAATCTCGTCTCGAGGGATGTGAAGTCTGTCAACGGTTGTTTCGGAGCCTTGGAGTCGAGCTTGAATGGATTCTTCCCTTCCGCTGCGAGCGTAGGATTGAACCGGAAGAGCGGGAAGTATCCCGTATCGACTGCGAGTTTCTGATTTGTCATTCCACGCGCCATGTCAATGCCATGAGCAATACAGTGGCTGTAGGCAATGATCAGCGATGGGCCGTCATATGCTTCCGCTTCGATGATTGCACGCACGGTTTGCGCATCGCTGGCTCCCATCGCAATCTTCGCTACATAGACGTTTCCGTACATCACGCCCATCAAAGCCAAATCCTTCTTCTGGGTCGGCTTTCCCGCTGCAGCAAACTTCGCGATTGCAGAACGGAAGGTCGCCTTCGACATCTGTCCGCCGGTGTTCGAGTAGACTTCTGTGTCGAGGACAAGAATGTTGACATTACGTCCGGAGGCAAGAACGTGATCCAGTCCACCGTAACCGATATCATAGGCCCATCCATCACCGCCCATGATCCAGACACTTCGTTTCACAAGATTGTCGGCGATGTTCATCAGGTTCTTTGCGTCAACGCTCTTCATCTGAGTGAGCTTTTCTTTCAGCATCTTGACTCGTTCGCGCTGATCATGGATTCCCGCCTCGTCCATCTGGTCGGCGAGGAGCAGCGACGTAGCAAGATCGTTCCCAATCTCACTCGCCATCTTCTCAACCATTTCCTTCGCCATTTCGGTCAACTTGTCGATCGTCAACCGCATCCCGAGCCCGAACTCTGCGTTGTCTTCGAACAGCGAGTTCGACCAGGCGGGGCCACGCCCGTCGAGGTTCTTCGTCCAAGGCGTCGTCGGAAGATTGCCACCATAGATCGATGAACAGCCCGTTGCATTCGCGATGACGGTGCGATCGCCGAACAGCTGACTGACAAGCTTGACGTACGGGGTCTCACCGCATCCCGAGCAAGCGCCCGAATACTCGAACAACGGTTGCAGGAATTGCGATCCCTTTACCGTATCGACTTTCACCGTTCGACGGTCGAGTTCCGGCAGGTTCAGGAAGAAGTCGTAATTGGCACGCTCTTGTTCTCGAATCGGCGGCTGAGGCTTCATGTTGATAGCTTTGACCTTGACCTGCGACTTGCTCTTTGCCGGGCAGACCTCAACGCACAGCGAGCAGCCCGTGCAGTCTTCCGGTGCAACCTGAAGCGAGTATTTCTTCCCTTTGTATTCAACTCCTTTGTAGTCCATAGACTTGAACGTCGCCGGTGCACTTTTGAGTTCCGCGGCGTCAAAGATTTTCACGCGAATAGCTGCATGCGGGCATACTAGAGCGCACTTGTTACACTGGATGCAAATGTCCATTTCCCACACAGGTATTTCCAATGCAATGTTTCTCTTTTCCCATTGAGCGGTTCCTGTCGGGAATGTTCCATCATTCGGCATCCGGCTGACGGGGAGTTCATCCCCCTTCCCGGCGATAATCCTTGCTGTCGTCTTCTGAACAAACTCAGGAGCGCGGGGAGATACTACCGGCGGCATTTCGATTGTGCTGGTGACCTTCTCCGGGACTTTTACCTGGAACAGGTTTGCCAGCGTCGCATCGACGGCTGCATAATTCTTCTGAACAATCGATTCACCCTTCCTGCCATATGTCTTTTTGATTGAGGACTTAATGGCTTCAATCGCCTGGTCTTTTGGCAACACGCCAGAGATCGCGAAGAAACAGGTCTGCATGATGGTGTTCACACGGGCACCCATTCCCGTCGACGACGCCACTTTGTAGCCGTCGATCACATAGAACTTCAGCTGTTTTTCGATGATTCCCTTCTGGATGTGCCGCGGCAATTTATCCCACACCTCCTCGGGACCATAGATGCTGTTCAACAGGAACGTTCCACCCCGAACCGATGCTTCCAAGACGTCGAATTTCTCGAGGAAGAACCATTGATGGCACGCAATGAAATTCGCTTGATTGACCAAATAGCATGAATGGATCGGGCGTGGTCCGAACCGAAGGTGAGATATCGTATTCGACCCCGATTTCTTCGAGTCGTAGAAGAAGTATCCCTGCGCGAAGTTCTGTGTGTCCTCACCGATGATCTTGATCGAGTTCTTATTTGCACCGACAGTTCCGTCAGCGCCAAGACCAAAGAACAAGGCTCGAACCACGTCATCAGGCTCGATGCCAAACGCGGGATCGAACTCGAGGCTGGTGTGACTAACGTCGTCGTTGATGCCGATGGTAAAGTGATTCTTCGGTTGAGCCTTCTTCAATTCGTCAAACACCGCCTTCGCCATCGTCGGGGTAAATTCCTTCGATGACAATCCAAATCGTCCTCCAATGACGCGAGGTGCTGACTTCAACGGTGACTTGCCCGAGGTCATGCTCTCGCTCAATGCTGTGATCACATCGCAATACAATGGTTCTCCGATTGCGCCGGGTTCCTTCGTTCGATCGAGGACGGCAATCTGCTTGACAGTCGTCGGAAGAGCATCAATGAACTGTTCGACGGCAAACGGTCTGAAGAGACGTACTTTCAGCAAGCCGACCTTCTCTCCATGGGCGTTCAGGTACTCAACCGTCTCGTGGGCGGTCTCGGCACCGGAGCCCATCACGATCATGACACGCTCTGCATCAGGTGCACCGAAGTACTGATAGAGTTTGTATTGACGGCCAACGACGGCAGCAAACTTATCCATCGCTTTCTGCATGATCGCAGGAAACGCGTCATAGTACGAATTCGCCGTTTCGCGGGCCTGGAAGAACACGTCGGGATTCTGTGCGGAGCCGCGTAAGACCGGATGGTCCGGGGAGAGAGCTCGCCGGCGATGTTGGTGGACAAGCTCATCGTCGATCATTTGACGAATGTCCTCGTCCGAGAGTTGCTCCATCTTCATCACTTCTGCGGAGGATCGGAAGCCGTCGAAGAAGTGAACAATGGGGACGCGCGCTTCGAGAGTCGCGGCCTGGGCAATGAGCGCGAAATCATGAATCTCCTGCACCGAATTGGATGCGAGCATTCCCCAACCTGTCGAGCGAACTGCCATGACATCACTGTGATCACCGAAGATCGACAGTGCGTGCGTCGCGACGGTCCGGGCGGACACATGAAATACCGTGGGAGTGAGTTCTCCGGCTATCTTGAACCTGTTGGGGATCATCAGCAACAATCCCTGAGAGGCTGTGAAGGTCGTTGACAGCGCACCGGTCTGGAGCGCGCCATGGACAGCACCCGCGGCTCCTCCCTCACTCTGCATTTCAACAACCAAGGGGATTGTCCCCCAGATGTTTTTCTTTCCCTGAGCGGACCATTCGTCTGCCCACTCACCCATCGTTGAGGAGGGTGTGATTGGATAGATGGCAATGACTTCATTGGTCTTATGTGCAGAATACGCCGCAGCCTCGTTGCCATCGATAGTTACCATCTTTCGCTTAGTCTTGGGAAGTACTTGATCTGACATCGTTTGTCTTGCCTTTCTCGTTGGGATGAATGCCTAGTCGATCGCATCAACGCAAGAACTATTCCAGCCAATGGGTGCTGTATTGCGTCAGAATTGCTCGAAAAATCGCCGAAATACGTGAGATGATTCTCACTTTCAGGAACGATCATTCCTCATTTGCCAGAATGAATAAATGACCAATCAGGAGTGGGAATTGAGAATCTCTCTCACATCAGATGGATGGGGAGAACGCTTGACCTCTCAATTCTCAGCCATTTGAAGCCAACCATTTGCTTCCTGACTATTGAGAGGACACAAGATTGCGCTACCAAATGAAAAAGATCTCTCAAGTTCAGTACTGTCCACCGCGAAAGTTGCTCGAAGCCCAGCCTAATCATTGAAAAGCGGTTTCATCTTTGTCGAGCACGATGATGTATTCTGTGGAAGATTAGGCCATTTTTTCGTTTCTTCGCATTGCTAGTCATGCTTCTGAGACTCACAAAGGTGGAAGAATGCCGAAAACTCTCACAATTATCGACAATAGAACTGGCAAGAAGTATGAAATCCCTGTCGAAAACGACACGATCAAGGCTGCAGACCTAAGGCAGATAAAGATCAGGGATGATGACTTTGGTATGCTCAGTTACGATCCAGCGCTTATGAACACAGCGGCGGTCAAGAGCCGGATAACCTTCATCGACGGTGACAAAGGGATACTGGAGTATCGCGGATATCCGATCGAACAGCTGGCAGAGAACTCAACATCCTACCTTGAGGTTGCCTATTTGTTGATCAATGGAGAACTGCCAAACAAGCAACAGCTTGAGGCGTGGCGTGCAGATATCAAACGACACACATTCATCCACGAGAACGTCAAGAAACTCACGGAGGGATTCCGATACGATGCTCATCCGATGGGGACGTTCATCAGCACCATTGCTGCCTTGACGACGTTTTATCCCGATGCGAAAGAGATTTTCGACCCCGCGATGAGGCTGACACAAATTCATCGTCTCATCGGTAAGGCGACAACGATTGCGGCATTCTCCTATTGCCACTCCCTAGGCAGACCCTTGGTGTATCCAGCCAATGAACTATCGTACACAGGAAACTTCCTCAACATGATGTTCAAGATCGGCGAGTCTCGCTACGATGTCGATCCCGTCTTTGAGCATGCGCTCACAGTGCTATTCATCCTTCACGCAGATCATGAACAGAATTGCAGCACGAACGTCATGCGGAGCATTGGCAGCTCTCACGTTGATCCGTACTCTGCGGTTGCGGGGGCGGCGGCGGCTCTTTGGGGTCCACTGCACGGCGGGGCGAACGAGGCAGTGATTCGCATGCTCGACGAAATCGGTTCGGTGTCGAATGTTTCATCGATCATCAATGACGTCAAAGACGGAAAGCGCAAGTTGATGGGTTTTGGACATCGGGTGTACAAGAACTACGACCCACGCGCGAAGGTGATCAAGAAACTGGCCGACCAGGTCTTCGCTGTCACAGGGAGAAACCGAAAACTCGATATCGCTCTCGAGCTCGAACGTATTGCACTTGAAGACGAGTACTTCATCAAACGCAAGCTCTATCCGAATGTCGATTTCTATTCCGGCTTGATCTACGAAACCATGGGATTCAGGATGAACTTTTTCCCGGTGTTGTTTGCCATCCCCCGCATCGCCGGATGGCTCGCGCATTGGCAGGAGCACATTCTGGATCTGGAACAGAAGATCACGAGACCCCGACAAGTCTATATCGGTCATAGAGGCAAGACGTGGCTGCCGATCGACAAGCGTTGACCGACCTTTTGCTCCGAAGCCATGAGCAACGACGCCGAGAACGGGTTGGCCTGATGCACACACCATCAATTCCTCCGGGAGCGCCATGAAGATCAAACTCAACAACTGTACCATCAACTACACAGAGCGGGGTCTACCGCAGGGCACGCCTGTGGTTTTCGTGCACGGGTTCCCTTTCGATCACACGATGTGGGAGCCGCAGATGAAGGCGCTCCCGAACCACTTCAGAGCTATCACGTACGACGTGCGGGGCCATGGTGGGAGCGATGTCGGCGACGGCCAGTATACCATCGAGTTCTTTGTTGATGACCTCATTGCCTTGCTGGACCATCTGGTCATCGACAAAGCCATCATCTGCGGATTGTCGATGGGGGGCTACATTGCATTGCGCGCCTATGAACGTCACCCAGGGCGATTTAAGGCACTGGTGCTCTGCGACACGAAAAGCGAAGCGGATACCAATGATGCAAAAATCAAACGGTCAGCCACCCTCAAAACCGTCAAGACAGATGGCGTTGGCGTCTTTGCAGACGAATTCGTAAAAGCCATTTTCGCTCCACAGACTTTTCAGACTCGTCCTGAAATCATCGAGACCATCAAGCGCACGATCCGGGCCAACTCTCCCATCGGGATCTCCGGTGCAGCGCTCGCTCTCGCAACACGGACCGACACCACCGGCGTACTCACCAAAATCCAGGTGCCCACACTCATCCTCGTTGGTGAATATGACAAGCTCACTCCTCCTTCTGCCTCAGAAGCCATGCAGAGGCAGATCGCTGGGTCGGAGTTCCATATCATCCGCCAGGCCGGACACATGAGCAATTTGGAAAACGCAGCGGAATTTGACAAGCATCTGATCGACTTCCTCAATCGAATGATGTAAACGCGTTCCTGCCATGATGAGAACCGGATGACTGAGCTCGACAAGCTCCAGCAACGCATCATTCGTTGCCGCCTCTGTCCGCGGCTTGTGCAATGGCGCGAGAACGTTGCCGACGAGAAGACCAGGCGATTCGAGAATTGGAAGTATTGGGGAAAACCAAATCCGAGTTTTGGCGACCCGGATGCTCGTCTGCTCCTGATCGGACTCGCTCCGGCTGCACATGGAGGCAATCGAACAGGAAGAATGTTCACAGGTGATCGGAGCGGCGACTGGCTCTATCGCTCACTTCACAAATTCGGATTTGCCAATCAGCCGACCTCGGTCTCACGTGACGACGGCTTGCAGCTCAAGGATTGCTATATCACCGCGACTTGCCGATGCGCGCCTCCTCAGAACAAACTTCTGCCTTCTGAGATCCTCAACTGCCGGCCATTCCTCATCATGGAAATGGACCTTCTCAGAAGAGTGAGAGTGATTGTCGCATTGGGAAAGGTTGGATTTGATACGGCGGTGTCGGCTTTTTGCGTCTTCGGCACGCTGGATGAAACAAGTAAGCCCCGTTTTTCGCATGGCGCAGAATACTCGATCACAAAGGAACTCACTCTCCTGGCGTCGTATCATCCAAGTCAGCAAAACACATTCACCGGAAGGCTCACCGAGCCAATGTTCGATGCGATCTTTCGCAGAGCACGCTCGCTTCTAAACACCATCAACTCTCCCCGGACCTGATATGATTCCGAATTTGGCACGACTTCTGCGCGAGCACCGCTGGATCATTCTCCTCAGTCTTGTGTTCCTCGCTCTTGGTGCTCTCAGACTCAACGATCTCTCGCTCTACACTGATAGCACCAGATATGTCATCTGGGGAACTTCATTCTCGCATGCCAAGGGTTTCGTCGACGAGACACAGCCCGATCCGGAACGCTATGTCGTCAACGCTCCCCTCTATTCCGTGCTGATTGCGCCAGCACTCTTGTTGTTCCCGTATTCACTGCTTGCGGCTAAAGTGTGGACACTCCTTTGGGGCATAGGTTTCATCCTGGCCTTCTATGCGATGCTCTCGCATTTCTTTGGCAAAGCGGCGGCAACCTTCGGCATCCTTCCGATTGTGTTCCATCCGCTTCTCTTGTTGTTTTCGACAGAGGTCCTCTCAGAAGCAGCATTCCTGACATTCGTTTCTGTCGGCTTTCTTGTTTTGGAACGACTCGAGCATGAGGGGGAGGCCAACAAACGCGATCTCGTGATTCTTCTTCTGGTCACATCCTTCATCGTCCTGCTGCGCGAAGTCGCTATCGCCCTCGTTGGCTCTATCTTCTTGTTCTTCCTCGTGCGAAAGCAGTACAAGAGAGCCCTGTTGGTACTGATGGGCTTCGCCGCATTCTTTGGAGCATGGTTGTACCGGAATCTCGTCCTTTTTGGGGCACCTTCATCATCTCAGGCCACGAATCTCAACTTCATGTTCGAGCATTTCCTCACGCCCGCACAGGCCCCCCTGCTTCAGGAATTCGGGCTCCGTATTGTAAACAACATGAGTGGCTATGCCATCCACCTTGCGGGATTGATCTTCTATCCTCTTCCGGATGTGCTTATCGTTGAACCGACCGGCATTTTTCTTGCGTATTTTGGAGCGATGGCGATCGCCAAGTTTGTGATCCCTGTCGTGTTCATACCAATGCTGATCCTTGGCATTTGGTGCGATGTCAGCGAGCGGTCGACAGGGTTTGTGCGGATACTGTTTGTCGTCGGCTATCTCTTAACCATTCTTGTCTATCCTGTGCACGACGTCCGCTTCCTTCTCCCGATCTTCCCCATCATGATTTTCTATGTCATCGCCGGATTCATGTGGATTCAGAATCGCTGGCTGCGAGAACGGGAGCGAGTCCTTCGGCTGATTTGCATTGTTGTAGCGGGCTTGATTGTGATCCCGAATGTGATTTGCATCTTCGAGATCGAGCGAACCAATATCCGGTACTCGATGGATCCCATCGGGTTTTACGATCATTTGCAGCAGGTGGGACTCAATAAAAACATGTTCTCCAAACCATGGAAGACACTCGGACAGACCATCAAGGATCACACGCCCGAAGGTTCGATTATTGCGGGTTCATCTAAAGACATATGCATCTTTATTGGAGAACGGAAACTCCTTGAACTCAACAATGCAGTGCCCGTCACAACATTCGACTCTTTCCTGAGAGCCTATGCGGCAGACTACCTGATGGTGACAAATTCGTGGGACGGTTTTCAGTCGTATGAGTTTCAGATGGGTGAGTCACGTCGCTTCTGGTTCGAACCAACCGCCCAGGTTGCCGGCATGCAGCTCTTTAGGATTCACTCAACACTTCTCACACCGAGAGAAATCTGGGTGGGAACGAAACGATTTGATGTCGACACAGTCACGGCGAACGGACTGCTCAGAAAAGGACACAGCGAACTCTTGCGCGGACAATACGACGATGCGATCGCTTCCCTCCAGGGAGCGAAGCGACGCGCACCAGGACAAGCACTGATATCCTACCAACTGTGCGTGGCATATGCCATGAGCGGCAAGCTCGCAGAAGCATCCGAAGAGGTGCAGAAATTATTTGCCTACGCTCAGTCCACTTCCTTTACACCGTTGGCAACAAGACATCTCGCCGTTGCGGTCAACAAGAGCCAAGTCGAAAAGATGGACAATGCTTTTCAACGCTCGCTCTCGGTGACCGATTTCGCCGCATTCTATTGGAATCTTGGCTACTACGGTGCTGCATACTCTCTCATGAAATCTCAACTTGCCGCGGACTCCACCTATTTCGCTGGCTTGCTCTGGGGCTGGAATTACGGAATGCAACGCGGCGACACGGCACAAGCAAAGGCCTATCTCCGCAACCTCGTGGGAATCGACAGAACCAACCCAGTCGTCCAGCAATTCATCGTCGTTGATCGTACTGAAGACTCGCTTCGTCGTGCTGTTGATCCAACGCGCCGCAGCAAATTCCATCTTGCCATTGCACAATCGTTCAAATCGGTCGAGCTTCTTGATGAGGCCATTGATGAGGCACAACGAGCTCTTCGTGACGATCCACGCAATGTCGATGGCTGGCTGTTTCAGGCGCGGCTCTTCGAAGAAAAGAAGCTTCCCTTCGCCGCTCGATGGGCCTATCGGCAAGCGCTACTCGTTAATCCGGAAAATCCCATCGCGAAAGTGAAAACAGTTGGAAGGAACATCCCCTAGAGATGCGGACGAATAGACGTGCCAAAAAGACACTGCCGTCCCGAAATGCTCCTGAGCGAAGCGGGCGTTGTCCAGCCCGCTGAGTCGAAGGATGTTCGGGACCTCGTTTTTAGACCCCGGGCAGAAGTCCCGCCTCTCAAGATTCCGCTCAAAAGCGGGATTCATGAAGCGGAACATCTCGGGGTGACATGATTGCTCTCATGCCCTTGTGGCAAGAATTGACTTTGAGTCCGGGCTTTAGCTCATGAGAAACGTCCTTGTCACCGGCGGAACAGGGTTCATCGGCTCGAATCTGGCGGCAGCACTTGTGCAGCGCGGCTGCAACGTCCGAATCCTTCGGCGACCCGGTTCAGATCTTCGTGCTCTGGAAGGACTCAATGTTGAGCACGCGTTCGGTGACGTGCGCGACAAGGACTCTGTGAAGTCCGCCATGAAGGGTTGCGACACTGTCTTTCACACTGCCGCTATCGTCTCTTATTGGAAAAAGGAACGTCCTCTCATGTTCGATGTGAACATCGGGGGGACTCGCAACGTTGTCGAGTCGTGCATTGAGCTCGGCATAAAGAAGTTCATTCATACGAGTTCCATCGCAGCTGTCGGATTCCCCGAGAATGGAACGACGGCCGATGAGACAAACACGTTTAACTGGGACCGCTACGATGTAGGCTATCGGATCTCCAAATTCGAGGCTGAGAAGGAAGTTCTCCGTGGGGTCGCCAGAGGCCTCAACGCGGTCATGGTGAACCCCTCTGTCGTCATTGGAGAGAGAGACATTCATTTTCACGGCGGGCAGTTGATCCGGGATATCTATCGCAAGAAGATCTTCTACTCTTTGTCGGGCGGGATGAATATCGTCTACGTGGGTGATGTCGTTCGTGGTGAGATTCTGTCTGCCGAATGCGGCCGGTCTGGCGAACGATACATCCTCAGCGGAGAGAATCTCACACACAAGGAAATCATCTCAACCATCGCTGAGGTCGTCGGAGGCATAAAGCCTCTGTTTCAGATACCGCTGGCTTGTGTGAAGTTCGTGGCCGCGGTGTCAGAGGGAATCGCCAGTGGTCTTGGACGTCGCCCGTGGGTTACCCGGGAACTCTTTGTAGGAAGCCACCTCAAGTATCATTTCAGTTGCCGGAAAGCAGAATCCGAACTCGGATACACCCGGACCCCCTTCCGTGAAGCTGTCGAAAAATCCTTCGCTTGGTACCGCAGCAACAAGATGCTGTAACACCCTTCTCGATCCAGCCAGCCCTCTTGAACCTTCATCGTAACACCTTTCCCCCATTTCTTTGCGTCCAAGGTTTGTCCAAAAGGAATGAGTTGTCATTGCGAGCGTTCTTTGCGAAGTGACTTCTTCTGTCATCCCCGCATGTCTTCGCGTTTTGTGCGTCCCGCTGTTGTATAGCGGGAAAGCGGGGATCCAGAACGTGAACGGCATCGGCCAAGTGCGGTTGTTGAACTCGGATCTGGATTCCCGATGGAAGAATTCGGGAATGGCAGGGTTTTGTTTTTGACTGTGGCTCGACTTGCCTCGGGTGTCAGGGTCCACACCCTGACACCGCCTCCATCGTCCAATGACGAAAACGTGTCACATAATAATTCTTGACGCTTGGCTGGCTATCAGCCATATTTGTCATTTCGAAGGATCCGCCGACCTGCCCCGAGTTCCGTTGTCGGGGAGGCGGAGACTGAGAAATCTGAACCAGACGAAGGATTTCTCCCGGAGTCTATCCCGCATTTTGCGGGAGTCGAAATGACAGTGTAACAGCCAATCCGGTCACGACCCGCCTGCGCCCTCCGGGCCTTCGGCGGGTAAACGGAGCGTGACCCTCCACGTGAATGATTTGGAGGGACGTCTTCTGTCACGTCCGTATGGGCTGAATAAGGAAACCATCACTTCCCTCTAAGTTCTCACGTAGGTGAGGGGCACCTAACTTAGGCCAACGTAACCCGGAGGGTTTGGATCTTAGGAGAGCCGTCCGTTTCAACGGATGGCGAAGAGGCCGGGGACGTCCCTACGCAGAGCGTGGGAACGAGAGCGCGCAGCGTGATCCGGGACAAATGACAAGGAACAGGATATTTGTCATTTCGAAGGATCCGCCGATGGCAAGACTGACAAATCTGAACAAGAGGATCTCACGCAAAGGCGCAAAGACGCCAAGACACTGAAGAGAAGATTTCAAATCTTTTGTATTCTTGATGGATTGTGCCTTCGAGTCTCGTATGTTGCTATCAGGTTGCATGAGAAGCATGGAAGTGTATTTTAGTTGTACTTATTGGCTTCGGAAATGGGAGAGAGATTCGTGCCTAGGTCCATCTTCGACGAGACCGTCACAAAGAACCACTCCCCATTTCCGTTGGCCTCCTAGAGTCTGAACAGTACTTAGGGAAGCAATGCTATCCCGTATAAGACTACGAGAAAAGACGAGGGGAAGCCTTTTGCCAATAGGATCAGTCTCAATGTCCACAATGTTTGGAGGAACTTGATCCATGAGTATAATCAAACAGGTATTCGGCATCGACGTTTCAAAAGACAGCTTCGAAATCCGTTTTGGTACCATCACGGATCGGCAAGAAGAGCGTTTCTTGGCTGCTGCTTCCTTCCCGAATGCGCGAAGAGGCTATCTTCGACTCCTCGCCTGGGCAAAGAAGCAGCTGGTCTCGAACGAGGCCCCCGTGTGGTTCGTCATGGAAGCCACAGGCGTCTACTATGAGCAACTAGCCTACTTCCTTGCGGAGCGTCAACAACAGATCGTCGTTCTGCTTCCTAACAAAATCAAGAACTTCGCTAAATCATTGGACAACAAATCCAAAACGGACGGCCTTGATGCACACAGTATCTGCCAGTTTGGTCTCGAACGCCCTCTGAACGCTTGGCAGCCTCCTTCTCCGCAAATGCGAAGCTTAAAGGCGCTCACCAGGGAGTATCAGACCGTGCAACACATGGCAACCCAAGTCAAGAACCAACTCCATGCCAAAGGCCACAGCTACGAGCCATCACAGGAGACTCTCACACGACTACGAGCGCAGCTGAGGCTCTTCGAGAAACAACTCAAAAGCATCGGACAACAGATCCGCTCTCTCGTAGAGAGCGATGACGATCTCAACAACAGAATTAGCAATATCACTAAAGCCAAAGGTATTGGTTTCATGACCGTCGTCTCCACCGTGGCTGAAACAAACGGCTTCGCTCTGATCACGAGCACCAAGCAAATCAGTAGCTATGCTGGCCTCGATGTTGTCATCAAGCAGTCCGGAAAGCGACAAGGCAAACCGGCGATCTCCAAGAAAGGCAACAAACATCTTCGGTCTGCTGTTTTTATGCCAGCCTTGGCCGCATGTCGATGCAATCCACCGTTGAGGGCATTCTATCTGCGCCTCGTCCGCACCAAAGCTAACAAGATGGTGGCCGTCTTGGCTGTTGCCCGTAAAATCTTATGCTTGATTTATACACTGTGGAAAAAGAACGTCCCGTACGACCCGAACTATCAAAACCCTTTGGCAAAGAACATACAATTGATCCCAACATCTTAACTCTGATACCCTTGACTTTTAACACAGTACCTTTGTGGCTCCTTTCTTTGATGACGTCTGTAGTCCTTCTCAAAACAAAAACTCCGTCTCCCCCAATATCGGAGGAGACGGAGCCGTGAAAAATTTACTGCGCTACATTACCCTACTGCACGACAGCTGTAAACGAGTAAGTCGACGACTGGAAGTTTGGAGATGAGATTGTGATGTTTACGATGACCGTCTGGTTCAGCGGCGCGCCTCCGTTCGTCGACAAATCGGAGACTCTGAACGTGAAGTCGGTGACACCAGCTTGGTTGGAGAATCTTGCAAACGGAGCAGCAGGCATTACAAACTGCACAGCATCCGAAATACTGCCCGAGACTCCGAACTTGAGCCCGACGACATCAGATGTAAAGTTGATGCTTGCCGAAATCGTTGTGCCGTCGCAAAGCGGATTGCCGTTGGCGTCCTTGACCGTTATGGTGATAGGCGCAGATGTTGAGCCCCTAGGAATGGTTACGACCGAGGACGGAATTCCCGTGACGACGATCGGACCCTGACTCCACACGACGAGCACGCTGTCTGCAACTCTTTTCCCGCCTTTTCCTTGCGTTGTAGCCCATACCCAGGCATATCCAGATCGCAACAGTCCAGGGCCGCCCAGTTCAGTATAGTATGGATCCGACGGTCCCGGAATATACCTGTAGAGTTGACTATTGAAATAATTACCATAGGGTAACGGATTGACGCGAAGGAGACCAGCTGAAGCTAATCCAGTGTAGTTGGTATAAGTTCCGCCGGAAGTATTACCGGTCTGCATTATTCCAGCTTGCGAATTGAAGTAGACCGCTGTTCCAGCCTGAACTGGGTTGCTGAACGTATCACCCACAGCAACGTTAAACATGGGATCGATGGCGATCGAGTTAGCAATGGGGAACACGTACCTAGTCGGAACCAAGGAGAAGTGCGCCTGATCAGCGAATCCCGCGTGAACAGTCAGTTTTACAGGCAATGACTGAACCACCTGACCGCCCGGCACTGTGAAGCTGACTACTATTGTTATCACCCCAGCTTGTGTGCCGCTTACGATCGAAGCACGAAGCCTGCCGTTATTGTCCGTACTATCCGAACCTGGGATCACTGATGGATAGGTTCCTCCGCCCGTGTAGCTATTGGGTTGGAATTGCAGATTGAAAAACGCCTGGACCCGTTGTGACTTGTCGATCGGGACACCCAGCAAATCGCGCACCTCGTACGTGATTACCGCGTTTTCAACGTTCCCTACTCCAGCCACATAGATATCTCCAGTGGTCAAACCGATGTAAGCGATCTGTGAAGGCTTTCGCGCAGACGGAGGCACCGTTGTCGTGACTGATGGTGAATAAAGTATTCCGTGGAACGTCTGAACAACTGGCGTGGTCTCACCACCCGCGGTGATAGTGAACACCAACTCACCGCTTGGATCGCCATTGGGAACTCTGTCCGCGACTCTGAAACTATATGCGGTGCGCGAACCGTCAGTGACGAAACTGACATCTCCGGATAGCGTGACTCCGGAAGCCCCCTGACCAGACACAGCCACAGAAACACTACGGCCAGCCGTGACTGGATTTCCATTCAAGTCCCTTATGCTGTAGTTGATGTCAACATACGATCCATCGAATACTTTCACAGTGTCATTCGGGACATTGATAAGAAGAAGCTGCGGAGATCCCGAAAACAGGAATGGCAAGCTGGTCTCAATGTATATTCCGCTATCGCTCACCGTTCTTACTGTTACGTGGCCAAGACCTGGGATATTATTATCTCTTGGAAATGGATTTCCGCCAAATAATGTGACGCTCGCATGCCCGTCGATATCCGTGTAGCCCGTAGGTTGGATAATGCCGCCTGAGGTAGTGAAATAAAGGGCAGTTCCCGCTTGGACAGGATTACCGAACTTGTCTCCTACTTGAACTGCAACAGTTCCAACCGGGCCTGCAAACGACCCAGGCATATTTGTTGGACTAACAGATGATGTGAAATGCGCCAAATTGGGAAGTCCAGAAGAAATCGTCATCTTAATAGGTGAAGAGGTTATGGTTCGCCCATTGACTATAGCCTGTGCGACGATCTGAATGACGCCAGAGCGTGTTCCCGCGTTGAAAGTTGAGGCTACCAGACCAAAGCCATCAGTAGAATCAGCGGCGGGGTAGAGATACTCTCCACCTCCGGTACCACCAACTGGTGTGATCAAGAATGTGACATATGCTCTTCTGCGAAATTCAATAGGTCTCCCCAAGGAGTCGAGAGCTTGGAACTTAATAATGGATGTTTCGCTAGCACCTGTTCCCCGGACTGACACATTTCCTGGAGCCGGGCCAAAAAGGAGGAGGCTCGAAGCATAGCCAGTCGTCGGCGGCAGAACGGTGACTGGTGGAACGGCACTTGTATCAAGAGAAACAATCCCACCGAAATTAGCTATCGCGTTCCCATTCGGACTCGTCACACTCAAATGGAAAGTAACAGCTCCCGCAGGCCCACGCAGAATCTTGTCGCGTACCGTCACCGTGAAGAGAGTTGTGCTCGGATCAGCGGAATCCAGAAGTATTTTATTCGCGTCTCCCGAAAGCTCCAATTGACCCGAACCGGGGCCATCAACAGTCATTACAATCGACGTGCCGGCAACCAACGCATTGCCGTTGATGTCCTGCACACGATACTGGAACGTCGCTGTTCCACTGTCAGGAACGACTATGTTGGCAGATGGGGTCACGATACGTGTCTCTCCAGAGAACAGGAATGCTCTCCGCTTTTTGATCGAGACGCCATTCTCACCCACAGTCTGGACTGTAATGTAGCCATGCCCGGGTCCGCCCAGTGTCGGTTCGTTTGGCGGCGGATTGCCGCCCTGGATTGTGGCTGTGGCCTGGCCCGCGACATCCGTTGTCGCTGTTGGTTGAATCAAACCGCCCGAGATGCTGAAATACAACGCGGTGCCGGGTTGCACCGGGTTGCCAAACTTATCGCCGACTTGAGCGGTGACCGAGCCTAACGCTCCCGCCTTGATGAGGCCAGGCATGTTCACCTGCGTAAGACTCACGCTCAGACTGCTCGAATCAGGAAGCCCACCAGAAATCGTGAGCTTGATCGGCGATGAAGTCAGTGTCCGACCTGCAACGATGGTTTGTGCGACTAACTGAAGCACACCGGATCTTGTCCCAGAGCTAAAGGTCGTGCTGACTTGCCCACTGGCATCTGTCGAATCAGCAGCCGGATACAGGAACTCTCCACCACCAACTCCGCCTGTGGGGGTAATAGAGAACGTAACATAAGCACGCCGGCGTATTTCTACGGGGTTCCCGACCGAGTCCTTTGCTATGAAGGTCAACACCGATGTTTCGTTCGCTCCGGTACCTCTCACAGAAACCTGTGGACTCGTAATTGTAGCAAGCGTCAGGTTCGAGGCATAGCCCGATGTGACGCCGCCAGGAGCAACTGCGGTGGTATCCCTAAGAACAAGACCACTGAAGCTCGCTATCGCATTTCCATTTGGACTGGTCACACTCAAATGGAAGGTAATCTGACCAGCCGGTCCACGGATCGCCTTATCGCGTGCCGTCACCGTAAAGAGCGTCGTGCTCGGATCGGCAGAATCCAGAAGTATCTTGTTCACATCTCCTGAGAGCTCCAATTCACCCGAACCTGGTCCATCGACAGACAGAGCAACCGTCGAGCCGACTACCAACGGATTGCCGTTGATGTCCTGCACGCGATATTGGAATGTCGCCGAACCACTATCGGGTATGACGATATTCGTCGAGGGCGTTACAACACGGGTCGCACCGGAGAAGAGGAATGGAACCTTCTTTTGGATTGACACTCCCGCTCCAACCGACTGAACCGTGATGAAGCCATGCCCAGGTCCGCCAATAGACGGTTCGTTCGGCGCAGGATTGCCGCCCTGGATCGTCGCACTCGCCTGGCCTCCCGCGTCCGTTGTCGCCGTGGCCTGTATCAGACCTCCGGATGTACTGAAGTAGAGCGCCGTTCCGGCTTGGACAGCATTACCATACTTATCACCAAGTTGTACACTCACAGTGCCCAGCGTCCCGGTCTTGATCAGACCCGGCATGTTGACCTGAGAGAGCGTCGCCGTGACGTGATTGGAATCGGGTAAACCGCCGGCGATCGTAATCTTGATTGGAGAAGTTGTGATCGTGCGCCCAAAAGAAACCGATCGTGCGATTACCTGCAGCACACCTGCACGCGTTCCCGCATTGAATGTTGTGCTGATTTGTCCGTAGGCATCTGTGGAATCCGCCGCGGGGAACAGGAACTCGCCACCACCCAAACCGCCGGGGGGAGAGAGTGTGAAGGTAACATAGGCGCGCTTGCGGAGCTCAACGGGATTCCCGAGGGAGTCCTTTGCAATGAACGTCAGTTTCGCCGTTTCATTTGCTCCGGTGCCACTGATCGAAAGCTGCGAGTTGTCAATACCAACCAGCGCGAGGCTGGAGATAGTGCCGGACTTCGAAGGAGGTATCGCCACATTGGTGTCGATCAACACATTGCCAGGAAACGTTGTCGTCAAGTTGCCGTTCTGGCTGATTACCGAGATCTTAAAGGTCACCGCGCCGGCCGGTCCATGCAGCGCCTTGTCCCGCACGGTGGCTTTGAAAAGTGTACTGGCCGGATCGTTCGAGTCTTCCAATGTCTTGTTCACATCGCCGGACAATTCGAGCTGTCCCGATCCCGGCCCGTCTACGGATAACGAGATCGTCGTCCCACCCGCGAGCGGGGATCCGTTCGGGTCCTGCACGCGGTACTCAAATGATGCTACGCCGCTGTCCGGGATGATGACGGTGGATGGAGGAGGCAGAATCCTCGTCGCTCCAGAGAACAAGACCACAGTACTGTCTTTAATAACCTTGCCGCTATCACCAATTGTCTTCGCTGTAACGAATGCAATCGAGTTCGGCGGACGCGGATTACTGGATATCAACTCGACTTGGGCGATACCATCTTTATCGGTCACGGCGTTCGGCTGAATTACGCCGCCGGTCGTCGTGAAGGAGACCGCAGTACCTGGTTGCACCGGGTTTCCTTCCTTGTCACCGACGATCACCATGATCACCGCACGGAGATTGTCGTACACGCCTCCGGCGATGTTTAGCGGCTTACGACTGATCGAAAAGTGACTCTTGTCAGGCAAACCGCCGGAGATCGTTATCTTGATGGGACTGGATTTGATAGTCAGTGGAGGAGTGCCAGCAACAGTGGCAGTAGCAACAACCTGCAGAACACCCGCTTTGGTGCCGCTCGATACACGCGTCGTGACGCGACCTGTCAACGGGTCCGTGTCGGCTGTCGCAGGGAACACATACTCCCCACCTCCGGGACCGCCAAGGATAGAGAAGTTGATAGAAAGTTTGTTGACACCTGCAATCGGGACACCGAGAGAATCCCTCACCTCGAACTGAAGATTTGCCGTCTCATTTGAACCCGTACCTCGAATGGAAATGTTCTCCCCGCTCGATGCAATGAGAACAATGTTTGCAGCTTTGCCGGTAGACACTGGTCCCGTGGGACTGGTGCTGTCAGCCTTGAGGGTCAAGACGATCGTCGTGTCAACTCCCGGATTCAACGTCACGGCTGCAGTGTCGTTGCCGAAGCCAGAACGAGACCCAATGATCCGGGTCTTTGTCTGGGAAAGAAGTTGGTACACCAAACGGAAGGTTCCATTCGATCTCGACGTATCACGGGCAAGGCCGCCGATATCATAGACAATGGCATTGGTGATCGGCGCCAGGTTGTCGTTTCTCATTACCATGCCGCTAACCGATGTCGGGATAGCTGTGATCTGAGTATCAGGTCCTGTAGGGTTCTGACATGACAACAAAAGCGTCAGCACCGCTATGATCCCCCACAACAAGATTGTACGGACGTTCATGACGAACTCCCCAAGTGCTTAGAGTTGTTGCCGTTCAAATACGATAGACACTATTTTTTCGTTCTCTTATCGGCGTCTTCCCGGATTTCTTTCAGTTTTTCCTGGAGTACGTTGTGATCCTTCCCCAAATCTTTCACGCGGTCTTCGATCGTTGGAACCAATTCAGCCTTGAGCAGGATGATGAGCTCTTTACGCGTAACACTGACTGCGTCATAGCCAAAGATGTAACGGAGTCCGAAGAACCACCACGGCAGATCCTTCAGAATCGGGATTCCCGTGCGGGTCGTATTCTCGTCATTGGTATACAGACCGGAAACGTAGGCCTCTTCGCCGTCCAAGAGGACACGCCGACCTTCGGTCTCGCTCTTGTTAATCAATGTGCTGATCGAGCCCGGGGTTACTGTGCTGCGCGTTGCCTTGTATGGAAGATCGATGAGCGTTGTCGTTCCATAGATGTAGACTTTCGGAGTGACCTCGAGAATGGTCCCCGTGCTGTAGAACATGTCGGTGACATTTCCGGCGAAGTCTTTTTGCTTGATGGAGAAATCGGTACCAACCTGCACACGCCCGTGGTTCCCCGACCTGACCGTTGTTTGAGGTCTGGCGATCACTTCTCCGATCTGCTCGCTCTCAAAGATTTTGAGCGCTGCATCAATGTTGACGGTCAGGCTCTTCGATGAAGGAGAGACTGTAACGCCAAAGATGTTGTTCGTAACATTGTCAGCTCCTGTGAACTGAACGCCCAAGTTCAAATCCTTGCCGCGGAAGATGTTGAAATTGATGCCGCTCTCACGCTGTTTCACGGTGTTGATTTCCAGAAAGATCGCCGAGATCGTGACTTCGCGGGATTTTGCTACAATCATTCCTGAATCGACCGCTGCAGGCATCCCCCCGGGAGTCGGCACACCCCCTTGCGATATCTGTCCAACCGGAGACACCTGGAAATAGTCCGGCGATTCAGTGTACCAGAGATTGTTCGTACGCAGAATCAGCTCCAATGCGTCTCGCCAGTAGAGGGACTGGATCTCCACATTAATCGTTGTCGACAGCGGCTGGGGATCAATGATTGGCTTCTTCGCAAATTTCTTGCGCAATGCGCTCAAAGACTCAATAGCCTGTTTGTACGGAATGTCACTCTTGAACGAGACCAACTCGTCCTGGGAGTAGCTCTCTTTCCCCTTGGCGGCGCGCATGATCGTTGCTTCGTTCTGACTCAACGCGACCTCAAGATTCGCGAGAAGGAGCAGGCAGCAAATGGACACCATCGTCGATCGTTTTTTCATGACTCCCTCATTGACGTTTCTTTTTGGCAAATACCATTGTCTTTGTCACCTTCTTCACGATACCCCCCTCGTTCAAAGTAAACTCTACCTTGTTGTCCACCGGACTGATGCGGCTCACAAATCCGCGCCAGACCTTGTCGCCGAGATGCAGAACCATCAGGTCGCCACTATACATCACGATAGCCTTCCCCGGAAGAATGGCCTTGATGTCGAAACCCTTCACATCCAGCTCACCCGCGGGAGCTTCCGACGATATCGCCCCGAGGATGACCGGCTCAAAGGGATCGAATGGAGATTGCGTGAAGGTGAGCGATTTCGCCGCGATCGAAGTATTCAGTTCCTTGATATTGGTGAAGTAGGCGTGGAGTTCCATGTTGAAGACGAGAAATTTCCTCGTCTCCTTTGTATCAGGATTGATCGCTTCCTTGTTCTCGAGGTTGATCCAGGCAATCTTGTACAGGCGACTTCCGTTTTCCAGATAGTAGACGAATCTGTAGAGGTTGTCGAAAACAGCCTCGCCATCCGTTAACTGATAGACATTGTAGCCGATCGAACCGAAATTCCTTGTACCGTCAAACGTCAGCGTCCCAATCTTGACGAATTCATTCTCCGCCGTGATCCCAGCTTCATCGATGCCTTTGCTGATATAGGCATATGTTTGAGAAGTGATATCGAAGGCCGGAATCTCTTTGCTCCGAGAATCATAGCGGCGCTTCGTATCAGCCAGTTGATTCGAAAGATTCTCCACGGCGGTAAGTGTTTGTGGCAAATCAACGAGTTCCTTTTCAATCCTCTGGATCTCTCTCACTGCAGTCTTCAACTGCTTCGGTTGCATGTACATCCAGTAGAACATGCCGCCACCCGTGATGATCACGAGCACAACGGCTAGGACGATCGTATTTCGTATCTTGAAGGACATAGTGTCTTACCGGTTTTTGTTGGCATCACCCTTGTCAATCTGCTCCACGATCAGGTCAAAATCATAGATAACTTTGTCCCTGATGACTGAAGTACGGACTTGCTTGAGTGTCGCTTTTTCAAAAAGACTGGCTAGGCGCGAGATACGCGTTCGATAGATCGATTTCCCGCTGATTCTCAGCGCGCCCGGAGTCGCATCATCACGACTCATCTTGTACAACCAAATGGCATTCAGGTCTTCGACGCTGTTCGCGAGATAATGAAGGACCCTGCTCCATCGATCGCTGCCAGGTGCAGTACTGTCATACACCGATGCAGCATTAGCATACCGTTCGATATCCGAGGTGAGCTCTGCTCTCCTGGATCGCAGCTTTTCGAGATCCAAGAGCTCACTATTCTTCCGCCCGAGGAGTTCTTTCTGTCGTCTGATCTCCGAGGTTCGGTTTTGGATCGACGTGTAGAAAAACACGATCGATCCGATAATCATCAGCGCGATCACCCATCCGTGCCAGGCGAGCTTAAAGGCTTTCTGCCCTTCCATGATGACAACCGGGCACAGATTCAGATCATACAGTCCACGCTTCTTGGTGTCAAGCGCGCGCCAGGCCGTGGCAAGAGGAATCGCGTACTCCGAGATCGCCTCACCCACGAGACCTTCGTAGACGCTGAGATCAAGGTCCGGCGTCTGCAAATACTCGACACTTGCACTGGAGAACTGCGGGGCCAACGATTCGCGGAGGTTTACTTTGTGACTTTCACCGCAGAGGATGATCCTATCGATACGAGTCAGGGCAATGTTGTCCTGCTCAAGGAGGATACGGCTGTAGATCGTATTCTCGATGTTTGACGAACCATACCCTTCGCTGATGATTGGAGCGAAGTGGAGATATTTCTTCCCCTGCATGAAGATCAGTCGGCTGAAATCATTACCGACGTACACCAGCACGGAGACTTCCTCGTCCTGGAGCTCGTAGCTACTGCGCACCATCCCGATCAACGCCGTATCAGCGCTGTCAATCAGTTGGATCTTCGGGACCCTGTTGCCGATGAAGGGTTTGATTTCCTCCAGCAGGGTGAACAGATGCATGCCGTCTTCCCTGACGACACTGAGGATGCCCCCCTGAGCCGTTGGAATAAAATCAAGGGCGTCGAGGGGAGGCGCAGACGACCGCATGGATGAGAGTTCCTGAGCCACATGCTTCTTGAGCTTGGTGCCCTTGAGGCCAGAGTCGCTCTCGAACTCTTGGTAGGTAACCGCCGGCTCACTGAGTGCATACGACAGGGTGTATTTCGAAGACGGGAGATCAGTCAAAACGCTGAGGAGGACTGAGGCGTTGTTCTGCCCCTCGTTCTGCTCCATTTCCGTGGGCATGGTCGGCTCAGCAAATGACTCAGCTGTAGCCAGATCCTGCATGTCCGCTCCACCCTCTTCAGGACCCCCTTGCTTTTCCTCGAATTTTCGAACCAACGCCACAGTCTTGTAGTCCCGTAGCGTAACCCTGCCGGCCTTCATTGACAGCTGGACAAACTTGAGTTCCAGACCATCGACGAATAACGCCACCGCAGTTTTGCCTTGACCAGGCTGATATGGCATTTCGAGCTATGTCCCTTGTTATGAGTAGTTCGTTTTGGTGGACTACGGTACGGAAACACACCGAACCGATCACTCCGACGGATTCACCTGCAGGAGTTGCTGGATTCGGCGTTTGTTGTTAGCAAAATTGATTGCACTTTCCAATGATATCTTTTTCTGCAAGTACAAACGTCTGAGGTCTTGTTCCATCGTGATCATTCCTTGGTCCAATCCCTCAGAGATCATCTGGTAAATTTCGCCGGTGTTATTGTTCTTGATCGCAGCGCGAACAGATGGAATCCCGAGCATCACTTCCTTTGCCAGAACCCGCTTTCCATCAAGACTTGGGACGAGTTTCTGCGACATGACGCATCGCAGCGTGTCGGCAAGACGATTCCTCACGCGTTCCTGTTCCACAGGCGGAGTCTCACCGATGATCCTGTCGAGACTTTCGACCGCCGACGCAGTATGCAGCGTCGAAAACACTTTGTGACCTGAATCAGTGATTTCGAGAGCAGTCATGATTGTTTCCGGATCGCGCAACTCCCCGATCATGATGATGTCTGGATCCTGGCGCAAAGCCTGGACAGCTCCATCTTTGAATGAAAGAACGTCTCTCCCCACTTCGCGATGGCGAATGATGCAGCGGTCCGATTTGTGGACATACTCGATCGGCGATGCGATGATGACGATATGCGCGTCAACAGCGTGATTGTTCGCATCGATAATTGAATCGAGCGTCGTGCTCTTTCCGGAACCTGTGATTCCGGTGATGAGACACAATCCTTCTTTGGTTCCCGCGAGACTGAGGTTTCTTGTGACGTTTTGATGGAGCTCAAGAGCTTTGTACGGGCGAACGTTGTTGTTGATCGCCCGCATGTTGAGACCGAGTTGATCGAGATCGAAGTATGCATCCGCACGGAACCGGCGGAACTCCCCATTCTCGAGATACAGCATGTGGGAAAAATCAAGATTCCTGTTTTCATAAAGAAAGGTCCGCTGTCTCTCGCCCAGAACGCTCTGGATCAGATAGTTCATCTCATCCGGGTTGAACTGTCCGAGCGTTTTGTCAGGCTTTTTTGAACCATACACCCTGTACCAAATCAATCCTGCCGTTCCATACCCACCCATGTCGATGTCAGAAGCATTGATCGTCAACATCCTCATGAGGAAATAGTTGAGCAATGCCCTGAGTTTCTGCTTGTCCGCCTCGTCCATCCGGCCGAGGACATCGCCAATCATCATCTGGCGTTCAAGTCCGGTGACCGTTGTCGGAAGCTGAGTAGCAAATTCCTTCAGCAGTCTCCTGGCTTCCGAAACAAACGGGGGCTCTGGCGTCAACATTGACGGTGGTGGCTCAGAAGACTGTGGCCGAGCGGCGGCCGAGTTTTGAATTGGGGTCGTCATCGTATGTGTTCAGCCTGTTGTCGCCTGATTCACCTATTCAAAACAACAATGGAATGGAAGTGTGGAGCTCCCCTGTTGCTGTGATTATAAGAAACTCCTAACGAAAATGCAACTCCCTTAAAGGGAAATTTTTAAGGTTTCCCTCATATTGTTCTCGCGTAGGGACTTCACTCCTTTTCAAAGCGAACCCATCGAAATATCGCAATTTCCGGAGCTTTTGCACTCTATGGTCAAGCAAGAGATATCCACACTCTGATCTAGCCCTTCATTTTCCCGAAAACGATCCCGCCAGCAAGTGTATGTAAGACCTTACAGCCAAAAGTGTTGTGATACAGAACAATCGATTCTCTCCCATCCTGGGATCAATGCAGGTCGCTTCGAGATGCCACGAGTGACAAGCGCATCTGCCAAAAACGAAAAGAGGCATTCATGTTGTGAATGCCTCTCAAAATCGAATAACTACGAGAAAAGTCGCCGTTCTATTCGTCTTCGACAGTTGTGGAGATGATTTCTTCCAGGGTCGTCGTTCCTTCCATCATGCGTTCCATCCCAGAACGTCGCAAGGTCCACATTCCATCCTTTGCGGCCTGTTCGCGAATGCTGTTTTCGTCGATTTTCTCGCCTGCATTAAGGATCATATTTCTGATCTGCTTCGTGAAGAAGAGCGCCTCATGAATGGCAGCGCGTCCCTTATACCCTCCGTTACATTTTTCGCAACCCACCGCCTTGTAGAATGCGTGCGAGCTCAGCTGTTCTTCCGAAAATCCGAATTTTGTCAGGTCATCGAAATCACTGCTGTCAACCGGCTCTTTGCATTTTTTACAGAGCGTTCGAATGAGGCGCTGAGCTACAATGATGTTGATGGCATAGGCAATAAGGAAGGGCTCTATACCCATCTTGTACAAACGGGCAACTGCGCTC
>JAPLFP010000203.1 GCA_026390585.1 Ignavibacteriales bacterium | reverse complement strand
AAATTGCATGACCTGGGATTGAATAACTATCTTGGACATTGAGGAAAGTTCAATGTTCAAGACTGCTTGGGTCTACATACTTCGCTGCTGCGATGGTTCCTATTATACTGGTTGCACGATCGCAATTGAGAAGCGCTTGAAAGAACATGAGCTGGGGGTGTTTCCCGGTTACACGTCGTCGCGTCGGCCTGTCGAATTGGTTTGGTGCTCTGAGTTCCCGGATATTTTTCAGGCAATCGCTGTAGAACGGCAAATCAAGGGTTGGTCAAGAAAGAAGAAAGAGGCTCTGATGTGCGGGAATGTTGATTTGTTACACGAACTATCGCAATCGACGGAATTGAAACTCCGGAGACAGAGGCGAGGGCAGAAAGCAGCAGCGATATCCTGATCGCGCTCGAAGAGTGCTAGAAGCCAGGGACAGTCTTCGACTCCGTTCGCACAAAACGCTCACTGCGCTCAGACTGACGGGGACTTCCAGGGGCAGCTCCTCAAGCAAGGAGCGGGGTGGCGTGCACAATCTCACCGTTCGTTTCAACGAATGGCCAGAGACACAGGATGAAGCAGGTACCATTCCCAAATCCGCCACATCCGATCCGCCCCCGCGAACATTCCGCTCGTTTCCTGTTGACAACTCCCCCAACCTTTTCTATATTGACGCCCGAAGGAGAAGAGCACGTTGTGATGGGCGCTCCATAGCTCGTGCTGATGTCCATCCTGATGTTTGAGGCAGTACCGTGAACACAATCCTCCGATTAACCAGGCTGTGCCGGAATTAGGCGAGCATTGGTTCACCTCGTACTCTCCTTCTTCTTTCGTTCCACCGTACTTCAGCATTCGACATTTGGCGTTCATCATTCCCGCCCGCCTGACCGCTGGCGGTCGGGCGGGGGACATTGATCCGGTCCGTGATGCAAGTTGCAGGACAATATCCAATGTCGAACATTGAATGTAGAATGTCGAAGTTGTCCGCGCACCGAATCATCCTACCATCTATGGGGTTTGGTATGAAACGCTTACGATCATCCCACAGGTTCTCCTCCGTGCTCCTGATGCTCCCGTTCATCGTCGCCCTCACAGCTGCAACAGCGTTCGGGGCGAATGGCAAGATCAGCGGCCGCGTTGTCGACCGCGAGACGCGCGAACCCATACCGGGGGCCAACGTCATGATCACGCACCTGATTCTCTCAGACGGGAGAGAAGCTCCCTTCGATCGACCGGTGGGTGCGGGTTCTGATCCGGCGGGATATTATTTCATCTTGAACGTCCCCCCGGGAACGTACATCGTGAAAGCGAGTGTCATCGGATACGGCCCTGTGGTGCAGAAAGGAGTTCGAGTCGATCTCGATCGAACGGTCACGGTCGATTTTGAATTGACAACATCGGCAGTGGAAATGGAACAGGTCGTCGTGACTGCACGACGAGAGACCATCCGGCCCGATGTTGCAGGAACGCAAGAAATCATCATGACCTCGAGGCTAGAACAGATGCCGGTCAACAGACTCGATGAATTCGTCAGCCGAGTGAAAGGCGTCCAGCTTGTGAGCGGCGCTGACGGCAACGGACTGAGCGTCCGCGGCGGATCCATTCGGGAAACCGACGTCCGGATCGACGGGATATCGCTCCAGGATCCCCGATCGGAGAACTCCTACCTTGCGTTGAACTCGACGACCATCGAAGAGATCCAAGTCCTTACAGGAGGGTTTCAGGCAAAGTACGGCGGCATCCGCTCAGGATTGCTCAACGTCGTGACAAAAGACGGACACCGCGACAGGTACACTATCTCGCTGAAAACGGATATCGCCCCCGCCCAGAAAAAGTATTTCGGCACGAATCCATGGAGCGACGATTCATGGATCTACAAAGTATTTACCGGCCAATATGCATTCAGTGGTGTGCCAACCGGCGATACGACGGTCCCGGTGGAACTGCGCGCGTTCCGCGGGTGGGCGAGTCGATTCACGCGACCCGCAGGCCTCGACTCAACCCAGAAACTCGCACTTTGGAAAGTTCAGCACCCGCAATACAACTTTGCCAACAAGCCTGATGTTTTCGTAGAAGGCAGCATCACCGGTCCCTTGCCCGGCTCAGGGATCCCGCTCCTGGGTGAGTACGCAAGCCGAACCACATTTCTGCTCGGCTTCAAATACGAAGACTCGCAACTGGCCTTTCCCGTCGGTCCCCGAAACGATTACCTCGATTGGAACGCTCAACTCAAACTAACATCTTCACTGGGCGACAATACCCGTCTCTCGATCAACGGACTCTATGCAAAGGTACAAACTGCCAGCGGCGGTCAGACCACGAGCTATGGAGGAGCGCTTGTCGATCAATCCTCCAGCTTCGGATTTCTCAATGGGACGGGCTCTTCCGTGAGCCGACAAGCTAGCTTGCTTTCGGGAGACAATATTTGGCAGATATTCAACAAGAGCCGGCTTCAGTACTACGATCAACAATACATCATCGGCGGAGCGAAACTGACGCACACGCTCTCGGCAAACGCGTTCTATACCCTCGATCTGCAGGTCGGCTACACCGATCAGCGACTGCGACCATTCTCGTTTGTGCCGACATCAGCCGATTCCATCACCTTCATCGGTACAAACGGAGTGCCCCAGGTGTTCCTGAATGGCCCATCATCTGGCTCGCCAAACTCATCAACGAACTTCGGCTACGATGCGTTGAACATGTTCACCCTATATGGAGGTCTGCAGCGAGTCGATTCGTCCAATTCGCTTGTCGGTCAATTCAAGGGGGACTTGACGGCACAGCTCGGCCGCCATCACCAGATTGAAGCGGGATTTTCCGCGCGGATAGAACGAATCTTCGTCTACAGCGGAACGTGGCTTCAGTCGCAGATCTCTTATACTCCCGACCTCTGGCAGTACTACACGGCAACCCCGTTAGAAATGGGCATGTACCTTCAGGACAAGCTTGAATTCGAGGGGATGATTCTGAACGCCGGCCTACGTGTCGATTACCTCAATCCGATGAAAGAAGGCTTCGATGCATCAATTCCTGTCGATGAAGATTATCGGAGGCTCTACAACAATGTCTATCAGAACCTCGGTGGCATATGGGGAGGATACGATCGCTGGTTGCTGTTCCGCGCCATGCTTGATAATCCTCCCGGATTCCCCCGGACAGAGAACCGTGTACAGATCTACGCTTCTCCCCGCCTCGGGGTTTCTTTCCCGATCACGGAGAGCAGCAAACTGTACTTCAACTACGGTCACTTCTACCAGCGCCCGGCTGTTTCGTTCATGTATGACATGACCGTTGACCAGGCAGGGGTGACTGTACCCACGCCGAACCTCACCATGGGGCGCACGATCTCGTACGAATTCGGCTACGAACAAATGTTCTTCAACGATTTTCTGATAAACCTCACAGCTTACTACAAGGATATCCGCAACGAGCCGCTCAGCCGCCAGTTCATCAACTACTACCATGACAACATGGTCACGGAGTACTTCCCCGATGCATACCGCGATGTTCGTGGTGTCGAGGTTCGTCTCGAAAGGCCGGTGGGAAGCTGGGTGACGTTCAACGGGATGTTCGATTACATGCTCCAGAGCGCTGGGCAATCCGGTCTCGCGCGTGTTTACGAAAACAGATTAGAAGCCAAAGACGAGCTCCGCTCGGCAAACCTTTCAACGACGGATCCGCTCCCCCGCGCGAACATCAATTTCAACATCCATACGCCAAATGACTTCGGCCCGGAAATCGCTGGAATGAAGCTGCTCAATGGCATTTACCTGAACTTCTTCTTCGAGTGGCGCGATGGCGGGCGACTGTTATGGAATCCACAGGAACCCGATGTCAAAAACCGTATCTACGTGGATGTCGTAGATTACTGGAATGTCGATTTCCGGGGATCGAAGGCCTTTTCCATCGGGCCGACGACGTTTGAGTTCGTCGTTACGATCAAGAACCTGACAAACAACAAGTGGCTCGTACCTGGAAACATGCTGCGCACGCAATACGATGATTACAAGGCGTCGCTTCGGTTCCCGTTCCAGGGCGGAAACGACAAGTGGGGACAGTGGAAATCTGATGACGGTCACATCAAGGTTGGCTGGTGGGACGCGCCGATATTCTTGAACCCCATGCAGGTGCTGGTTGGATTGCGGCTCAATCTGTAGGAGGTTGGTCAAAGAGTCCATCGTCGACTTTAGTCGATGACTGTGAAAAACGAAACCCTTCGGGTTTTGTAGAAATTGGCTGCTGTCAGGAGTTTCCTCCTGACAGCCAAAAAGCTTGAATATGTCAGGACGTCCGCCACAAAACCTGGCGGATAAAAAAGTCCTGACACCACCTTGGATGACTGGAAGCAAGAGCAGTGTCAGGGTGTGGACCCTGACACCCAGAGGCAAAATGAAAACAACTCGGCTCATACTGATTCTGCTCTTGACCGCTTCGGCAGTGTTCGCACAATCGAAGATGGTCGTTGGCTATTACCCGAGCTGGAACAAATCGACTTTTCCGCATACTGCCATTCAATACAGGAACCTGACATACATAGCCCACGCATTCATTTTTCCCCAGAGCGATGGGTCGCTGGACCTGAGCGGATTCACTTTCTACCCTGAACTGATCCAGGCAGCGCATTTGAATGGAGTGGGGATAGTCATTTCAGTCGGAGGGTATGACGTTACCCGCACACCGCGATTCGCCCAGGTAGCAGCCGACCCTGTGGCACGAGCACGATTCGTCAACGCGATCAGGGATTTCTGCGTGACGTACGGCTATGATGGGGTGGACATCGACTGGGAGTATCCGACATCGGCGGGACGGTCAAATACCACCTTGTTCTTTCAACAGCTTCGCGCTGCCCTCTCGAGCGCACCGGCATCACTTACATTGAGCATCGCCGCACCGTCAACCGACTGGAACAACGGCTATGATTGGACGGTGATGAACAATGTCCTGGATTGGATCGGAGTGATGACATACGACTTCTACGGAAGCTGGACTCCGTGGAAGGCAGGTCCCAATTCTCCGCTCTATGCGAACTACGATCCCTCCACGCAGGGATCAATCCAGGAGTCTGTAACCTTTTATAGGAATAAGGGCATATCGAGCGCGAAGATCTTAATCGGCACACCGTTCTATGGATGGCAGTTCAACGCCAACTCCATTTACGGTTCGTGCACTACTGCATCGCAGAAATCGTACAACACGATCGCTCCACTCATCCAGCAGGGATGGGCCCGTTCGGTTGACGCCAAGGCTCATGTCCCATTTCTCATCAATTCCGCTCAATCGTCTGTGATCAGTTACGACGATTCCATTTCCATTGGTGAGAAGATGAAATACGTGAAGGACCAGGGAATTGGCGGCACGATTATCTGGGCACTTGGCCAGGACTACACGAGCACTGGACAGCAGTCGTTGTTGCGGGCTGTGAGTCTCGGCCTGGGTCTAACCACCGGAATTTCCGAGCGACTGGCACAAAGTGTTCCGAGCAGCTTTCAGCTCCGTCAAAACTATCCGAATCCTTTCAACGGCCAGACTCAGATTCGGTACGACATTACTCGGGCCGGCAGCTACTCGCTCTGCGTCTATGATCTCCTCGGGCGTCAAGTGGAGAAGCTCGTGGATGCCGTACATCAGCCCGGGAGCTACCAGGTTTCTTACTCCTCTCAAAGTCTGCCCAGCGGTGTCTATATATACAGGTTAAGCGGCGAAGGTTTTGGCGTGATGCGAACGATGATTGTCTTACGATAGGAGTCACTATGAAAAGCATTCTTCAGTGCTGTGCACTCATGGTTCTTCTTGTTGCCTTGACACCGGCCCTCTTCAGCCAGCAACGGAACTATGATCCACCTCCGATGATGATCGATGTGGGCAATTTCAATTTGAGCATGAACAAGCTGAACGGCGAAGGGGGCCTGCAGTCGCAATTCAGCTGGATGCTCACGGGTAAGGATCCGCAGAAGACGGAGCTCTTCTACTGGCCGCAGGACCGGTGGCAATCAAACATGCTCTTTCAAATCCTCAATCCTCTTGTCCTCGACGAAAACGGGATCATCGACGAGTTTGGCGTTCGCCAGCCGATGTACACGCGCGGCGGCGCATTGACCAATCCCGGGACAACGGACTGGTCGATGGAGGTGCGACGGTACCGGCCGCCGGACATCGTTGTCGATGGAGTTCAGCTCAACCCTCCGTATCGATGGTACGTCGATCCGACCCTGAAATCGGATATCAAGATCGAATTCGAGGATATCTGCAATCAGTTCGGGATACGCAGCCACGTGGAGATCTACGCATTCAGCAATCCAAAATTCGCGGACTGCTTCATCTGGAAAGCCACTCACAAATTCACAGGCGAAGTCAAGCGACCGCTGGAGGCAACAACATCGAAAGACACGCTTCCCGATCAGACGATCAAATTCTGGTGGCCGGTCGCGTTCAGCTTTGGTCCCTCGAAAGCAGGTGAATACAGCACATTTGGCGGATTTTCGTTCGAAGCCGAGGACGACCTCGATAGTTGGATCGTCCGTCCGTCGGAACTTGTAAAAAATCGGACGCGTGATTCACTCTACATTGCTTACTACTATGATTCAATTTATCAACAGGCCCAGGTTTTCACGAATGGATCAAAGGATGATTCCGGCGACCCCGATCGTGTGACCGGATCCCTGAACTCACCGCAAATCCCGGGATATGCTCTGCTCTATGCGAGCAAAGCCTACAACGATGTGACCGATGATCGAAAACAACCCTACTCCATGCCGCACGCAAGCATCACACTCGACCTCTGGGGACGCAGGGACGTCGGTTTGCTTCAAACGTACCGCGGAGACGACAGCCGTGGGCGCTTCCCTCTTGATCCAGTCTCTGCCGGACTTTCGACAGCGCCACAAAAGGGACCCATGCGATTCATTACTGTTGGACCGTATCAGCTGACGAAGAATCGAGCAATCGGGCGCTATGATTCTGTGACATTTGTCTACGCCGTTGGAGTTGGCAGCATCGGGTGGAAAGCGGCAGATTCGATCGGGCGCCTGTGGTTCAACAAACAAATTACAGACCAGGAGAAAGATGCGTGGATTCTCAAAGGGCGCGATACTCTCTGGAGAACCCTCGACAGGGCAAATTGGGCTTGGGATAGAATCAGCCATGGCCTGACGGTGCCGTCTCCGCCTCCTCCCCCCGACATCAGCGTTACATCCGGACCCGACCAGATTGCTGTCCAGTGGTCGTATCCGGATCCAGCCTACTACAAGGATCCTGAAACAGGCACCGATGATTGGTACGCATGGCGTGTCTACCGGAAGAAGGGCGCATACTACGTGAGTGATCCCCTCGATCAGCGAAGCGCGGCCCAATGGGAACTCGTGTTCGAAACGCAGGACCGCACCAAGACTTCGTACGTCGACAAGACTATTCAGAGGGGCGTCGATTATTACTACGCCGTGACGGCTCTTGATAACGGCACTCAGAACACGAGCGGTCTCGACGTTGGGGTCAAGCTCGAAAGTTCCCGCTATGCGACGCGGTCACAGCTTCCTGCGACGTCCTTCAAACCCGGGCTGAGCGAAAGCAGTAAGGTTCGCGTCGTCCCAAATCCCGCGACCGTTGCCGCGGGCGGTTTGGGATTCGCAGGGACACCGAACAAGATCTTGTTTGTTAACCTCCCGGTTAAATGCACGCTGAAGATTTACACGGAAACGGGAGATTTTGTCCGATCGATTGTTCATTACGGCACAGCAGATCATGAGTGGGACCAACGAACGGACGACAACCAATATGTCACCAGCGGCATCTACATTCTTGCCGTCACAGATTGCCAAGGGTTGAATGGCGAAAACCTGGACAATCAGTTTGTGAAGTTTGTCCTTGTCCGTTGATTATGGCCGGCTCGCCTGGTGCGGACAGGAATCAAATTCGGTACTGAGGATGTGTTGAGTTTCAGATTCTTCTTACGGAGGATGCAATGATCAAGCGAATAGCTCCAACGATCTTCTTATTCCTTCTTTTCATCTCATTCGGCGCGGAAGGTCAGATCGTCAAGAAAGCACAGGTCGGATTCAGATTCCTGGAGAATCCCGTCTCAGCGGAGGTCGTCGGAAGAGGGACGATCGGCGTGACCACGACCCTGAGCTCGAGCTCGATTTTCTGGAATCCCAGCCAGCTTGGCTGGATCACGACGACTGCAGACCTGAGCGTCAGTCACACCAAGGGGATCGCCGACATCAACTACAATGCGGCGTCAGCGGCTATCCGCATCGGAACCTTCGGCGTCGTAGGGCTGAGTCTCCTGGCAATGGATTACGGCACGTTCTATGGAACCCGGCTCGCCGCCAACGAGCAGGGATATGTAGAGACGGGGACGTTTTCTCCTTCGGCCTTTGCTGCCGGAGTCGCTTTCTCACAGAAAGTGAGCGACCGGTTTTCATACGGTGTCCACGTGAAATACGTCAGTCAGAATCTCGGTGATGCGTGGGTTGCGCCGACCGGCGGCAGTCTCACAGACCCCAATCTCGCCATCAGCACCCGCGCATATTCACAGAATGGCCTTGCGATGGATATCGGGGCGTACTACGATTTCTTGTACAATGGCATTCGGTTTGGCGCGAGTCTGCAGAATATCTCCCGCGAAATCCGCTATGAGAACGAGGCTTTTCCGATGCCGTTTGCTGTGAGTTTCGGAGCAACCGTCGAGCCGTTGCGGTTCCTCATGGACAGCCCTCAAGATGAGTTCATTCTGAGCTTCGAGTCCCGGCACCCGCGCGATTTTAACGAAAAGCTCAAAGTCGGAGCCGAATACCATTTCTTCAACACCATCATTGCACGCGCCGGCTATGCCACAAACTATGACGAACGGGGCCTCACCGCCGGCATTGGCATTCGCTATTCCGCCGGAGGATTCCCTGTCCGTGCGGACTATGCATACCAGGCGTTTGGAGTTTTCGGCGCCGTGCATCACATTTCACTGGGCATCAGCTATTGACCACTGAGCGGGAAGCATCATGAATCTTTCCATCACTCCGTATGCAGACACTGCACGAGAGGAGCTTCTGACGCTCTGGTCAGACGCGCTCCCTTTCGATGCAATCACGCTTGATACTCTCGAGACACGTGTACTCCTGGATGAAAACTTCGATCCCGAAACGTTTCTTCTGGCACGCTCGAACGGCCAGCTAGTCGGTTTCGTTCTCGGAATCCATGCAACGTGGTGTTCCACGAAGCGCTGAGCATGGACTCGTCGATTGTTCTCTTCACGGTCCCTGAAAAGACTGTCGAGATGGAAAAGAAACTGAAAGAGGACGGAATCGAGATTCGATTCTACCATCGCAATGACCTCGTTCGTTTCATGGAGTTTCTCGAACAAACCATGCCTTCCGATTGGGTGCGAGTTGAACGGCGCAATCTACGGAAGATCGTCGAAGGTGGATTTCATCCCGAACAAGTCGTCCTCGTCACAAAAGGGGACGACATCATCGGGTACTGCCAGTTCGATGGATCGCACTTTGGACCGTTCGGAGTGAGTGACGCGTACCAGGGGAGGGGCATTGGTACGGTGCTCCTTGCCCGCACGCTCGAACGCATGCGTCAGGAAGGATACCACGATGCGTGGGTGATGTGGACAGACGATCTCGCAGCGAAGGTGTACGGCAAGTTCGGATTCAAAGAGACGCGGCGGTTTGCGATGTTGAAGAAAGCGTTCTAGAAGCTCAACGACAGCCCGTGTTCCTGGGGTGTCAGGAACCAATTCCTGACACCCCGAGAGAGAATTGAAATCTTTTCCTCCGTGCCTTCGCGCCTCTGTGGCAAAAACTGAATTGCCGTCAGGACTTCCAGAGGACATCTCATAATTGCAGTAAGACATTACACTCACGACGAAATTCTTATGGCACAGGAATCCCAAAGAACCATACTCGCCATCGGCGCACACTGCGGCGATGTGGAGGTCACCTGCGGAGCTGTCCTCGCAAAGCATCACAAGCTCGCAGACCGCATCGCCATTCTTCATCTGACTCTTGGGGAAGGGGGCAATCCCAATATGACCCCTCAGGCCTACGGCGAACAAAAACGCCGGGAAGCAGAAGCTGCGGCAGAGGTTATTGGAGCCCAACCGATCTTTGCTCCGTATCGCGACGGGGAGCTTCCCGATACGGAGGCGGTACGGCGTTATGTCGCTGATGTCATTCGTCAGGTCAAACCGACCCACATCATCACCCATTGGCGGCACAGCATTCATAAAGATCACGCTGCAACACATGCGATCGTGAACGACGCCGTCCTGCTCGCTTCCCTCGAAGGTGTTGTGACATCTCACCCCCGACACAGGGGCGTTCGGGGGATCTATTACGCTGAGAACTGGGAAGACCCCGAGAATTTCAAGCCGTATCTGTATGTCGATGTCTCCGAGGAGCTGGAGACGTGGAAAGAGACCGTGACACAATATCAGTTCATCAAGGGGGGCATCTCTTCCTTCCCGTACCTTGAATACTATGAGGCGCTGGCGCGCGTTCGTGGGGCCGAAGCTGGAAAACGGTACGCCGTAGCCTTTGACATCGACCCATTTGAGAAAAAGCGCACCGTTGATTCACTCCCGTAATTCAGGGGAGCATTCAGAAGAAGAAAGCGTTGCTATGTCGACTTCAATCCGTAACTATCTGGCAGAGGATGAACGCGCCGTTCTCGCGCTCTGGAACCTCTGCCTCCCGCGGGACGAGATCACGCTCAACACATTTCGTCGGAAGATCATCCTCGACTCCAATTTCGATCCGCGCGGTTGTTTCGTCGCAGTAGCAAAGAAGAAGATTGTTGGGTTTCTTCTCGGACTGTATCGCCGGTTCCCCTACTTCGACGTCGGCATGGAATCAGACCGGGGGTGGGTGACGGCATTTTTCGTGCATCCAGAGATGCGCCGCCAGAACATTGCCTCAGAGATGATGGAACAAGCGGAGCGTTTCCTTGCCAAAGAGGGGGTAAAAGAGGTTCACGTTTCAGACTACACCCCCAATTACTTCATCCCCGGTGTTGATCTCGACGCATATGCCGATGCTCACGATTTTCTCCTGGCACGCGGGTACAAGAAGGTGGAAAGTGTTTATAGCATGGGGCGACCGCTCGTCGACTTCTCTATTCCCGAAGGAATGGCTGAACGATTCCGCCAACTGGAAGAAGCTGGGTTTTCGGCGAAAGTGTTTGAACCGCGGGACACGCTCCTGTTGCTTGAATTCCTGAGAAAAAACTATCCCGGCGACCTCTATCGTGTCGCACTCGAGCGACTACGCGAAAACCCCGAATGTGATGAAATTCTCGTCGCCATGAAGGACGATAAGATTGTCGGTTTCAGTCACTTCATGGATGAGCACTTCGGGCCGTTCGGCATCGACGGCGGGTATGCCGGGCGCGGGCTCGGTCCAATGTTGTACTACAACACCGTTGAGCAAATGCGCAAGAAAGGGCGGCACAACCTCTGGCTTGCCTGGACGAGTGGACGCGCAAAAGATTTCTACCACAAAGTCGGCCTTAAGGTGCTCCGGCGCCATGAAATCATGAAAAAATCATTCGACTAGCAACAAAAAACTCCATGACCAGAAGACTCGTCGCAACACTTGCTGTTTCTCTGCCTCTCACTTTCTGCTCATCTCCGGCTCAACAGGTCAAGATCGCGATCGATGCGGGAAAAATAGTCCGGCCAATTAATCCCTGGCTCTATGGTATCAACACCGCCCGCTGGGATGAGTCGTTGTTCCCGGGTCCGACGGATGAAATGCTGAGGACAGCAGATCGGGATGCGATCGAAAAGATCAAGGCCTCCGGTGTCACACTTCTCAAGTATCCCGGCGGTAATGACGCGGATCAGTACATCTGGAACTCGAGCGCCAACAACGCTACAGAAATGAATACGGACGAGTACATCTCCTTGTGTCGTGAGGTCGGAGCTGAGCCATTCATTACCGTGAACTTCAACGAGCCCCCCGATCTCGCTGCGGAGTGGGTGCGTTACTGCAACATCGTCAAGGGATACAGCGTGAAACTGTGGGAAGTCGGAGACGAGCAATGGGGTACATGGGCCCGGGGGCATGCGCCGCCGGAAGAGTACGCAAAGAAATATGTCAATTTCGTTAGGGCGATGCGGGCGGTCGACCCTACCATCAAAGTCGCTACGAACGTTCCGTTGGGACTCCATCCTGAGAACTGGGCCGAGCGCGTCCTCAAGGCTGCCGGCGAGTATGTGGACATGCTGACGTACACGTTTTTTCCGCAACCATCGGGGAAGGAAAATGACGACACGCTGATGACGACCGTCGGGAAGTTCCGGACGCTCGTCACAAAACTCCGCGAGGATGTCGAACGGGCGGCGGGACCACAAAAGGCAGCGTCCATTTACTTCATCAACGTCGGCTACAACTCTGCGAGTCACTCCCCGGGTCCACAAACACTCCAGATGATCAACGCCATCTGGACTGCCGACATGCTCGGCTGCATGGCTGAGCTAGGGACGGACATCGCCTGCTTCTGGGCGCTTCACAATTTCTACCCACCCCGCGGCGGCGACTATGGATACATTTCGTCCGAAGGATCGAATACACCGCGTTACAGCTACTACGTGTTTCCGATGTTCTCGCAACATTTGAAGGGCAATCTCATCGCGACGACTTCGAGCGATGCATCTGTCTCTGCGTATGCAAGCCGATTCGGAAAGGCTCTTTCGCTTATTCTTATCAACAAGGACAAACACAGCCAGAAGGCACTCGAGATCGATCTCAGGAATTTTGCGCCTCATGCTCAGGCAAAGGCCTGGATTCTGGACGAAAAGCGAAAAAACAGCCAGCTACAAGACATCACCAAAGTCTCCGCGCAATTCCCGGTGAAGGTGCCACCGTATTCGATCACGGCGATTGAATTCATCGATCGGGATTCTGTTATCCTGCCGACGAATCTCGCCCGCCTGGCCGCAGCGACAGCCTCTTCGTACTCCACGATTGGCCCGCACTTCAAACCGGCGAGTGCGATAGACGGAAAGCCGTATACACGCTGGAACTCGTCAGCCTGGAACAAATCGAACGGTCTGGAAGCTCAGTGGTTCCAGCTCTCCTGGGCCAAGCCACAGCACGTTGGGTTCATCAGACTATCCTGGGGAGAGACCCACGCTTCGGAGTACAAGCTCCTCTCCTCGATTGAGGGCAAAAAGTGGGTCACCCTTCGCGAGGTCAAGGAAGGTCATGGCGGCGTGGAAGATATCACTTTGAGCAGCATCAAAACCAGGTTTTTGAAGATCGAGGGCTCGCGCGGCACCAAGGGGATCTCCGCGTACTCGTTACGGGAAATGGAAGTGTACGAGCATTCGCTCACGAAATGACGGAATCATTGTTTGTTCACAAGAACATATCCCAATAGAAGCATTACACTGAGAAACACGGAGGTCGTTCACCCTTTGGAGAGACACTGAGAACAACTCTCTGTGGAACTCTGTGTCCTAAACTAAGCATTACGCAAGTGTGACTTTTTTTTTGATTTGTGATATCGAAGCTCACTACTAATCACTCGACTCCTATGACCGATCTTCAACAATCTCCGCTTCAGCGTCTGCAATCACTTGACGCCTTCAGGGGCTTTGCCATCGCGGGAATGCTGTTGGTAAATAATCCCGGCACCTGGGATCCCGCGGTTGTCCCTCGGCTCTTGTTCCATGCAGAATGGAACGGCTGCACGTTTGCCGACCTGATTTTCCCGTTTTTTCTCTTTGCCGTCGGCATGTCGATGCCGTTCAGCGATGCAAAGAGAAAGGATCATGGCGTCTCTGTTTGGAGAGGGATTCTGATCGCCGCGCGACGAGCTCTGTTGCTCTACCTCCTCGGCGCGTTTCTCAAATCCGCATCGATCAACGCACCGATCCTGCATTTCGGCATCCTCCAGCGAATCGGGGTTCTCTATTTCATTGTCTATCTCCTTCTCCCATTGAAAGCACGATGGCAGGCAACGATCGGCGTCTCGCTCCTGTTCATCTGGTGGGCAATTCTCGCATTCGTCCACGGACCTGGAGTCATTCCAGGTTCATTCGACCGCGACGTCAATGCGGCGCAGTATCTCGACAGCTTCATCCTTGTTCCGGAGGACAAAGAGACGATCATCAGCATGATACCGGGGATATCAACGGTGCTTGCCGGCTTGCTCGTCGGACGATTCCTGATGAGTCACAAAGAACCTAAGGAGATCATGCGTATGCTGGCATTCGGTGCTGCCGCCGGCATCATTATTGGCCTCGTCTGGGATCTCGTAGTTCCCTTGAACAAGATCCTCTGGACCGCGTCGTTCATGGTGTACACCGCCGGCTGGTCTTGCCTCGTGTTCCTCCTTTTCTATTGGGTGATCGAGGTGAAGAAGATGCTCAAGCTCGCGTTCCCGCTCATTGTCTACGGCATGAACGCCATCACGCTTTATGTGTTCACAGGACTTTTCGTACGATGGGTGATGCTCTCGTGGAAAGTGCCTTACAACGGTGCAACGACGTCACTCACAGGCTATTTCTACAAAACGTTCGCATCCTTCGCAGGCCCGACCATTGGATCGTTGCTGTACTCAACTATGATTATCGTCATCGGCTGGTTTTTGTGTTACTGGATGTATCAGCGGAAACTCTTCTTGAAAGTGTGACTTCTGATGAATGCTGCGTCGGATTCACCGACAACCGCGACGGTGCAACTCGGTTCTGACCGTCTCCTCAGGGATTCGTCGTCACTCATCGCAGGCAAGCGGGTGGGAATTTTGACGAATCATACAGGGCAACTTTCAGACGGCCGGTCGATTATCGACGCGATTGCGGATTCGGGGATTTGCACGCTTCATTCGCTGTACGGTCCGGAACATGGCATCGCCGGCGACACCCCCGATGGGAAGGTTGTTGAGCATGCCCTGCATCCACGCTACGGGGTCCAAGTCTACTCCCTCTACGGCAAAACGCACAAACCCACGGCGGAAATGCTGAACGGGGTCGACGTCCTCGTGTGCGACATTCAGGACGTTGGCGCACGATTCTACACGTTTATTTCGACCGTCGCTCTGGCGATGGAGGCAGCGGCGGAACAGTCTATTCCTTTCATCATTCTCGACCGTCCAAATCCCATTCGCGGCCTCGACTATGACGGCCCAATCCGTGATCAGTCGCTGAGGTCTTTTGTTGGATGGATGCCCATCCCCATCACCCACGGAATGACGATCGGTGAATTGGCGCGGCTCTGGAACGAGGAGGGATGGTCAGCGAACGGTGTCAAGGCTCAGCTCGAAGTCGTCACGTTGCAGGGATGGGATCGGCAAATGTGGTTCGACGAAACCGGGTTGAGTTGGACGGCGCCGTCGCCGAACATGCCGACACTCGAGACGGCCATTATCTACCCCGGCCTTTGTTTTCTGGAAGGCACTTCTGTCTCTGAGGGACGCGGCACATCACAGCCATTCCAGATCGTTGGCGCACCATGGGCTGATCCGGAAAAGATCCTTAGGCACTTGTCGGACTTCGGAACAGCCGGTGTGGTGTGCTCTGAGACGGATTTTGTGCCGAAGGAGATCCCCGGGATAGCCAGTCAACCGAAATTCGAGCACATCGCATGCCGCGGTGTGCGCATTTCAGTCGTCGACCGTAACGTTGTTCAGCCAGTTCGGCTGGGCGTTTCCGTTCTTGCAGCATTTAAGCGGGCTCATCCCGCCGAAATGATTTTGCGGAATCGCAGGTTCGATATTCTTACAGGGAATAAGAGTGTGCGCCAAATGCTCGAGCGCGGTGTTCATCCTGATGAAGTGTGTGAAGGATGGACTCAGGAGCTCAATTCCTTTGGCCAGATTCGATCGAAGTATTTGATGTACTAAACCCTGCAGAAGTCCGTCTTCTAACAGTATGGTCAGGTAAGAAGACAGACTTCTTACCCAGACTCGTGTCAGGGTTCGGACCTTGACACTCGAGACAACGGGCGATCTTTTAGGAAATTCAGTCATTCCCGTCCCGACCTTCGTCGGGATAAACTCCAGCGGGAATCCAGAACCTCGCCAAGGGCCGGGTTCTGGGAGGCTGTCTAAAAAGTTATTTTTACCGTGACATTTGTTCAGGTGTTGAAAATCCGATCGCGAATTGAAATCACAATCCGCGATTCAGCAACGCCAGTA
>JAPLFP010000175.1 GCA_026390585.1 Ignavibacteriales bacterium | reverse complement strand
AGAGACTGATTCCTGAATTTGTAACTCTCTGTGGATTTATACCTAAGGCAGATACTAATCTTCGTAATCATGACTTTACATCCAGAATCGCTCATGATAGATGGAGGGATATCTATCTATCTTATGGCAGAATGGGTGGTGTTGAATACGTTAAGAAACGATTTGGAAGTTGGTTCAAGGGGCTTGCTACAACCGGTTGTCTTCCAGATAATGTTTTATTGACTGGCAGAGGAATCAAGTGTATCTCAAAAGATGGCCATGAATGTAACTCATTGGATGAGCAGAGAATAGATGACTGGTTAACCGATTACGGAATCGAACATGAAAAAGAACCACATTACCCTCAACATCACGAATTGAATCCAAAGGAAACATTGCGCGCCGATTGGCGAGTTGGTGATATCTTAATTGAATATTTCGGTTTAACCGGCGAAGAAGAATACGACAGAAGAGTCTTCAACAAACTAAGATTGTCTAAAGAAACGGGGATAAAACTAATCGAAGTATATCCTGAGAATTTGCAGAACCTTAAGGAAAAGTTTCACTCGCTTTTGGAGCATCCTTGAGCTAGACACAAGAAACGATGTGTCGATTTCTTCGAGCCAAGAATCAGAATTCACTCAAGCGGGGAAAACGTATGATGATGTTTCTGTTCAAGACTCGACTTGCGTTGATGATGTTCGCATCGTCCATCCTTGAACTGCTATGGTCTGTGTTCAAAGTTGTGTATTCTTTTATAGCAATATTTTTGGCTTGGACGTCGTCGGTAGAGAACCTAGCTGAACTCAAGAAATTCATTGATAAGTCCTTCCATGACGCTATCATGAGAGCAAAGGCCGAGAGAGCTAATTCTGAAAAAAAAGACCAATGATGAAGAACATTCAGCATCGCACCACCAAATGATAAAGGAAGTGTCGGAAAGACGTAGAGAGACCTGACACATACTGCTATTCGCTGAGAAACGAGAAAACTGGATGAATGATGAGTATCCGAAAGAATCTCGCAACATTGACCAGAAAATACGGCAAGTTTTCTAGTTGGGCGATATGGTGTCATGAAAATGAGGCGTGCCCATCAATAATACAGGCACGCACAAGAGATTTGCATTCAAAATATGTGTTCGTTGGGCTCAATGCGTCTGGTAAGTTTAAGAGCAATGGACCTTGGGCAAACTTCAGAGGAGGGGCTCACGACAGGAAGTTGAAATATGCCTGCAATGATATCTCTGAGCTCAGAGGCTCATATCTCACGGACATGTTCAAAGGAATAGAGACAAAGACGTCTGCAGAACTTTTTCGGAAACTAGGTCGCGAAAGCGAGAGATTGAAGAAGCAAGTGCGCACCTTCCGACGAGAGATGAAGGATGTTGGAGCATCATCGACCACTACGTTTGTGGTTTTGGGAGTTGCTGGTTCCAGGACTGCAGAGTATTTTGAGAAACACTATGCAAAAGATTTGCAATGTCGAAAAGTGGTTTACTACTATCACTATTCATACACGAGGCTGACAGATAAGAAGTGGGTAGAGGGGCTTTGGGAGCGGCTTGGCATTAAAGGGCGTTATCATCTGGTTAGGAAAAGATATTAATTGTTCTCTAGAACTCGTGGCTGACTCGCTTCTGGCATCTACTGATACTCCGTACATCGTTACTGACAGGACATGAGCGAAAATCCAATTGAACCTACAGAACGATACTAGAGACCTTCGATGTAGACCCTTCTAAAGTTGGAGACGGGATGAAGAACATATTTCCGCAACAAACCCGAGATGCGGTTGAGATGCTCTTCCACGACCTCATTCTTGTCGAGTTTGGCAGCTACAAAGATTTCTGGGAAGAATTCATTGGTGTTCAAATAAAGGGTGGATTCCTCAAGCCATACGGCCTCAAGCATGCTCAATTGTCGCCGCCCCAAAGCAATTTCGCAGATACCATCTACGAGCGGATTTGCATGGCTCATTATGGTATCTTCTGCCAACTCGCTTCGGTTCACAACCTTGTAGTAGAACTTGATGAAACGAAAAAGATTGTCGACGAAAAAGAACGTCACTGCGCACACTGGCAGAAATTCGAGTGCGCGTATTTGTGTTTGGGGGCAGCATGGCAGGAAGTGAAAAAACTCTGGGAGCTTGTCATATTCAATCTTGAAAACCTCGACGACACGAAGGAGAAGAGGGAGGCAATTGGGGATTTCTTCAGACGTCGGGGCACAGGTCCGAACACT
Organism: Ignavibacteriales bacterium; assembly: GCA_026390585.1. Classification (GTDB taxonomy): domain Bacteria; phylum Bacteroidota; class Ignavibacteria; order UBA10030; family UBA10030; genus UBA9647. Next base: position 14,018 of record JAPLFP010000175.1, on the reverse strand, counting down.
CTACATGCTCAACTACAGACAATGCAGGACACTATCATTGGATTTCGAAACGAAATCGCCCATGTTTCACGATACGCTTCAAGGGCAAACGGAAAGACCTATGAAATCCCGTTGAACTACAGACCTAAACTCACTTGGACTCAGCAGCATAGCGCCACCTCCTGGGTCAGCACCACAAGTCGACTTCAGACTGATTTGTCCAATGTCGAGAAACTATTTCAACTGGTTCATCGAATTTTGATTGGCGAACTTCGGAGAGTGTTCGCGAAGTATCAAATCAACATTGACTATGCAAGTGGTGAACAAGATACGTTTTGCTCCCAGTGCGGGTGGTGGCTGGATTTCAACAACAACACTTTGAATGCCTCTACTGGCCCCTTCAATATGAGCCCTGCGCTCGCAGGTCAAACGCTAGCTAGCAGTTCCTTGCCATCGCAAGCAACTACTCCCCCTAACCCGTCTCCTCTTGGCTCCGGAATTATCAATGTGACGAACTACCCGCAAATTCCCGTCGCAGCAGGAAAGTGTGCAAATCCACGATGTCCTGGTAACATGCAACCGATTGCGGTCCAGAAAACTCCTTCCCAGTTATCATGGTGGAGGAAAATACTACGAACACTCAGGCTCACTACCCTATGAATGTCCTGGATTTCTCGTTCGCTGTGGCAACAGTATTGCCGAACAGTTGTTGGTGAATCTGATTTCGTATCAAATACGAAGGCAAAGATAGTTCTCTAGACTCAAATCCTGTTGATACTCTGCAGCAGTGTTGACGGCGCAATATGTGCATAGATTTGAGTTGTCGAAATATCCTGATGCCCCAAAATCTTCTGTACTTCATACAGTGATATCCCGGCGTTCACCAAAAGACTGGCTGTTGTATGCCTGAGCGTGTGTAAGTGGACCGTCTTGGGTAATCCCACCCGGTCACAATACTTTCGAAACTTGTGTGTCACATGGCATGAGTTGTATTTGAACCCGCCCGGCTTGCAGAACACATAGTTCTCGAAGCTACCCCGTGTTAGACTCCGTCGCTTCAAAATCTCGTAGACTGTCTCGTGCATCGGCACACTTCGCTCCTTCCCCGTTTTGCTCTGCCAGCCTGCACTGTTGAGTATGTTGATTTGTCGCCTTTCGAAGTCTATGTTCTCCCACCTCAGGTTGATAAGCTCTGCCCGTCTCATTCCGCTGAGAACGGCTGTCTGAAATAGGTCTCTCAATGTTGGAATAGGGACCGCGTCCAACAGTTTTTGCACTTCTTCTTTCGACAAATAGACGGGACGCCGCTCAGGAGCTTTGACCAGAGTCGAGTTTCTGAATGGCGATTTGTCGAGTATCTCAAATTTCATCGCTTGTGAGAACATCGCCTTGATAGACCGGAAATACATGTTGACCGTGGTAATAGAGAGCTTCTTTTGAAGGCAGAATTGCTTGAATTTCTCGACATCTAAGGGTGTATACTCGTTCAGAATTCTATCGCCAGCAGACTCGATGAAGGTAGCATATGCGAATCTAAGGAGGTTGAGTGTGCCTTTCTTCAGGGTCGCAGACCTCAATGAAGAGTAAGTTTCGTAGAACTGTGAAAACGCGGGCATCTGGTTCTTGTTTTCATCTTGCTCTTTTTGTTGTCGCTCAACAATGGTCTTGATGAACAACTGAGCATTCTGTCTTGCAGTCTGACGAGTAGAAGTCCACTTGATTCTGCCGTCAGGAAGACGCAATCCGTAGTAATAGATTCCGTTGTTTCGTTTCGTCAGATAGGTGGTTGGCATGGCAAGAGTCTTTCTGCTAAGAGTGAAAGAATATGCCATCCAACAGCGAGCAGGTTATACAATTTGACTGGTCGACAGGAAGTGTTTTCTCGTTTGCGGCCACAGCATATTTTGCATATATTAAGTCAGACCTAGAGAAAAACCGGTAAGACTCACCTCGGAACGTAGCGCAGCCCGGTAGCGCACTTGCTTGGGGTGCAAGGGGTCGCGGGTTCAAATCCCGCCGTTCCGACTGAGCGTCAACCAGCCCGACGAAGTCTGTTGCTCAAGACGTAGTCGGGCCGTTCCGACATGAGCAAAAGTCACTGCTAACTTCGAAAACTGTTAGCAGTGACTTTGTCGCGTGTATGCCTCATGGAGCAGACACGTCGATGGGGGGTTTGCGATTCTATCGGCAGAAAGTGTTCTCAATCGCTTACACAATGATCTGCGGGATCTATTCAGTCTGAAGCCAATCATGACCAAAACCGTCAGTCCACTTCTCATCGCCGCACGGGACATCTCCGTTCGCTTCGGAGAGCAGGTCGTCCTGAAGAGCGCGACTGTGAGCATTCATCAAGACGACAGGATCGGACTGATCGGAAACAACGGCTCTGGAAAGACCACGCTTTTGAAGATCATTGCCGGCGTCATGGAGGCCGATTCAGGCTCGATCGAGCGACGGCGAGACATCGTCGTGGGGTACCTCTCCCAGGATTTTCAGCTCGATCCAATAAAATCAGTGTATGAGAACATCGCAGAGGGAGCACACGACGTCATCGACAGTCTCAGAGAATATGAATCCCTGCCGTACACATCGGAGAGGCGTCACCTTCTTGAAGAGCACATCCATCACCGGGACGGTTGGAACCTTGAGAACAGAATTGAGACTGCGATGCACTCGTTGAATGTTCCCGAAAAGGATCGTGATATCCGGACGCTTTCCGGCGGTGAAAAACGGCGCGTGGCGTTGTGCAAGGCAATCATCGCGCGGCCCGATCTCCTCCTCCTCGATGAACCGACGAACCATCTCGATACCCGTTCTATTGAATGGATGGAAGAGTTTCTTGCAGCATTCTCCGGCGCGTGTCTCTTTGTAACGCACGATCGGTATTTTCTGGATTCGATCGCAAACAGGACTGTCGAGCTCTCCAACGGAGTATGCCATTCGCACGCCGGCAACTACACTGATTTCCTCATCGACAAAACAGAGCGAGAGGCACAGCTCGAGACGGAAGAGAGAAAGAGGAACAGCTTTCTTCGGCGGGAGCTTGAATGGGTCCGCCGGGGCCCCCGAGCCAGAAGAACAAAGGCAAAAAGCAGGCTCAAGAGCTATTTTGAAACGGTCGCAGAAGAAGGGTACGAGCATGAAGCCGAAGTCGACCTGATCATCCCCCCCGCCCCCCCGTTCGGATCAAGGGTGTTGAATCTGAAAAACCTGGGGATCGAGCTGGGTGGAAGAAGATTGTTTTCAGGATTGTCGTTCAATTTCGAGAAGAAAAGGAAGCTGGGAATTATCGGACGGAACGGCCTCGGGAAGACAACATTATTGAAAATCATCCTCGGAGAAACTCAACCCAGCGAAGGGCATCTGGACGTCGGCGATAAGACGATTTTCAATTACGTCGATCAATCGCGTGTAGCATTGAGCGACGAGAAGACCGTCCTGCAGGAAATCGGTGACGGCCGGGAATGGATCCTCTTCGGTGAAGAGCGTCTTACTGTGTGGACGTATCTGCGGCGGTTCCTTTTCACCGACGACAGGATCACGACGAAGGTGGGGAAGCTCTCCGGCGGAGAGCGAAGCAGGCTCCTGCTTGCCAAAATTCTCATGAATGGCGGCAACTTCCTGATCCTGGATGAACCGACCAACGATCTGGACCTGACAACCCTCCGTGTTCTTGAAGAGGCGCTGGCGGCATTCGACGGGTGTGTCATCGCGGTCAGTCACGACCGGTATTTCCTGAACCGTGTGTGCAACGGAATCCTTGCTTTTGAAGGGGACGGGAAGGTGCATTTCAGCGAAGGGGACTACGATTACTATCTCGAGAAGCGGGACGTGCGGGGACCGGAGGCCGCTGCGCAAACCGCAACGCCGAAGAAACAGAAAGAGCACCTCAAGATTCAGACGACCAAGCTCACGTGGAAAGAGGCAAAGGAGCTCGAGACAATTGAAGCTGAGATCATGACGACGGAAGCAGAAGTGGAGCGCATCGAAGCGTTTTTTTCAGCCCCCAACTTCTACGAAAAGCGTGGAGAAGAAATTGCCCGATTGACCGAAGAGCTTACTGCTGCGAGAACGAAGGTGGATCGTCTCTATGCGCGATGGAATGAGCTTGAAGAACTCCGGTCGGGTTCTCGCTCATCCTGAACAACGAATCAGAAGAATCCAGAGAGCAATGTTCGCGGATACGTTATGCGGAAAATCGCAGAACGTTTTGATCGATTTCCGATGACGTCGAATGTAAACGCATACGGCGTTGGAAGTAAGCCGTTGATATCAAAATCCCCAGCAAATTTGCTATTGGCAAGATCGAGGTCTACATTAAAAGCAGAGCCGGTTCCCTGTTGTGAGAGCCCGGAGGAGTGAGAGGAAAAGGATGAGTACTTATAGAATGTCGGGTTCAGGACTATACAATGCACACCATCATCTGGTCGCGAAGTCAAGGGGCGAAAGTCTTTACGACTGCGACAATCAAAGAGTCGGTTTTATCAGAGGGAACACCCTCTTTGATCCGCAAGAAAGAATCATGATGAGTGTTCACGGCTCAGAGATCTACGATGCATCCAACAAGCGGGTCGCCTCGCTTTCGGAAGTCAGCAAGACCATCCAGGGTGCTGTGGAAGAAATGATGTCCACCGCCATGTGGTACTGCTTTATTCGCTGACGCGGGGCCACCAGACCGCTCGGACTTCCGTTGTCCCATTCTCCTCCCCACCCAGATGCACACGGGCGGCAGCTACTTCTTCACCTCTTCGTTCCTTTTCTTCGTGTCGATCTGCCTTATGTCCTTTTCGATATGTCCTGGATATCGCGCAGGCCGGTGCCGAGTTCTTTCATAAGCTCTGGGATCTTGTGCGCGCCGAAAAAGAAAAACAGAACGATCATAATCAAAATGATCTCAGGCGCGCCAAGATTCATAGCACTACTCTCCTTTCAACAATTACCGAATTCCCCTTCGTAGGTTGCGACAACTATGTTGTGGCATTGTTTCAATGTCAATGTTGGACCGTTTTCATCCTCCGCCCGCAAGGAAACACACCGTGCTCTTTGGAGCGAGAGGTGATGCTATGCGCGGACAGACCACTAGAACGCCCAACGGCACTGAAAGGGATTGATCTGACGGGTTTAGAAGGGAATGAAGAATCCTCGTGGTCGTTTCGTGCTCTACCCTTGGTTTCTGCTGGGGCAATTGATGGGCCAGGAGCACGAGCGTCGTGACGATCTTCTTCATTTCGCCCGATTTCTCGAAGAAGTAGTCCGCGCCCATGGCGAAGCACTTCTGCTGGCATTCGCTGCAGGGACTCTGAGTGAGCATGATTGCGACAGAGGCGGGATTCATTGATTTGGCAGCAGAAAGGACATCAAGTCCGCTACCACCTGACAGAGGCAAGGCAACAATGACAGAATCCGGCTTGGCTCGCTTGATCCCCTCGACCGCATTTCCAACGTCACCCGCTTCCCCTGCAACCGCTAATCCTTCCACACTCGCGGCAATCGAAGCCAAGCGTTGTCGGACCCTGTCATTTGTGTCTGCTATGAAGAGTTTCATCTTCGATCCCCCTTGCCAATGTTCTCCGACGTCGTACTTCTCCTGCACAGATGCAATCGTCGACAAAGTCAAAACACTGAATCAATGAGATCGAATTATCAGTGAACCCCTTTCTTGAGATATGGTGGCAGTGTGGGCTGCCGGACAAACTGGCGATGACAAGAAGATTTGAAAAGCACGTTCAGATATTGAACCGCAACATATTCACCTAAGAGAATAACAGAATCGGACGTATTCGCGTTCCCGGAAGTTTGCACTCAGAGAGTTCTACTTCACGATGCTGATGATGAAACGGGGCACAGCCCTTCACCATTGTGTTAGCTCTTGCTGCATCCTCTGCAAATTCATAGTTCAATTTGCATCAATTCCAGCTCATATTTGCAGAGGTTGTAGATTCTTGCTGCCTGAGTAGACGATAGATACTGCAATCTTTGCTGGTAGACCATTGTACAAGCGTACCTACTGAAATCCTCGCGGTTTCCGCAATTTGTGTAGATCTGAGTTTTTTTTCCTTCGTATGGAATTCTGAGATCGTGGGGGATCCAGCGTGTCCCATCAACCCCGGATTTGCCTTGACTCACTGTGCCAACCGCGGTTGCCAATTTACGCACGAAGATTTGTGCGAGATTTCTTGAACCCCGTGCTTTGTGGATCTTGCATATACCAGCGACAGGCTTGATCTAGGATCGTCGCAGCAACGGATTGCATTGACAGATTTCCATCGTTCGAAACGTCCTAAGCCTGGAACGCACGATGACAGACTGTTGCCTCGATATCTCCATCGCTGGAAGACCGAACAATTCTCTGCCTGGTCAAACGACTCTAGCCGTATTACAGCTCGTCATGAATATCTTTTTGTGAACTTCGTTGAATTGTCTGCATCCTTTTGCCTGCTGCGAAATGGTGCTTGAGACGGTTTCTATCATGTTGCAATCAGAGATTCATCCGCCTGAGTGTCTGTTCACTCATTGCTATATCAACTCTTTCCAACTTGTTGCGCTACCACCATCTTTGGTTCCTCCTGTGGAAGTCTCATTCTGAATCAGCAATGAGTAGTCGTCAAAAACTACGGGGGCATGGTGATTAGTATCACTTAGGTTCGTTCGCACGTTGACAAAGGAACTATTTGTAGCTAAATTGGTTTCATTCAATGAAGGGGAGTATTCTCTAAAATTTCCTATCACTAGTCTAAGGAGTAAGCAACGATGAAAAGAATTTTTGTAATTGCGCTCGTGCTGTGTGCCATCTCAGTGGCATCCTTCGCACAAACCACAACTGCAAACGTGACGGCAAACGTCACTGCGACGCTGACAATCACCAAGATCACTGATTTGAACCTTGGAAACGTCTCGCAAGGTGCAACGGTCACGATCACCTCGTTGACCGCCGGAGCAGCGACATTTACGATTCAAGGTGCCGGGAGCGCTGGAACGACAGTTACTGTTACGAATCCAGCAACCCTGTTGTTCGGCGCAATCCCAATGACTTTCACGGCGCAGATCCCCCGCTACAATACCGTCAACACACAGTCATCGTCATCAGCATTCGGTGCGACCACAGGAGGCTCTACAACTACCTCAGTCGGTGGCCAACTGTTCTTGTGGATTGGCGGCTCAGTTACCGCAGCTGCAGCACAATCGGTTGGATCATACAGCGGTGTCATAACTGTCTCGGTCGCGCAGCCATAGTTGAACCTAGTCATTTTGTTTGAAGAAGCCCGGATTTCAAGAGAAGTCCGGGCTTTGCACTTTCAGGGTAATTCCTTACATTGAGGTCGTACCATCGGATTTTCATGTCTACACCCATCGTCATACGACCTATCCTGACAAGCCGGGCAGAATGTATCCTACTGCTATTCTTGTCGCTGCCCCTCGTGCACTCTTTTGCGCAAACGCCGTTGCGGGTCGCCACACTGAATGAGCTGTCGATTGGCACAGTCACAGCCGGTCGGACTTTGCTGATTCGGCCCTCTGATGCCGGCGCGGCGAAATTTCGAATCGTAAGCGACAGGGACACAACCACCATCATTCGTTTCTTTCTTCCCTCGCAATGCTCGTCGCTGCAGGGGAATGAACAGTTGCGTATTGAGTATTCGAGTGATGGAGCTGCCTGGTCTGCTCAAGACGCTGTCTCCGGGTCAACGCTGTTCGATCCTCGTCAGCCACTGACTCTCCAGCTTCAACAGAATAAGCCCATGTATATCTGGGTCGGGATCGTGGCATATCCTCATCGCTTTCAGCAAGCCGGACGATATGCGGCGAACATTACACTCACCGTCATTTCCTTGAGGTAACTACGATGCGCCTACTCCGAGTACTCGTCCTGGCAGTCTGCTGCCTTGCTGCCGTAGAGGCTCAAATATCTGTTGCGCCTCCGGTAGTATTCCTGAATTCCACGAACCGATTTGGAACTTTGACCGTCGAGAATGGCACCGAAGTTGTGCAGGAAGTTTCCGTCGCTTTCCGGTTCGGCTATCCGACTTCAGACTCGCTAGGGAAAATGTCGATGCGCTATGATGATTCGCTTGAGGCACGGCGAAGCTCCTGCGCCGAGTGGCTGAGGGTTTTCCCGAAGAAATTCACTCTCGCTCCACGCCAACAACAAACTGTGCGCATCGCGGCGTCAATACCGAGCGGGCTGTCGGATCGCTTGTTCTGGACTCGCTGCATAACGACTGCTGCGCCCCGGCAGCAATTCGTTGATACCGTCCAACGGGGTATCACAACAAATGTCAGCTTTGTGTTCGAGCAGGTGACGACCGTTGCGTTTACAGCGGGATCGCCGCGTCCTGCCGTTGAAATAGAGGGGAAAGGAGTCCGGTCAGATTCCCAGTCTGTTGCCGTCCTTTGGCATGCACACCTGAGAGGAAATGCACCATTCTTCGGAACTGCCGTCACGAAGATCTTCGATGCCCGAGGTCATCAAGTGGATGAGATTTCGGAAACCCTCGCGATCTATGTTGATATGATGAAGCGTTCTGAGTTCAAACGGTCAGTCCTGGGTCAGGGCTCGTATACAGCGGAAGTCACGCTGCTGAGCAAACGAAACGACATCGCGCCGGAGAACATCGTCCAGCTCCAACCGATCACCACCCGCTTCACGATCCTTATTCCCTAGCTGACGATATTGAACGAAATGCTGAATCGACGTGTGTTGGTTCTGCTTCTCGCAGCAGTTCTCGGAGTGGATCCCATTTCCGCACAGAACATCGAAGAGAGTCAGGGCGAAGAAGCCATTCTTTCGTTTGAATTCCCGTCAGGGGGCGTCAGTGCCATCATCATCGGCCGGATTGTGAAAGGCCGGCTCTTCCTTCCTGTTGCAGACATCTTTGAGACACTCGGAATCGAAGTAAAGGTTGGCATAAGTGGCACCGGTGTCACGGGATTTTTTGTCTCGGAAGACACGCCGTACGAAATCAACGCAAAATCCCTCAAAGCAGATGTCAAAGGTCAGTCTTTCCGACTCGCGAAGGACGATTTTGTCCTGGTAGGAGCCTCGCTCTATCTTGTGCCTGCGGTCTACGAGAAGTTGTTCCATCTCTGTTTTTCCGTCGATATGTCAAGACTGGTGCTATCACTGGAAACCAGTGTCTATCTTCCGGTGGTTGCCGTACGCGACCGGGAACGAAATGCACGATTTCTCGCCACCATTGAACCCGGTCGTCAACAATATCCGCTCATGTATCCACGCTCCCAACATCTGTACAACGGAACCATTTTGGACTATTCGTTGACTGCAGCCTCTTCTTCAGGCAGACAGTCCCTTGCATACGATCTTCGAGCGGGAGCGGAGTTGCTCTATGGAGACTTTCAGATTGGGGCACTCGGTACCTACGAGCCGGATCTGCAGACTGGGTCGACAGTGGATGTGCGTTGGCGTCATGCCTTCAAGGGACTTCGCTCGCTAACACAGCTTTCGGTGGGAGATCTTGTTGCCTCCGGAGTCCAACAGTATCAATTCCGTGGAATCCAACTTTCCAACGAACCTCTGCAGCCGCGGGAATTCTACCAATCGTATCTCATCGAAGAAACCACTGTCCCCGGCTGGACTGCCGAGTTGTATCTCAACGAGCAATTGGCCGGTGTTGCAAAAGCAGATGCACAGGGGCACTATCGATTTAACATTCCACTGACCTATGGCACGACCGAGTATACGATTCGCCTCTACGGCCCATCGGGAGAAGCTCGCACGCAGCGTCATCGGCTGCAAATCCCCTTCACGATTGTGCCCCCCGGAGAAGTGATCTACACAGTGAATGCCGGCCAAACCAAACAGCAGGGGGACAGAATGCTACAAGGTTCTCTTGCGGCCGGTCTCACGAAATTTCTTACCTGGAACGCCGGCCTGGAAGAGGTGAGGGATTCTCTTTCCAGCCTTCTCGTTGCTTCGACCGGATTGACTCTCCGCTTGGGAGAGACGTACACCATCGGACTTCAGGCGAGCCCTTCCTTCCTATACCGGGGAGAGATCAACGCCATCTATGCGTCACAGACTTCGTTTGCTTCCTCGCTTGCGTTCTACAACCGGAACCCGTTTTATAATCCTTCCGACAGGGTCAGAGATGTGCAGGGCTCCTTCTCGCTCCCGCTCTACACACCATCTGCTTCCTACTCAGCGCGGCTGAGCGGAGGCAGAACCAACTATTCAACGGGTGTCTTTGACCGGGCGGACATCGCCGCGACTGTTTCAACAGGTCCAACAATATCCACACTGGAGTTTCAGGGAACGAGAAGCCAGGTTGGGTCTGAACCAGAGGTTCTCAAGCCCTTGGTCCAAGCATCGATTCTTCAGCTGATTTCCTTTGACCGTTTCGGCCTCGGCTTTCTCGATGTAGCGCTCGCTGGCATCAGTGCGGGATACGATCTTCATCGGAACAACTGGGACAATGTTCTTGTGGATCTTTCAGCGTCGGTTTTCCAACATGGACGTTTGCAGTTATCTGTACGTCACGACTTCGGCCTGGCTACTTCATCGACTTCATTGCAGTTCGTGTATGAACTCGGTGGAAGTCGCAGTACAACGTCGGCTCTCTTTGACGGTTCGCAGGCGTACTCACAAAACATCAGAGGCTCGGTGTTCGTGAACAATGCTCTAACCTATCGGCGGTTTTTCGACAGAGAATGGGTTGGGAAATCCGGCGCGCGGTTCCGGTCATATCTTGACTACAATGGCAATGGGATTTTTGACCCCGGGGAGAAGCTCCTGACAGGGATCAATGTCAATCTCAACAGAGCATTTGCGACTCAACAAGTGACTCCCACCGCCCGCTATGCCTGGGACCTCCTTCCTTACAACCGCTACGAGGTTGATGTGAATGATGTCGGCATAGAGAACACGGTATGGATTCCGCGACAACGATCGTTTCTATTTGTGACCGAACCGAATGTCTTGAAGCCCATCGATATTCCGTTTGACGCCGTTGGAACAATCGAAGGGACGGTGCTCAAGAAAACACCGACGGGGATGCAACCGGTGCCGGGTTTGAGACTCCGGGTGGCACGCATCAATGGATCCTTCCGAAAAGCCATTCCCGTGTTTCAGGACGGCAGTGTGTATTTCATGGGAATACCACCAGGTTGGTACACTGCTTGCGTTGATTCAACTCAACTCCGGATTCTTGGACTCCGGTCCGTCCCGGGGATCATAGCTTTTGGCATCAGGAATACAAGGGACGGCGACTATGTCGGGACCTTGAACTTCATCTTGGATGAGGAGGATGGAAAAAAATACTGAACGCAGGGGAAAATTGTAGAATCTTCACAACTCAGAACAGACCACAGATACGCTGCCTCAAACAACCCACCAATTCAGCAAAAATCTTCCCTTTTTTTCTCAGCTCTGACTATTTCTGAACTTACTGACGCGGCACAGACCTTGAACTTTCCTATGCTGACAAAGCATGAAAAGCAAGGTCATCATAGTCCTCCAAGTTGTGCTTGCGATCACACTCACGACTGAATGTGTGAATGCACAGCAAACAGCATCTGCGGTCTGCGCAGTGCAGGCAACAGTGATCCCGGCAGTGACGCTACGAACCGCAGTGAACCCTGGAAGTTCGCCTTCGAATTCATTGGTGCCGCGGACTGGAGTGCTTCTCTCCGGAGAAGGAGTGATTCGCTTGAAGGTTGAGAGTGCCGAAAAAGCCCACGAAATCACAATAGATCTTCAACGCGAGTCAAAAGAACTCAAGGAAAAGACATTCTCAAGGATCAACAGGATCAAAATTGAGTACATGAGCAGTTAGCCATCACAACCAGTTCTTTTTCCCTTGGAGTCAGCAATTCATCGAGCCAAATCCATCGTGCGATTGCGTGCGGTTGAAGCCACACCTCATATTCGAATTCATCTACATCTTCATCCCACACCTCCTGTTGTCGTTTCATCTCGGCCTGAAATAGCAGGAATTCCAGGAAGCATGATCGTTTGATACCTCTCCTGGTTGCCCACTATTGCAGAACAAGGATTTTTCCCCAAATCGGTTCGCTTCCCTCGATCTCAACCCGATAGAAGTAAACGCCATTCGCCACCCGACGATTCGAATCATCATTCCCATTCCAAATCTCATCGTGCTCAGACGAGCCTGACCGCACTGCATTCCGGAGCAATGTCTTGACGGGATGCATTGTGAAGTCGAAGATTCTGATTGTCACGGCAGCTGTGCGACCCTGCGTGCTGTAGTGTAGTCTGACAACTTCATTTGACGGTGAAAAGGGGAGCGGGTACGAGTAGGTGCTGGCTGAATTCTGCAACGGTTCATAGGTTCGAAAGATTCTCCACCTCGCTCCAAATGATTCGGGGTTCGAGTCGATCGTGTACGCCACTCCGTCCGATCCGCCTGCCCAGACAGTGTCTCCCTTTACCTGGACTGTGTACACCTTGTTCTCTGTCAATCGTTGACCGTTTATTGGATCGTAGACAGTCCCCGCGCGAATAAACGTTTTCCCCATATCCATCGTGCGATAGAGCCCCCCATCAGTCGCGATATAGAGAATCGAATCCTTGAATGCCACATCCCTCACAAATTCACTGAACAGAATCGTCTTCCAGGTGTCGCCACCATTGTCGGTGTAACTAATACCACGCCTTTCGTCCGACTGATCGCCGGTATTACAAAGCGCCCAGATGATGGTCCTGTTGGAGAGCCGTTGCTCTCTAATTGCAGCAATGTAGTCTCCGCAGATCGCTTGCTGCTGGTTCCGATGATTGAACTTGCGCCAGCTTACGCCACCATCTGTTGATTTGTTGACACCCCCTGCTGTCCCTACCCAGAGCAATGAATCGCTGCTTGCGTGGACGGCGAAAACGAAATGGTTGCGATTCTCACCAAGGTTGAGCTTCCCCTGGCTATTCGACATGTTGAAACTCAACGTGTCCGATGGCGAGATGGAGTTCAGGTCGTCGGGCGGAAGGACAACTCTCACCCAGGTTTTCCCATGATCTGTCGATTTTCGAAGCATTCCGTACCAGCTCGCGATCCAAGCGGAACTCGACGTCAACGCAATATCGAAGGTTACATTGAGTTCAGTCACGGTAATTGCGAGCGAGGGGATCTTGTTGTGACCGTACACGAGAGTGTCGACTTTTCCCGTATCCGTCGGTTGTGCGACAAAGTTCCAGCTCTTGCCGTGATTTGTGGAAAAGTGAAGTCCACCTCCTGTGAGGTAGGACGTATTGTCAATCGTTTTGGAGTACACCGTAGCCGCCCAGATTTCATCGCCTTGAATTGTCAGACCGGAAATCGCCTTGTCATCGAATGTTGCGGTGTTCGCCAGGTTCGTCCATGTTGTCCCCCCGTCGGCAGTGAAGCTCAGACCTCGGCCGCTTCCAATCCAGAGTGTGTCACCCGATAGAAGAAGACTGCTGGCGGAGTTGCTCCCTAATAGGAGAGAGCGGTTGCCCGCGAGATTACTGAGCGTAGAGTTCGACTGCCCTCGAAGCAAGGAGGTTGAACAGACCAGAAAGAGCGTTGTGGTCATGATCCGATTCATACATTCACCTTTGAGCGATGGATGTTTGAGAATCAGAGCTCTCGCGTGAGGATATCAGGTATGGGGAGAAACGGGCGAAGCCAACTCGACGGATTGCTCTGTCACGGTGCGTAGGATCCCCAACCGCTAGCAATTCGCGTTGTTTCAGCTCCCTTGGAGAAATGATGTGAGGGTGAAGATGATGATGCAGCAAAACTACAAAACCATTTCGACGTAATCAAGACCAGGGGATTGCCGAAAAACGATTTTTGCCGCGCCATCCGATAAATCGCCAGCCCGCCCGCCGACGTCCGAAGGACTTAGGCGGACCCGCCGAGCGGTCTGGCGGGGACGGCTCAAAATTTACAAAACCCGCCCCGAAGGGGTCGAGACCGTGTAATAAGTGTGCAATGTTCTTTGACAAGAACGGTGGCTGAGGAACTGGCCAACCATCGATCCAGAGAAAAGATTTCCGTGCCGTCTAGGTGTGCTGAAGGGCCAGGATTAACTTCCTAGTGCCCACGATG